>PLXP01000086.1:11491-39434 GCA_003151435.1 Acidobacteriaceae bacterium
GCGTTTCAGACTTCCCTCACCCCGGTTGACTCGGTGCGGGATGTGCCGGATGTCTCGTTTTTCTCCGGGTCATTCATGAGTGACGACGGCTATTCGCAGTACTTCAACGCGGCTTGGTCGATTTGCTCCGACAACACCGTGAACGGGGACAGCTATTCGTATACCGATTGCGTAACGGTAAGTGGGACCACGGGATGCGGTGGAACGTGCTCGGTGAACGGTCAGGTTACGACGACCACCGCGGTCGGCGGCACGTCGACTGCTGTGCCGTCGATGGCCGGCATCTTGGCGCTGGTTATTCAGAGCCAGGGTGGTCAGCGTCTCGGACAAGCCGACTACGGGATCTATAACCTTGCGGCCAACCATCCGTCAGATTTTCACGACATCACCCAAGGCAATAATTCGGTGCTATGCACGGCGGGCAGTACGAATTGTGGGTCGAACAGCTTCATGGCCGGGTACAACGCCGGCAAGGGGTACGACCTGGCCACGGGAATAGGAAGCATAGATGTCGCCAAATTCGTCAACGACTGGGGAACCGTCAAGTTCGCCACCACCACAACCACTCTTGCGGCGGGCACAAGCGCAAGCTCGCTTAGCACAAGCCCCCTCACCGTGGCTCATGGCTCAATTGTTTACTTCCAGGTCGGCGTCAGCCCGTCCACTGCCTCCGGCAATGTCGTCCTCACGAGCGACAACTCACAGGAGAACAGTGACGGGATCATAACCGCGGCGATCTCGAACGGTGTGGCCTCGTTCTTAACTCAAGCCCTACCCGGCGGGACCTACACCCTTTATGCAAGGTACGGAGGCGACACAGGCAACGCCAGCAGCCAGTCCCAGGGGATTCAGGTTACCGAGTCGCCTGAGAACAGCTCCATGCAGTTCAACCTCAACGTCTATGACGCAAAGACCGGTGACCTGACGGCTATCTCGCCAGCCAGCGCGGTCTATGGATCGCAGTTTTACGCGAACATCTCTCCTTATGGCGGCACGGAGGGCCTTGCCANNGGAACGTACACCCTTGCCGCAGCGTATTCGGGCGACTCAAGCTACAAAGCTTCTACCACCACCCAAAAGCTCACAATCACGAAGGCGCCAGTATCGGCGATTGCTGGTCCAACCAACGGATCGACTGTACAGTCAACCGCCAATGTCGAAGTCGGCTCGACTATTACCGTTTACAGCTACGGCGTCGCACCGGAGGGCTCTCTGGCTGTACAGATGAACGGGACATCCCTGGGAACCGTGAATGTAACGAATGGTTCAGTGGTATTCGAATCCGAACAGAACGCGAGTGCCGGCATTGCAGTTACTGCCTCACAGATTGGAGTTGGCAATTCTGCCACCTTCACAATTGCCTACAACGGCGACAGCAACTACCAGGGGGCTGGTCCGTTCAATACAACCGTAACCGTGGCTGAGCCGGTGAACGCCGCCCTCGCCCTCTCAACGAGCGGCAACATCACAATCACAACCCCCGGCCAGTCTGGGACGTCCATGCTCACCGTGACGCCATCTAACGGATTCGGAGGATCCGTGAGCCTCACCTGCGCCCTTACCAGTGGCGCAGTCTCTTCCTACAATCCCACCTGCTCGATCCCCTCCTCAGTGAGCATCTCTGGAACTGCAGCTCAAACCGCATCCATAACCGTATCGACAACAGCCTCAACGACCGCGAACGTGAGGAAGCGGACCGCCGTGTTGACTGAGTTGGGCGGCGGCGGGATTGTGTTCGCTGGCGTTCTGATTATCTTCGTTCCGCGTCGGCGTAAGCTGTGGCTTCCAATGTTCTGCTTCGTAGCGCTGGGAGCCGCCCTGTTGAACATCGGCTGTAGCGCTGGCGGCGGGAGCATAGGACCCGGTGGCGGTTCGTCAGGTACTCCCGCCGGAACATATACATTCACCATCACCGGCGCTAATGGCTCGATCACCGGCGTCACCACGCAGACTGTGACCATTCAGTAGGACCGGCATCCACATTTAACCCTGTCCGGCAGGTTTCACACCTGCCGGACCTCGGCTTTCCAGCAGACGCCGAGAGACTTGACTAGGGGAGCAAAAAAACTTTGACGAGACCTTGAGTTTCGAATGCACCTGGTGTAATTACTTGGCATAGCGGATATCCGCTGGAAAAATCCACCGCCAGACCCATCACGCTGGCCTAAAAGCTTGCGACCCCGAAAGATACTCCGGGGTGAAGGTGGCGTATGGCTTGCTGCGACAAGACCAGATCTTTGCATAATGGCAAGACCAGTCTGCATTCCCACTCCTTCTGGAAAGCACTGCATCAATGCGAGAGCGGTCAAACCTTGACGGTGTGGCTCACGGCCATAATGGTCATGAGCTCGGTACTGATGGGATCGGCGTACGACATGTCTGTGGCCTGGGTCCACAAGCAGTGGGCTGACACGGCTGCTGAAGCGGCTTGCACTGCTGGTGCCACGGATTTGCTATATGCTGCGAACCATAGCTCAACTTCCACACCGGTGACGGCATACAATTTTCTGCCCTCCAACGGAGGAACGGTCTCTGGAGATTGCGCGACAAGTTCGAGCAATGCAATGTGCTATTACGCCAAGCTGAACGGTTACGCGAGTGGCGGGCTCACGAGCAACACTCCTTCGAACGACGTTCAGTGGAATTTGGCGAAGGCACCGGCAAACACAAGTATCACTCCCCTAACCCTTAGCTACGCGAATGCTCCGGCTCCGTACATGAGCGTCGCGGTCACCGAGAATGTTCCGGTGACCTTTATGGGGATATTCGCACATCTTCTCGGCATGCCGAATGCCTGGAACACTATTCAGGTGGCAGGACACTGCAACTGCGGGCTCGAAGGGACGGCGACTACTGGAAGTCCCCAAACAATAGCAATAAATGCTGGAATCATCGACAGATTTGGGGATTTTGAGCCAATCGCCGCTGTAACCTGCTGGTCTAATAGCTCTTGCTCCGTGGCATCTAGTCCACTGACAGGACCGAATAATCCCGTCCCGCCAAACTCTGTAGTAACAGTTACTGCATCTGGGACGGCTCGAGGACAAGGCGGGGGATCTATTAGCGGCAGTGTTGATATGGAAGTAAGCTGCAATGGCGGTTCTACCTGGAATAGCGTGGATACGGTACACGTAAATGTTTTAGGTAGTTCCCCTCTTATCGGAAACGCCACTTGCACAGTCTCCAATACGAATCAGATCGAGCTACGGGTCACTGCCAATTTGACCTTAGGTAGTGCCGGGCCCATATTCCCAACTGGCAATAGCTTTAGCGTTCAGATAAATGGTGCTTCTATTACCATCCCTGGCGGTTCCACTACCAGCCTGCATGTCACTAGCTTCCAGAACGATTAGGCAGAGATGACCAAAGGTCGCACAGAGAGGAAAAACCAAATGGGGGCAAGACAGGAGATAACGACGCGCAGTTCGATCCGAACCGACCATACCGCAATTGCGGCGCGGTTTGCTTGCGATGTTCGCGGGCAGGCCCTGATCGAGACCGCGCTCTTCAGCATGGTGCTCGTGCTGATGCTGGCCATGGCCGCTAATTTCGCCTATGTGGCATACATCGCCGCCGGCATCACCTCAGCAAGCCGCCAGGCATCCGTTTATGCTGCCCAGGGACAGCAAGCGACAGCCGGCAACGCATTGCCAGCAGTCAGCGCGGCCTGCAGCATTGCAGCAAACGAGGTCAATGGATGGATAGGGCTCTCCAGCACAAACTGGAGCGCCTATGCGGCTAGCGCCGCGATCAGTGGTAGTTCCTGGGCGAACTCGTCGTCATGCGCCGGCAATTCCTACTCAAATGCGCCTGCCTTCAATGCCGATCCAGAGTCAGCCTACTTCACGATCAATGCAGTCAAGGTGAGCGCAGCCCTGAACCCACCGATCGCGTTCAAGTTATTTGGAAAACTATCGTTGACACTGCCCACCACCATCTACGGGCGCAGCGTGTACATGCGGCAACTGAACTAGCAAGGGAGCGTCCCCAATGCGTCGTCTCTTCCGAAGTGCCTTCAGCGACAACCGAGGATCCACCTTAATTGAGACCGCGGTAGCAATGCTTGTCGTGATTCCCATGCTGCTCTGGCTGTTTGAGATGTGCATGTACTGCTACACAACGGCAGTGCTGCAATACGCGGCGCGCCAGGGGGTGGAATATGCCATGACACATGGCACCGATGCCCCCAACTGTAGCGGCCCGGGTGGCAGCATCAACAGAACCTGCCCCGATGCAGCAGGAGCCAACGTTACCGGAGTGGTAGCGCAAATGGCCAAGTCCGGCGGTCACAACATGACAAGCTTAACGGTGCAAAGCACTTGGGCCGCTGGAAACAACAATCCTGAGAGCTCTGTAACCGTGATGATCACAACCCCGTACACGCCCTACATCCACCTGCCGTTCGTTCCATCAACCATCAAAGGCACGGCGACCGGCAACATTGTCTATTAGGTAGCGCGTTACTATCCGAAGCATTAGAGCCTAGGCGAGGCTCGGACAACGTCACGACCGCGCAAAGTAGGCTGCATTCGCAATCGGGGAACCGTGAAACCTGTTAGGGTATTTGCTTCGCACTGCTTTAAGCAGGAATGCCAGACGCACGCATGCCCCAGCTTCATTTAGTTGCGTCCCTCCAAATCCTGGTACTCCTGAAAACTCCTCAAATTATTTCTCACTTAGCCTTGCGTCTCGAATTGCAGCCACATAGCCTACAGATGCGGAGCGGGACCATCACACCTGTCCGACACCTCCAAGGAGTAATACCTCAATGAAATCCATCCTGCCCATCGTGAAAGCCGAGCTTCTCTCGCTTCACCGCGACGAGAACGGCCAGGACCTCGTAGAGTACGCCCTTGTGGCCGCTCTGATCGGTCTGGGCTCCGTCACAGGCATGAAGACGTTGTCCAACTACATCTCCAATGCGTTCACAACCGTTGGCTCCGCCCTCGTCTCGTCGGTCTAAACCTCCGTCCAGTGGCCTGCTCCTTCAACCGGGAACGGCCGCGCCATTCACATGACGCGGCCAATTTCCCATTCCAGAGTTCGCCGGACACTCAACAAAGGTCTTCTCTTCCAGATGGCTCAGGAGAGTTGCCAAGCACGCAATCTCTTACACACGATATTCATGCTCACAACGAAGGGCGATAGGACAGAGCAATGATTCAAACATTCAAACAACTTCACTGCGACGAAGGCGGGCAGGACCTGGTGGAGTATGCCCTTGTGATCTCTCTGGTCGCATTAGGTTCAATAACATCCATGAAATCGTTGTCGAACTATATTGCCAACTCATTTAAGACGGTGGGCACCAATCTGTCATCCGTGGTGTAACCGGGAGGCGCCATGAAGCAGTTCCTGCTCGAGCTGTTTGCCAACGAGTCCGGCCAGGATTTGGTCGAGTATGGCATGATCCTGGCATTGTTTGCCATGAGTGTGATCGTTTCCGCGCGGACAGTCGCAAACGGCATTGCTGCCATCTTCACTAACGTCGGGACGACATTGTCCAGCGCCTCTTAGCTGCCGCTCCAGATTCACACGCGGCCGACTGCGCCGTAGGGCTGCCTTGCAGCGACCGGTTCACAATGCTTTTCCGCAAAGAGCAAAATATTTTTCATTTTCTCCGCATCTAGGACTTCCCCCTCATTTGTC
Source organism: Acidobacteriaceae bacterium (assembly GCA_003151435.1). Lineage (GTDB taxonomy): Bacteria > Acidobacteriota > Terriglobia > Terriglobales > Acidobacteriaceae > Telmatobacter. The sequence continues at coordinate 17,141 of PLXP01000086.1, forward strand.
GTTTCTCCATAGTGCTCCTATGGATATTCGTCCGGACGACGTTTGCCTTGCATCAGCCGCTGTTGTTGGGATGGTGGGTGGAATTTTCGACCTGCGCCCTTCGCGCCGCATCCCGAACTGGTTCTCGTACTCCTCTGCCGTGTGCGGCATTGTCCTGCGCAGCGCGCTCGACGGGTGGCGCGGCTTGGTCTCCTCGATGGCGGCGGCCATCATCACCTTCTTCTTTATGGCGATGTTCTACCGTCTTCACACAATGGGCGGCGGTGATGTCAAGCTGATTACGGCCATAGCGACATTTGCGGCGATGCCGCACGTGTTCATGGAGATGGCCTGCATCGCGCTTGCCGGCGGCGTGATTGCCATGGGGATCATCATCTGGAAACGCCAAGTTGCCAAGCGGCTTGGCAATGTCTTCATGATCCTGCTGCACCACTTCCACGGAGGCCTTACCCCGCATCCCGTGCTGACTTTAGAGGGTCCCGATTCCCTGAAGATGCCCTACGGCACTGCCGTCGCGCTTGGCAGCATCGCCGTGCTCGTAATCACCCGAGGACTCAAATGAACAACATGCGCAAGCTCTTCATAGGCGTACTCGTATCTGTGGTCGTTGCCACGTTGTGCGTCTTTATCGTCTACCGGAAGATTCAGACGGGAACAAATGATGGGGCCAAGACCTCCCGCGAGTGGCACTATGTCGCCACAACCCGCGACATCGCTACGGGCGAGCGCTTGGCCCCCGACATGCTAACCACAATCAACTGGAACAGTACCCTGCCAGTGGAAGGTGCCTTCGACTCACCGGATAAAGCAGTGGGACGCATTTCCTCCTTCCCTTTGGCCAGCGGCATGGTAGTGACCGAAAAGCTATTGGCGTCGGCGGATTCCTCCCTTGGCCTTCCCCAAAAAATTCCCGAGGGCATGCGNNCCTATGATGCCGGCAGTTGAGCAAGTTGTCGATCGTGATCGAACGATTGTCGTGCTCGAAGATGTCGGAGTGCTGGCAACCGGTAAGCAGATTGTGCCCGATCCTTCCGGCAAGCCGACGTCAGTATCCGTTGTAACCCTTCTCGTGTCACCGGACGATGCCCGCAAGGTGGCGCTGGCCCAGCAGAAGGGCATCGTCCATCTTGCTTTGCGCAATGGCGCCGATCATGGCATCGCTCTGCACAGGGCCACTTATCTCTCAGACCTGACCGGACCACCCGCTTCAGAATTCCGGCCGGTTGTGGCGAAGAGTCCTGCGCCGAAGCCAGACGAGCCCAATCTCCAGCGTCTCGAAGTCATTCTTGGAGTGAAGAGAACTACGCAGACGTACCGCAACAACATTCCGGTTGGGGATGCACCAGCGCCTCCGCCCGTGGGAGGATTCTCGAAGTGACTCATCGACCGCTATATGTCCTGTTTCCTGTTCTCATCGGGGCGCTGGCCGTCTCAGCAAGCTTTGCACAACAGGCGCCGCCTGATTCGCTAATTCGCGTGGAGACCTCGACGGTTCCAGTCGTCCCCGGCAGCGTTGGTCAGACACTCCATGTCAAGGTAGGTCAATCGCTGTTCTTCGATACAACGACACCCCTTTCCCGGGTGTACGTCGACAATCCCATTGTGCTTCAATCCTATGCGGCCAGCCCACGCCAAGTCGTGGTGAGCGGCTTGGTTTCCGGCATGGCGACAATCGTGTTTTGGGATGAGCAGGGAGCCAATACCGCATATAGCATCGTCGTCGATGTGAACGTTGCGCGGCTACAGGAAGCCTTCGAGAGCCAGTTCCCAATGGACAAGATTCTGGTTTCCTCCGATCAGGACAACATCATCCTGCGCGGGTATGTCGCTTCCCAGGAAGAATTCGGATTGGCAACCAAGCTTGCCGGAGGTTTCGGCAAGACAATTGCCAACTCGCTGCGCATTGCGCCACCCCACCTGCGCCAGGTGCGCCTGGCGGTGAAATTTGCGGAGGTCGATCGCACCAAGGCCGGCCATTTGGGCTTCAGCCTGCTTTCCCTGGGCAACACAGTTGCCATGACTGGAACCAGCCAATATCAGGCGTTTCAGGCCCCGACCATCAGCAACCCGGTTTCCACCCTAACTGAAACGATTAATACACCCCTCAATCTCTTGCTTTACAGCCAGAGCCTGAACCTCGGCGCGGCCATTCAGGACATGGAGTCGAAACAAGTTCTGCAGATCCTGGCAGAACCGACGATTACTGCACTCTCCGGTCACACAGGCACCTTCCTTGCCGGGGGGGAATTCCCGTTCCCGATGGTGGAAGGGGGTGTCAGTGGACAAGTTGCTGTAACCGTTGAGTTCAAACCCTACGGCGTCAGCCTCAATTTTCTGCCGACAGTCCTCGATGACGGCACCATACGGTTGCATGTAGCTCCGGAGGTTTCCGCTCTCGACTATACGAACGAAGTGGAAATCGCCGGCTATACAATCCCGGCCATCAGCTCGCGCAGCGCGGAAACAGACATTGAACTGCGGGACGGCCAAACCTTCGCGCTGACCGGATTGCTCGACCGGCGCCTTACCGATCAATTCGAGCACATGCCCGGGATTGCATCGATTCCCATCATCGGTGCGCTCTTTCACTCGAAAAGCACGCAACGTTCAACGACCGAACTGCTCGTCATCGTAACTCCCCACATCGTCGATGAAGTCAGCAATCCGGATCCGGTGCCAACCCCGCCCACACCCGCAAGGCCCTTTTTAGAAGCCAACACATTCGACAAGTCGCTCACCGGAAAGAAATAAAGATGGCCAATCGTCCACTGCTACTTGCTGTCCGCGCCAACCCAGAGTTGGTGACACTGCTTGAACGCGTTGCCGGTTCGCAGGGGCTAGGTGTAGGCAAGATCAGCCAGTACCTCACCAATGGCAGCCGTATTGACCTGTCGCAATTGTCCCCGGATGCGCCCTGCATTGCCTTCATCGACTTCACCGATGTTGAACAAGGAATCAGGACGGCAGAGGCATTGAGCGCTAATGCAACGCCGCGGATATGGCCGGTGGCGGTTTCCCTAACATCCGATAACGACACACTGTTGCATGCCATGCGCGCCGGGTGCAGCGAGTTCCTGCGATGGCCGGCGACAGACTCACAGATAGATTCCGCGCTTGGTAACGTGTTGCGTCGCGTCGCGGCTATCGAAAATGAATCCAGCCGGAACGGGCGCCTGGTAGCTTTTATAGGAGTTCGGGGAGGTGTGGGCGCCACCACCCTAGCCGTTCATACCTCGCTTGCCCTAGCCGGACTGCCCGATAAGAACATCCTGTTGGTCGATCTCAAACGCCAGTTGGGGCATGTTGCTGTTTATCTGAATCTGACAAACTCCGGCTACTCGTTCTCAACGATTTTGGGAGACATTCACAGGCTCGATGGCGCTCTATTGCACAGCATGCTCGTGCGACACACCACGGGCCTGTCTGTGTTGTGCTCTCCTGATGACTGCTCCTCGCTCTCGGATGCGATGAGACGACAACATTTCCGGCCAGAACCACCCACCGTTGAAGCAATCGACAGGGTTCTGGCGTTGCTGCGTGCAGAAAGCGACTTCACAATCTTCGATGCCGACCCGGCGCTCCCGGAGACCGCAGCAATAGCGCAACGTGCCGACCAGGTATTTCTTGTTTCTTCTCTCGACATCGCCTCGATGCGCGACGTGTCGCGCTATTTGGACATGCTGGGCCGCAACCAGGACCGGCAGAAGCTGATCATAACCCGCGCAGGACGCGGTCCGCTGACACTCGAAATGATGGCGAACTCAGCAGGCATCCCGTTTGCAACTACCTTCCCCGATCTCGCGGAACCGATCTCTGCCGCCATCAATGCCGGGCATCAGGTTCCTCAACAGGTGCATGGGTTCCATGACAGCTTGAACGTCGTGCTTGGGCTCATAGATGAAGAGGCAGTGCCAGCTCCCCGCAAGGGATCATTCTTTGGAATAAAAAGGTAGCCCATCATGCCTTCACCAAACGATCCAACTGAGATTGGTCAATCGAGCGCTACAATCGACGTCCCAATCGAGTTTTCGGCTCCTCCCCGACACGTGAGCCCGAGCGTCGTCGCGGAGATCCGGCACTTTCCCGCGAGAGATACCCAAGCCATCCACGAAGAGCTGTTGTCTCAATTGCATCCAGAGAGACTCATTCAAGCGCGCCCCGAGGACAAGGAGGAGATGCGCAAGGCCATCATCAACATAATCGCGCGGCGGCGCATGCCTTACAGCGGCGTGGAACGCGATCAACTCGCGGAGCAGGTTCTCCAGGAGGTCTACGGGTACGGCCCGCTACAACCCTTGATCGATGATGAAACTGTAGACGACATCCTCGTCAATACTCATTCGACAGTCTATGTTGAACGCAAGGGAATCATCGAAGAAACCAACGTCAGGTTCTATAACAGGGAACACCTGATGCACATCATCGACAGGATTGTCTCTGCTGTGGGCCGTCATGTAGATGAGTCGTCCCCGATGGTCGATGCGCGTCTGTCGAACGGTTCGCGCGTCAATATAATTATTCCCCCGCTGGCCCTTGATGGCCCCATCATTAGCATTCGCAAGTTTGGCGTGCGCCCCTTGACGGCAGAGAATCTCGTAGCGAGCAAGAGCATCTCTCCTGAAATGCTGGAGTTCCTCAAGGCCGCGGTCAAGGCTAAACTCAGTTGCCTTATCTCTGGTGGCACGGGCGCTGGAAAAACCACACTGCTCAACGTCCTATCTCGTTCCATAGGTCCGCGAGAGCGCATCATCACTGTCGAAGATTCCGCTGAGCTGAAACTACAGCAGAAGCATGTAGTGCGGCTGGAATGCCGTCCAGCCAACGTCGAAGGAAGGGGGCAAATCAGGCAGCGCGAGTTAGTTGTCAACGCCCTGCGCATGCGCCCCGACAGGATCGTCTTGGGCGAGGTGCGCGGTGAAGAAGCTCTGGACCTTCTTCAGGCCATGAACACAGGCCATGACGGATCGCTTGCCACCATTCACGCGAACTCCCCGCGCGATGCGATAACGCGCCTGGAAAGCATGGTCCTTATGGGGTCCACAAACCTGCCAGAGAAGGCCATCAAACAACAAATCGCCAACGCAATCCACTTGATCATCCAGGCAAGCCGCTTGAGCGACGGCAGACGATGCATCACGAACATAACAGAGTTATCCGGCATGCAAGGAGATGTGCTGACAACGCAAGAGATCTTCGCATTCGAGAAATCTGGCGTGGATAGCCAAGGCCGGGTTCATGGCGCATTTCGAGGAATGGGCCTGCGCCCCCGCTGCTTGGAAATCATTACTACTGCTGGGGGCGACCTCTCTCGCGACATATTCGATCACCGGATGGAGGTATAAGTATGCAGTTTATCGGCCTGTTTATTGGGTTGTTCGTGGTCACGCTGGTCGTCTTTCTGCTCTCGACGCGCTCCTCCAAAGCCGAGAAGGCGACATTGAACAGGGCGCAGCACATCTCGGCAGGCAATGGCGCGGACTCCGAGGATCAGCCACCCCTGATCGATCCCGCACGGGCCGAAAATGCCAAGGCTGATAAGGGGCTGCGTGATACATCAATTGCCAAACACATAGATTTGCTAATCCAGCAGGGGGCCTTGTCTCTAAGCGTGCCCACGGTCTTTGGGTTTTGTTTTGCCGGAGCGGTGGTCGGCTTTCTTCTTGCCTGGTTGCTGGTCCCAATCCTGTTTGTCGAGTTTATCTTTTTGAGCATGGGAGCGTTACTGCCCTACCTGTACCTGCTCCTCATGCGTAGTCGCCGCCTGGCCGCGTTCGATAAAGCGCTACCCGACTCCATGGATCTCATCTCACGTGCCGTAAAGGCGGGTCATTCGGTACAGGCAGCGTTCGAGATTGCAGGGCAGGAGGCAACCCAGCCTGTGAGGTCTGAATTTGCCGTATTAGGCGGTCAGGTCAGGTTAGGTCTCCAGCAGAACGAGGCTCTCCTGCAAATGAGCGAGCGAATCCCAACACAGGATTTGCGATTCATGGTTACCGCAGTAATGGTCCAAAGGGAGACCGGAGGCAATCTTCCTCAGGTCTTGGACCGGACTACACAAATGATCCGTGAGCGCATTCGTATCAACGGAGAACTACGGGTCAAAACCACGCAGGGCCGCATCAGTGGCATTGTGTTGGTCTGTATGCCCATTGGGCTTGCTATGGCAATGAGAATCCTAAACCCGGAATGGTTGGACCCGCTGCTTACGGATCCGTTGGGGCACTATCTGCTGTATTACGCATGTGCATCCCTCTTGATTGGCAGTGCGCTGGTATACGCAATCACGAGGCCGGAGGCTTAAGCGATGACCCAGATTCTCTATTTTCTAATCAGCGTTGCCAGTTTCTCCGCGGCCATGGCGGCTTTTGTCTTCTTTCTCATGCGCCACGAAAAAGCTCAGCTGGCAAAGAGAAGCGCGGCCGTCGTCAACCCGCACCTCAGAGCCTTAGAAGAGCGAGCCGGCTCCTCTGTGCGTGCGCTCGTCGGCTTTTCGTATATTGTTCACTCGATTCGCTTGCGCCTGGGTATTGCTGACAGCAATAGAATTCGAGTACGGTTGTCCGCGGCAGGATTCTACGACGCGTATGCGCTGGATATGTATGTTGGCATCCGTGTCCTGTTGCCGGTTGCCGCAGTTGCGCTAGTATCGTTCTTCACTACCGGCTTCGCCATCATTCTAGGTGTGGCAAGTGCCGGCTACTTAATCCCCGATTTTGTGCTGGAGAGGTTGGTGAAGAAGCGGCGGAATAAGATCCGCCGGAGTCTGCCGGACACAGTTGACTTGCTCGTCATCTGTATGGATGCCGGTCTCGGCGTGGACCAGGCTGTGCAGCGTACCGCAGGTGTGCTTGATATCGCTTACCCGGATCTATGCAACGAACTACTGCATCTTGGTCGCTTAAGGTCGCTCGGTGATACCCGAGTCCAGGCATGGAAAAAGCTGGTGGCTCGCACAAAGTCGGAGGATATCGAGCAAATTGCCAATATGCTTTTCCAGGCAGAGAAGTTCGGGACTCCCATTTCGGAGTCCATGCACGTTCTCGCGGACTCCCTGCGCATGCAACGAAAGCAGCGTGCAGAGGAACGCGCCGCACGCAGCAGCATCACATTGCTGATTCCGCTTGTGTGCTTCATCTTTCCAGTGATTTTCGTCGTCCTACTAGGGCCCGCCGTGATTGCGATCATCCGTGGGTTCAGTGCGTTCGGCCAATGATTTCAAGAAAGGAGATTGATCGATGACTGGGACCGAGATTCGCGCCATTGCGGGCATTCTCTTCGTCATCGTGCTCGGCCTGCTCGTCTGGCGCCGTAGCACGAAAAGGGAGATATAGTCCATCATCCGCGCCCATACCAATGGCGGTGGGCGGAGTGACCGCTCGCCGTCCTCCTCGTATCGACGAACTACAAGGGAAACACTCGATGCACGACTTCATAATTGCACTGGCATTTGTTGGCATGCTGCTCGCGCCCGTAGTCGCCGCAACCACAGGGGATATTAATCAGGGCGACCCCGACGATTCACCGCGTGTATCCTCTTCGCGCAAAGGACCTGGTGACTTCCAATGAAAGAGATCACGGTTGTCGATTCGACCCGCAAAGTCTGCATTGTGGGCGACCGGATTCAGGTTGCAGATTCGTTTCTGGACAAGCTCGTTGGCCTGATGGGGAGGAAGTCCCTGGTGCCCGGAACAGGAATGTTGCTGCGGCCCTGTTCGACCATTCACACATGCTGGATGCGTATACCAATCGATGTCCTTTACCTCGACAAGCACTGGCGGGTCGTAGCGATTGATGCGGCTGTTAAGCCGTGGCGCGTCGGCTCGATCCGGTTTCGAACTCGGATGGTGCTCGAACTTCCAGCAGGCACAGCAGAGCAGTTCGAAATTGAGCTGGGCGACCAGTTGGCGATCCAGGACGCGGGTACCAAGCCAGATAAGAACGCCGGCAGCGAAGCTGCTTAAGAGGAGGTTGCTGTGGCCCGATACAGCATTGGACAGGCAACCGTTTCGCCGGACCAACCTGACTTTGAGCAGATGCTCCAAAGCGCATATAACTCCAAGCTCCGGCCGAATTGCCTGTGCTTGGGAGCGTCCGGCGTCCCGATGTATATTTCCCAGATCAATGGGCGCTTCTGGCTCAAGCGAATGCCCGACACCGGCCGCCAGCACGCCACCGGGTGTGCCTCGTGGGAAATGCCGGAAGAGTTCTCCGGCCGAAGCGACCTCTATGGCTCGGGCTTTACATACGAAGAGAATGAGGTCAAGCTGCGTCTCAACTTTCCGCTCTCACGGCGAGGCGGTCAGTCGCCGCCCCCGACAGCCAAGGCAAATGCCGAGAAGCCCAGCGTTCAAGCCGACGGCAAGCGTCTTACCCTGCGGAGTCTGTTGCACTACCTCTGGGATGAAGCCGGTCTCACCAATTGGCCAGGCAAGAACGCGAGACGAAATTGGACCTTTGTCAACGAGAGCCTGACAATTGCCGCCGACCAGAAGACCGTCAAACAAGACAACCTGCAGCACTACCTCTTTCTGCCCGAAGCATGGACAAAGGAACACCGTGAAGAGATTGCTGGCCGGCGGCGTGAACGTTTCGCCAGAATCTCCGGAACTGATGGCAAGAATGGCCACCAACTCTTGCTGGTGATCGCCGAGGTGAAGGATATTGAACAGGCCGGGATGGGTTTTCGCACCGTCTTCTATCATCTTCCCGATTGTCCGTTCGTGATGGAGCAAAAACTCCATGAACGGCTACTGCGCCACTTTGGCAAGGAGATGCGCATGTGGACCGGCAAGCAACCAGGCCACATGATTCTGACCGGAACCTTCAGTGTCTCCCCGGAAGGCACGCCAATGCTTGAAGAAGTGTGTCTGATGTTTGTCAGTGAAGAGTGGATTCCTTACGACAACATCTATGAACTGGCCATAATCCAAAAGCTCGTAGCCGAGAAGAGGACATTCCTCAGAATCTTACGCTACAACCGGCCGACAGCTGCGCCAATGCCGACCTTCTTGCTCACCGACCACGGAAACGATCCGGTGGCACTTTATGTGTTAGACGCCGAGTCCTCGGCGGACGTGGCGCAGGTCGAAGCCTCCGCCTCAGCATCAAGCTACGCGCACTGGATGTGGAACCCGCGAACTCACGGCGAAATCCTGCCGATTCCGGCGGTTCTACCGCGAACCGACCCAGCCACCGCGGTGGCCCCAACTCGAGTCTCCGCTCCAACGACGTCGGCGATCCCCACGCGAGCGACCCTATCTGGCGGCTTTGCACAGCCGGTCAATCAGCCAATTCCCGCGCCGCAGACAACTGCGCAAGCCGAGACGCTCGCGTCCGCATCCGCAGCGTCCATTCAGTCGAGGTTTGCGTGAGCGACCAGATCCAGTATTCTTCTTACCCACGCAATCGCAACCTCCGCCGCAGGAGGACACCCGACGTTGCGCAATCTCAGTTCCAACCATCTGTGTGCGCCCTTTGCGGCAACCCGTATATCCGCCCCTTCTCCGCGATTTACGGGCGAGGCACAACCTTCTACACCCGCATCAAGGGCCTTATTCTCAAGCACGGATACGAGCGCACCAAGCGTCAATCGGTTCTGGCCAATCATTGCAGCCCCCCAATTAGGCTGCCCTGGTCGCCCGCACTCCTCGTCACACTGTTCTTTCTCGGTACGCGATGGAGCGCGGACAAGTGGATTCGAATCTCCGGCCTGTTCGACTTGGCTGGATACTACCTCGCTTGGGGAGCCTTGCTCTTGGCTGTGACGGCTGGCGTCAACAACTTTGGCTTCTATCCGCAGCGTATGAGTGATTGGCGGCGCAGCTATTTCTGCGACAAGTGCGGTGGACGCACGATATTGGAGCGATAACAATCCGCTGCACTCAAGGCCTTACGGACGTTTCTGCATGGTTCACAAAAAAGTCCCGTGTAGACGTTACGGCAGGAGGTCGGCTTATTGTACGGTGTCCTCGGAGCTATGGAAACGCAGATTGCCAATAACGAGTTGGTCCAGGTCAGGGACGACGATATGTTTGCGTCGCATCAAGCTGTTCAGCGCGCCCTGGGCAATGTGGGATATATCACCAATTTGGTCACCACGCATACCATCTTCTACGCATCGCATCTTAGGCGCCCCATTCTCCAGGAAGGCCCGGCCGGTGCCGGCAAGACGGAATTGGCAGTCTCGCTTTCGCGCGCAAGCGGAATGCCACTGGTTCGGCTGCAATGCTATGACGGCATCAGCGACAAGGAGGCCATTGGCGAATACAACCGCGCGATGCAGGAGCTGTACGTTCTTATCAATAAGGAGGCGAACCGGGACTGGCGCCAACTCCGGGAGGAGATTGTGTCACGAGAGTTCTTTATCGCCGGGCCTCTCCTTCAAGCGATCGAGGCCCCTGAGCGGGTCATTCTGCTTATCGACGAAATCGACAAAATTCCCCATGCGTTCGAGGCGATGCTGTTGGAATTGTTGAGTGTATGGCAGTTGTCGGTTCCCGGCCTGGGAACCATCACCGCGAAGACCATCCCGTTCACAATCCTCACCTCGAATGCAGAACGGGAGATCGGCGATCCGTTGCGGCGGCGTTCTTTGTACTTGCTCCTTGAGCATCCGTCGGCGATGCAGCAAGCGACCATCGTTGCGCGCAAGTCCCCTACCCTGTCTCCGCGCACTCATCTGTTCATTGCTGGGTTCGCGCACGCGCTGAGGGCGTTCAACCTTGAGAAGCCGCCCAGCATCTCCGAGATGAACGACTTGGCACAGGTAATGGAAATGATGGGCTGGCCGGTCCTCACGCCGGAGCTCAGCGAGGTTGTGTACCCACTACTTGTGAAGCGCACCAAAGACCTGAGCAGGATGCGCACGAAGGACCAGTTTGCGTCAATCCTGGCTACCGCAATAAAGAGCCTGCAAGGTTTGAACCTTGAAGATATCCCGGATTTGACCCTGGAGACTACTGAGAACCCACAACGGTCTTCTTTTGATTCCGCCGAAACTGCGAAGTCCCAGGAGCAACAGCCGCAATTGTCCGAGGTTGCCAATGCCACCTAGATCCTTCGCCTCAGCTGGCGCTACCATCCTCATCGCTCTCGCCTCTTTGCGGGCCTACGCAGGTACGGCCGCTTTCCGGTCGCAGGAACCTGCTGAGGCCGCATATTATGCGGATGCTTATGCCGATCACTACAGGGTTCCGCGCCCGCTTGTGCANNCGCAACCCGTTTTCGGTAACCGAGAACATCAGCGGAGGTGTGCAGTATCTCGCTGACCTTATCAAGCGCTTTGGCGACCTGCGGCTAGTGGCCGCCGCATATTACGCGGGGTCGCATCCACTCGAACGGCGCGGCCTGGCATATTCCAACCGTTCGGTAACCGACTACGTGAGAACCATCCGGAGGTACTACGATGACGAACTTCTGCGGCATCAGGACGAAACGCTACGCCCTTGAAGGTGCGGCATGCGTGGCGCTCTTGTTGGCATGCGCCTTCCTTCATGGGCAGGACCTTCCTACCACCGGGTTGCCGGGTGCGCCACAAGCTGGCCGGCCGCCAGCTGTTCCCAGCTCCTCACCGGACGCTGCCCAACCCATCCCCAATGCACTGGGGGAGGGTCAAGCGGACGAGGACGACGACTTGGTTCCCAAGCAGGCGCCTTTGACGCCGAATGTGGACCACGAGATCGTGAGCACGGACGATGTGTACACGGTTCATTTGAGGCCACTGTTCACCACAGTCGTGCGTTTACCGGAACCGGTCACTTCGCTTGCGGTTGGCGCGCCGACGCTGATTGCGGCAGAACACGATAAATCCGAGCCGCGACTTGTGTTTCTCAAGCCGACGACGCAAAAGAAGATAGACAGTAATGTCGTGATCGCTCTTCGTTCCGGGCGCACACTCTCCATCCGAGTAATTTCGGCAGGAGACCAGGGAAGCACAGACCCGGTCGATTTCGTTGTGGATTACGGCCAGCCGCACAGCCTGCTGCTGGGGTCGTCAGCTTCGGATGTGGCCGAACAAGTTGCGCAGCCCGCCTCATCTACCGCTCCTGCAGCTCCTGTGGCATCGGCGCCAATGTCGGAACCGCAGCGAAATGGAAAGACAGAACGGCAGCGCGACCGCTCTCCCGATCCCTCAACGGTAGTGACCGACTCAACGCCAGTAGCCGAAGCCGAGTCTCCATTTCCTTCTCCTGCTAAATCCTCTCCGGCATCCTCCATCGAGGCCCTGTACCAGGAGCAAAAGCGGATCGCGGCGCCTCACTACACCACAGCGGATGAGTTGGCGCGCATTTACCCAGAAAACAAGCATGCCAGCGCCGATCTGTCCGCGTCGCTTGGCCGGTCTGTACAGCGTGGCGATTCTGTCGCGGTGTCTTATTCAGTCCTCAACCGCAGCGGCCGGTGGATTGAAGTGCTGCCACCATTGCTGGAATTCAATAACCCAGCCAAGGCAAGCAAGAAGGGGAAGGTGGATAAGAAGCACCCAGAGGCCCTGGCCGAACAGCTACCCATCACCGACTACAGGATGAGCAAGTTCAAGTTGGCACCGGGTGAACGCCTGGATGCGGCCGTCGAATTCGACCGACCTGGATTCAAGTACAAAAAGGAACGACTTCTGTTGCAGATCGCAAATGCCAGCGAGGTTGATACCGCCTTGTTGGTGCCGGTTCCGTTCGTACCCGCAGAGCGCTAATCAGAAGAGGAGAGTCCGAGATGGTGCAGATCGAGTTGCCCCAAGACATAGATTCAAACGGAAGGCCACACCAGGCGTATCCGGAGCCAGCGGAAGCGAATGACCGCTCAGAGGTCCCGAATGCAGGAGCCCCAATCCCCGAACCGGAGGAAAAGCCCACGATCAAGCGGTCCTTTCTGGGCTCGGACAAGAAGGCCAGCAAGCCGCTCATCGCCATCGTAGGGGCCATTGGCCTTATCGTGCTTTTTTCGATGTTCTTTCATCATCCGGCAGCCAAATCAAAGCAGGATGAGCCCAAAGCGTTGGCACAGCCGACAGCCAACGGCTCTGCGCCGGCGACTAACCAGAGCAATCTGCCGACCGACCAACAAGCGGAGCAACCGCAGCAGATCAATAAGGAGGACACAAGCGCGGACGACATCCAGCATACACGCAACGCCGATCAGACCGGGCAGCCTCTCGGATCGATTGAGGGTTTCAATCAGCAGCAAGCTGGAGGCAATGGCCAATGGGCTGCGCCAGACTATTCATCCTCGGCGGGAGGCGGTGGGAGAGTAAGAAACAACAATATGGCTTCACTTCGGCTTGCCCAGGTAACCAAACCCTCGCTGACATTCGTACTGAACACCCCTGAAGCAGCAGAGCAAGCGCATCTCTCATCGGACAGTGAGGAGCCACTGATCACCAATTTCGGATACCAGCCTGGATACCACATAGCCACACATCTGGAGTTGGTCGCCACTACAGCGACAAAGGCCCCGGTCATTGGAGTCGTCGACTACGACTACCGGCGCAACGGCATCGTCATCATTCCAGCAGGCTCCCGCGTCATCGGAGAAATCGAGCAGGCAAGCTCAACGGGGATTGTGGGTATTCATTTCAATTCGATTCATCTACCGAATGGCGAGGATATTTCCATAAGCGCGATTGGACTGGATCAGCGGATGAGTGCCCTGAAAGGCACCGTGACAGGACGCAACCGCGGAAAGCAATTCCTCCTTGCGGCACTTAGCGGCCTTGGTTCGACCACGGCGATGTTTGCCGGCAACAATGTGAGCGGCTCCCTAAGCGAAGCGGACATGATGCGGGCCCAGGCCGCACAGAACATGGGTCAGGCAGCGGACACACAGATTCAACAGCTAGGAGTGAGCGAGCACTTGATTGTGACTGTCCCAGCTGGGACGCAAGTGCAGATGATGTTCACCGAACCCAGCAAGAAGAAGTCGGGGTCTCAGAATTGACCTGGCAAGCTGCCTCGCTCCCGAAGCCGGGAAGGCGTGAGCCAGATAATCGTGTTTCTGCGCAACTTGCTTGTTTGGAATCGGGTTAGAATCGTGTTAACCTGTCAGCGCCTTCAGGCTAGCCGGTTGTGGAAAGCGCACGATGAAAGCTCTCTTATTTTTCGTCCATTTGCCGTTCGACGTCAGGATACAGGTTGTTTTTGGCTTGGTCTTGCAAGTCGCGTTGCTCTATATACTGCTTTTCTTTCCGCGAAGGGACAGCGGATTCTATAGCTGGCACCCCGTCAAAAGGGTGCTGGCCATCATGTTCTTCCCTTTTGTCATCTTTTACTTCTGGTGCGTCTCCGGTTGTCACTGCTGGAACTGTCGCGAACGCGAAAACGACACACTTTTCCTGCTTTTAGACGACGATCATTAGAGGTTCTCCACGCCTTATTTCCCTCCCGAACTGCTCATGTGACACTCGGTCCCGTCGCCCCAGGGGACCATCCCCGGGTTGCTCAGGCGCCCTGCCCACTGCGCCGATGCGAGATGATCTCTCCGATCTCACCCATACTGACGGCAAAAAATTCTTTCGACTTAGGTCTTCCCTCTCAACTTTGGACACGTTAAGTTGAAGCCAATTTCATTGCCCCACGCCCTCACGCGATGGAGCAGAATCGGGGAAAGATCGCATGCAAATCAATCGGAAGCAGGTCTGGGTGCGCGCCTATCTGTGGACGCTGGGCATTCACCTGTTCATGGGAATCATCCTGTTGCCAGCGAGCGCCGTCGCCCAGCAGTCCGGCAACTCGCCGGTTCTTGGTAAGGCCGTGCAAGGCCAGTCGGCCTCTGGTATAGAAGGCACACTCGAGACCGGGGTCAACTACATCTCTAACGTTCTCGGCCCGCTGGCCGCCGGCGCATTCTTTCTTCACGGTTTAGTGGCTTGGCATAACGGCGGCAAGCCCATGAAGTCAGTACTCACCGGAGTCGGACTGCTTGGCGTCTCGCAGGCTCTGCGCTTGGCCGAATGGTTCGTAAACACCGGTCAAGCTGGCGTTCATTGAATAGATCAACCACCAAGGGACGCACACCATATTGCAATGCGTCCCTTCCCGCCTTCTGCCGGCGAATTACGTCGCCGGAATTGTGATCTCGGAGACGCAGTTGAGCCTAGCATTCATCTTGGACGCGCCCCCATTTCTCACCGGGTTATACGGACTGCTCATTGGAGCGGCTCCCTACATGGGGCTAGGCTGTTTTGTAGCAGCAGCTGTGTCTTTCAGGTCAGGTGGTGGCGCCAACTTCGAAATCGGAGGCGGTTTCACCAACTGGATATTCTGGGGCATGGTGTTCCTGGCTCTTCCGTCAATTCCACTGTTTCTCAAAGCGGCTGGCATTCCGTGGCAACCTCCAGGAAGCTCCTCAGTCTCGCAGGCATACCTCTCTGGCTTGTTGAATCTGGTCCAGTACTTCACGAATAACTACCTTGTAAGCCATCTGGTCCCAGTCGTCGCCGCCGCCCTTGTACTCAAGGCGCTGCTCGACAGCGCGGAAGGCAATACGCCTATTCCTTCGCTCGTGTCTGCTCTGCTCGTTCTTTCAGTTCAGGCTCTTTGGACGATGGCCAACTCCTGGAACCTATCTTCGGACCAGTACGGCGTGGCCGATGGCCTGATGAATTTAGTGAACTGGGCTGGAAGTAATGTTTGTCCGGCCGTAGGCGCACTGTGCGTGATAGGTGCTGTGGTCAACTTTGTGCGCGGAAAGCCTTGGGGACATCTGGCGATTACATCCATTGCAATGATGTGTTTTTCGGGGATCTGGCTCTTGGTGAAGTCATGGGGATAAGGTCACAGCATTTGCTCGTTGTTCATATTGCTCGGTTCACAGCCTCAGTGTTGGCTCTGTTGGCGGTTCCTGTTGTCGGAATGGCCCCGCTCCCCGTATCCGGTGCAGCGCGGCTCCTTACTGCACTCTCCATGATCGCCGTGTGTTGTATGGGCGCTCTTGCGTTCGCCTGGGGAAACGTTCGCAAGTGGGCTTTGAGGACCTCTGAAAACAGACGATGGGGTCATGCTCTGTTTGCACTGTTGCTGGCAGACGTTTCAGGAGCCCTCATCGTCGCAGGTCTCATGCACAACGAGAATCTTGTTACGCGGGCTGGGATTGTCGTGGTCTGTGGGGTCCTTTTGTTTGGCGGAGCATGGGCGCTGGGCGGACTTCTCCAATTCCTATGGCGCGTGACAACCCCTCCCCAGCCTCCCGCGCGGAGAGCCCGGATCATCCGAGGGCGAGCACTTCATGGAGGTGTGTCCCGTGGTTAGCGGTTCTTTCGACACTGGCCTGACCAGCATGGCCTCATACATCGGGAATGTGATCTTGCCGGTTTGCGCTGGACTGACGCTCTGCGTTGGAATCTACCAGTTGGCACATCACGCTCGCGCTGGCGAACGCTACGTGACCGCAGCTGTGGCCTGCCTGTCGGCATCCGGCTTCGTCAGGTTGGCCGAGTATTTTTCAACTCAGAATAGCAGCCAGGACCAGTTCTATTATGCATTTCTGTCTCTTACGAACTGGGTTGGCAACGTAGTCATGCCGCTGTACGCCGGCGTCAATTTCGTTCGTGCCATTCTGTCTGTTTCCAATGGCGGGATGTTCGAACTGACGAGCATGGGAGGTAATGCTGCACGGCACGTTCTTGTCGGGGTAGGCTGTCTCGCTGTCTCCGGCGGCCTCCGGTTACTCGAATTCTTTGTAACATCCGGCGCGGGGGGCATCCACTGATGCCGCTCAATGCAACCCCGATCTCCCGCAATCTGCGAACCAGCGTGCGCATGTTGGGTCTGGACATCGAGGACCTTCTGGCCCTTGGCGTGATTGCGGTCTTCGCCCTCATTATCGGTCAGTTCATCTTTCCTCACGACATGGTTGTGTTGGGGTTGCCCATGAACTGGTTCTGCTTTCTTGTGGTTGTCATGGTAGGCGTTCCTGGTCTGATGATTTTCAAATACGGCAAACCGCGCGGATATTTAAGAGACTTCTTGGCGTGGCATCTGAAGCCGCACACTTACAGCGCCCTGGCGCGCGATCGTGAAATCACCGGGCCATACATTATCGAGGACAACGACGAACTTCCGAAGCATCCCAAAGGAGCAAACCCGCGTGCCTGAGACTGTTGCCCAGCACGAGAAGAGCAAGATGGAGCCCGCTGTATGTTCGCTGCTGAAGGTGCGCGATTTCCTCGATAACGTGGTCGTCCGCATGGACGGATCGTACGTCGCGGGATTCAGGGTGCGGGGATCGCTGACGTACTTCGGTTCGGTAGAGGAGCGCAACGAACTCAAGGCTCGGATCGATGCTCTGCTTCGCACCTGCCCGGAGGAGAGCATACGCGTCCAGATCCGCTACGAGGTCAACGATCAGATGGGGGACACGCTCAGCATGTACGAGGAGGCGCGCCGCACTTCACATCCGGCCGCTGTCGCCCTCGACGAAGAACGCGTGAAGGACTGGAAGCTGCGCGCCAGAGATGGAGAGTTCCTTACGCGCAGCCTTACCTTCTACTTTATCTGGGACCCAGAGACCCACCGCCGGATGATGGCTTCTGCCGGCGGGCCCAAGACCGGAGCGGCAACATTCTCGCAATCCTTTTCGCTGTCGCGGAAGACCTGCATTAACCGCGCACGTGCGCAACATGAAGCCATACTTGCCCAGTTTGGGTCGATTCTTCGCGGTGTGGAGTCTTCCATGGTCGCGGCGGATTTCGAACCTGTACGTATGAGCCACGAGGAGATGTTCCTCGAAATCCAAACAACCATCTCACCCTTTTGCCCTGTCCGCGCCAAACTTCGCAACCATCCGCTCTCAGTGCGCTATGTTTCCGCCCGCGAGCAATTGATGAACGCCGGGATAGAGGGAATGGCCGAAAGCTATGTGAGCATTAACAATCTGCTTTGGAGTGTGGTCACATTGAAGTCCCTGCCGGAACAGACCTGGCCAGGCCTGGTCCGCGAGTTGCAGACGCTGGGCTTTCCCCTTATCGTCAGCACCAACATTTTCATCCCTAATCAGGCAAAAGTCCTTGCGGTATACAAGCAGCGCCACAAGAAGATGCTCGCTGCACAAGTGAATCACCGCGGGGAATTTCGGCTGGACATGAGTGCACAGGTTGCAGCGGCGGATCTTGGGGAAATCCAGGCGCGCATCATGAGCAGCGCTACCAAGGCCTGTCACGTATCGCTTTCAATTGCGTTCCGGACGTCGCAGCCGTTTACCACCACGGCACAACTGTCAGATGCCGAGCAACAGATTGCAGATCGCCGGGAACAGATACTGCACGTAATAAGCCGCATGGACGGCGCCACTGGCCTGCCAGAATCGCTTGGAGCGCAGCAGCGGATACTGTTCGGAACGCTGCCCGGCCAGACAGAGAAGGATCTGCGAGACATGGAGGTCTTGAGCTCAAATGCGGCGGATCTGTCGCCGGTTGAGATGCCATGGAGCGGTACTCCCGGTTCGCCTATGATGTTGTTCCCCACCCCATATCGACAACTTCTTCCTTTCAGCCCATTCGATCAATCGCTCGAAAACGCCAACGCGATCGTTGCAGCAACATCGGGCACTGGTAAGAGCATGCTGGTGCAGAAGATCTTGTTGACGGCAGGCAGGCAGGATGTGAAGGTTTCCATACTTGAGCGGGGCGATAGCTACCTGAACACGGTTCGGTACATGGGCGGAAGGATGATCACCATGTCGCTGGACTCGAAGTTGACCATCAACCCGTTCGACTTCGAGACGGGAGTTACAGAGCTGACGAACGATCATCGCTCCTTTCTGATCAACCTCATTCGACACATGATCGGTGACTCCGCTTCGAGCGACATCGAGATATTAAATAACGTGATCGAGACCTCCATCCTTAATGCCTATGCGCGTGCGCGCATGCGCCCGGTGAGTATCCCCACACTTAGCGACGTGCGGGACGAACTGGAAAACTACCTGGACAAGAATAAGGAAGAGCTGGTCATGAAGGAGGCGCGCATCGCTGCCGTCAAGTTGCGAGCATGGGTTGACGATGGGATTTATGCCAAGCTGTTCGACCGTCAGACTACGGTTGACATGAATGCTCCGTGGCTCTATTTCAACATCGAAAAGCTGAAGGACGATCCGAAGCTCGAGACGGCAATGAGCCTGTTGATCGCCTATGCAACGACCAAGCGTGCCGAAGGCGGCGGCGGCGCCCGCTGCATGACGATTCTTGACGAGTGTTGGGCGCTGCTCCAGTCCCCCAGCCTGGGTCCGGTGGTCGAGCAGCTCTTCCGCACTGCACGCAAGCGCAACGCTTGCGTGTGGGGCATCAGCCAGGCCGTGGAGGATTTCACAGGAACGCCCGATAAGCCGAACCGGATCGGAGCTGCAATTCTGACGACGACTGCCATACGCCTGATTGGTCGGCAGAAAGGCAATGTTGATGTCCTGAGCGAGTTCCTGCATCTGTCGCCGGCTGCGATTGAACGTATCAAGAACCTGGGCATGACCGAAAAAGGCCGTCGCAGCGAGTTCGTGATTTCGCTTGGTGAGCAGTCAGCCAACACCCATAGCCTCTATGTCGAGCTCACCCCCACTGAGTATTGGCTTGCAACATCGTTCCCGCGGGAACGACAGTATCGCACCTGGTGGCTGAGCACTCACACCGATTTGGAGTTTGGCGATGCAATCCGCCGATTAGGCGCCAAATATCCTCAAGGGCTCGCACGGCTGGCGGAATTGCCGGAGGAACGTTCGGGAGAGGTAAACCGCATTACCGCTCCTCCGGAACCCGATTACGCGCTGGCATCGGGCATTGGGGAGGATGGGAATTCCAATGGTTCCGGGCCGAAAGGCAAACGGGGAATTCACCGCGCCAGCACACCATCAATCTTTCCCGAACTTGTTGGGTCCATTGAGAGGGATCTATGACATTACGCAGCTTCAAGAATCCGCACACCGCAGCGCGCTACGCCGAGAGACGCAACAGCAGCTTGATCGCAGTGCGGCCTGCTTCCGGCCGTAACCAACGGCGGGGCTGCCGCTCGTTGGGTATAGCGGTCACAACCATCTGCCTGTTCGCAGGCATGCTTGCGCTTATACCGACTTTTGCGAGAGCCCAAGACGACGGCAACATCTTCTCTGCAATTCTGGGTTCAGCCAACCAGTTGGGACAGGAAATGAACACGCTGTTCCAGGAAGAAGCGAAGATGCAGGCAAACCTGCAGCAGGTTGTTGCGCCGGCGACCCAGCTTTTGCAAATAGGGATGAAACTGCAAAACATGTACCAGACCTACTGGGGGCTGATGAATTCGCTCAGAAGCGTGGCAATCCAAAGCGCGTCAATACCGCAGACGGTCACCCTGGAAAACATTATGTACGGCCGGTTGCCGATGATCCCCTACTTGCCATCATTGAGCAGCCCGCCATCGACCGCTCTTTCACCATCGGCGATCCTGCCGAACTACCTCACAGTCTACGGATCTCGCCTCGCAGTCAACACAATTCCGCCGGCTGTCGCCAGGCAGGTTGACATGGAGGATGCGAGCGCAAACGAGGCTCTGGTGCTGGCAAGCAAATCTGACCAGTACGAGACAACAGTCGTCAACGTTGCAGGCCAATTACAGAAGTCGGCTGCCGGCGCGGCTCCGGGAACAGCGGACCTTATCCAAGCAGAGTCCTCGGTAGTGCAGCTTCACTCCCAGGCGGTGCAGCACCGGCTGCTTGCTTCCATGCTGCGCCAACGCGCGACCCAGCTTGCAGCACAAATATCGCAGGTCAAGCAATCCGCTGCAGGCCATGGGAATTCAATCCAAAACTTCCAACAGCTGCTGAATGGAGTCCACCAATGAGCAGAAATATTGTCCATCGCTCGATCTGGACAGCGGCCGGCGCCGTCCTGTTCCTTGCCATGCTGGCACAGCCTGCACGCGCACAGTTCGGAGAAGAGATGGCCGTCATCATGCAGACGCTGAATCAGTTGAATCAGACGATCATGAAAGCGGTCAGTGTACCCCTGAACAACGTCAATACGATCGTTAAGTCTGTGAACACGTTCCAACAGACGGTCATGTACCCTCTGGCCAAGATCCAACAGGCACAGATGATGGCCAATAGTTTTTTGTCGGTCATCAAATCCGGCCAAAACCTGTTCCATTCACCACTGAATAGTGCCACTTTGCCAGAGACCATGGCACTTGAGCAGCAATTGCTTGGGGGGACCACGGGCAGTATAGGTTCGCTCCCAGGCAACATGGGCGGAATTCCGGCCAACTACACCAGGGTATTCGGTGTCTTGCCAGCCACGACCGCGATTCCAACCGATACCCGCATGGTGGTTGACATGTCGGACGCCCAGGCGCAGGCCGCAATGAAGAAGGCTGTTCAACTGGATGGGATTGCGAACCAAGAAGAACAAGTATCGCAGCAGTTGATGTTACAACTGGCGACCGCAGCGCCCGGCACCGCTTCTCTGATTTCAGCCCAGGCAGCAGCCTGGAATCTCCAGGCCCAAGGGTACACACAAGGAGGGTTTGCACAACTGTTGCGCCTCGATTCTGCAGGTACGGCGTATTCCGGGTATGAGATGAAGCACATGAGCGCCTCGCATCAGAACGCCAACCAGTCGATACAAACGATACTCAACCAACACTGAGTCAACAGCCTGAGCCGGAAGGCGCGGGCGATGGGCGAGGCAAGCTGTGAGCTTCTTTTTCATGACGGTCTGGAACCAGGCGTTGGGTAGTGTTGGCGCAGGGATGCTCGGCACCATTCAAGGTATCGCGTTCGTCATCCTTGCCACAATGTTCCTTCTCAGCATTTACGAAGCGTTTGCGCGAGGTGGAAGCGCCCGCGACCTGATAGTCAGCCTTGTAAAGTGTGCAGCTTGCGCCCTGATCCTTCAGTATTGGCAGCAATTCTTCCAGGACGTCAGCAACGGCTTTTCCCAGCTTGCCGTAACAATAGCTGGAGGTGTGGATTTTGCTACGGCGTACAAGCAATCGCTCCTCAATATTGTTGGGCAAAACCAGTCCAATGTCATGTCAATCACAGGCATCGACTTAGCGGCATTGCTGAATAACGTTGTAATCTTCCTCACTGTCCTCCTCTTCTATATAGCAATGCTTTTGCTGGAAATCATGTATACCTGCTGGGGGTTGATGCTTTTTGCGCTAGGGCCGCTACTCGTGGCCCTTTTGCCGAGCAATGCGACCGCCTCGGCAGCCAAGCACTACCTGCAATCGATGGCCGAATGGGCGACATGGCCGATTCTGTACGCGATCATGGCTAAACTCAGCGTGAGCCTGAATACCTTGACAGCAGGCACATTTAACGGTGGCGGCGTCAGCGG
>PLXP01000265.1 GCA_003151435.1 Acidobacteriaceae bacterium
CAAAGAGGGGTCACCGCACCAAACGCGCAAAGAGCAATACATCAGTTCGCTGCGAACGGCTGACGGCAGACGAGAAGCGAATTCATTTTGAAGCGAAGTGCTCCGCAAACCGCTTGCTCGCGCGCCCCTGAACCTGAGTGCTGGCTACAGCGAAATGTCGTCACTGAGTGCAATCCGATCCTGCCATTTGAATCGAAGCGGTCCCGACTACCAAATTCAGCGCTCCTCCGCGGCATGGCGACTCCGTCTGGAGCGAAAGGCAGTAATGCCCGGATTGCTCGTGATGCGCCCGATACTCAATGAATCGTGACCTCGTTCCCAAATGGCTCGTCGATTCTCGCTGAGTGACTCGGCGATTTTGCAACAACTGGCATGATCGAACAAGATCGTGTTTACGGGTTTCGAATTGAAACGCGGATCGCGATCGATGGTGTAAGCGGCGGCCGTCTACGCAACGGCCACCGCTATTTGTTAGACAGCGCGAATTAGCCCGAGCTGAGTGAGTGCAGTGACGCCGTCGTCGAGTCCAATCTCTTCGACGATCTTCCCGTCCTCTAGACGCAGCACCGTCGTTCCGGTGAAGTGCATCTTGCGACCTGTCGCAGCCGGCAGCGACCCTACCAGGAAGTCGGAGAATGCCGGCCCGCTATGCGTGCCGCCACCGACCCAGCGACCAACGACATAGTCGCCCTTCGGCGATGAGATCTGCCGCTCCGCCGAAGCTGAGGTCTGGGAACGCGGCACGGAAATCAGTCATGAACGCCTTGATGTCCTCGTGTCCGCGACGGGGCTCGTGCAATGAATACTGCGAGAGCATGTCCGGTGCAGCGAGCTCGTCAACGATGCTGAGATCGCATGTGGGTCCCCAGAAGCTGGTGAACCAACGACCTACGATGGCTTAGTGTCATTTCAGGCCGAAAAAATCCGAAAAGTGTAAGCGTACTTGCACGGCGGCGTGTCAGGCGCCTGGATCTCGAGACCCTGTGGTCCCCGCGACCATTTGAGATTCGATTGCGCCCCAAGCAGTTCGACTTTGCCGATCTGGCGAGGGTAATTGGACGAGCCGTCGGCGAGGGAGGTGATAACAAACTTTCCGTCAGCAGGCCAGCCGAGAGCGATGGCATAGAGAGTGCCACCTTTGGTAGTGAAACGAATATCCGAGGAGTCGAACTTAAGACGATTCAACTGATAGGACCCGATCTTTGGGGCATGGATCGAGGGACCTTCGCCATAGACCTTCCAGGGACGCGAGCCTTGGATGGCTTCGGAATTGATCTGCTGCCAATCGATAAGTTCCTTCAGAAATGCCATTTCATCGCTATCCGGCTCACCGTGACCGGGCAACGGAATGTTGAGCAGGAGGTTTCCATTCTTGCTCACGATGTCCACGAACATGGGAATGATCGTGGATGCTTTCTGATATCTGTGATTTTCGAAGATAGAGCGGTCATAGTGCCATGCGCCGATGCACGCGTCGGTTTGCCATGGCGACTCCTGCAGCTTGTCTTCCATTGCCGCCTCGAAGTCGCGCGTCAGTGTGCCCCACACCGGCTCGGGAACAGTTTTCAGATTCAAGACCGCTTCCAGGCGGCCACCGTGCGTCTTCATATTCTTGTTGTAGTAGTAGGCCATGATCTGCGGTGCCAAATCTGGAATCCCGAGCCAAACACCTAGATCCGGGGCCCACCGCCCGCCGGCGTCGAAGTCGAACTGCGCGTTGTCGTCAAAATACAGCAAATCGGGATCATAGCGGTCGATGACATCCTGCACCCGCAGCAAGAACTGCCTGGTGAACTCAGGGCACGGCGTGTTCTTCCGGTGTGGTTTGCCGTTGAGAATCTGAGGGTCCAGGCCATCCCACCATTTCCCTTTGCCATCGGCGATGGTCTGAACGCCATCGTATGGAACTCCCGCAAGTGGCCCGGTGGTGTCGCTCTTGTAGCGCACGGGCAGAAATTCGTCCCATACGCGGCCTGGAGTGCCGTGATGGCTGACGCCAAATCGCAATCCGTGAGCACGCGCCACCTTAGCCCATGTTCCCACAATATCGCGCTTTGGACCTACCTGGACACTATTCCATGGCTGGTACTTTGAGTTCCAGCAATCGAAATTGTCGTGATGCGTGGCCAGGGCAACGAAATACGCAGCGCCTGCGCTCTTGTAAAGCTTGATCAGTGCTTCGGGATCCCATCTTTCGGCCTTCCATAGATGGCAAATGTCCTTGTACCCGAACTGTGATGGGTGCCCAAAGGTCTTTACATGAAACTCGTATTGGGGCGTCCCTTGAATGTACATATTGCGCGCATACCAATCGCCGTCCTCGGGAACGCACTGCGGGCTCCAGTGCGCCCATATCCCGAGCTTTGCGTCGCGATACCAATCCGGACATTGGTAGGACTTGAGCGATTCCCAGTCTGGCTGAAAAGGCCCGTCTGGAACCTGCCCGCGAAACATCTGCGCACGGCCTGGTTTCGCGAATGCGGCCCAAGCGAAGGCTGATGCGCTAGTTGACAAGAATGATCTGCGATTCATGTTCGGGTTGCCTCCAATGTGCCAGTCACTGGGAGGTCGTTAGACGACCTCCCGATAGAACAGCGCTACTGGCCTTTCGGGCCAGTCGTCGAGCGGATTCAAAATACCAGATCCAAGGGACGCTAAGGGATTACGGGTCTGCTTTCACCTACTTGCTTACCACTGTTACTACTGACTTGTCCCGCCCAGGCCATGCTGGGGCACCTTCATGATTCAGCCGTCGGGTTTTGTCATCCCATGTCAGCTTCGTGACCGATCCAGCGCCCTTCTCGTATCCATAGGTTGTGCCGTCATCCTGAAACAGAGTAAAGCTGGCGTCCGCTCCCGGATATATCCGCACGGATGCAATCGTCTGCGCCTGCTCGGTGCTGCCGATCTCGGACCCAACAGGCACAATGCTTCCCGCTCTCACAAACAGCGGCAGCGTATCGATGGGTGCATCCGCCTCAATGGTCTGTCCGCCGTGCAGCCGTTCGTTCGTCCAGTAGTTGTACCAGTCGCAGCCAGCGGGCAAATAAACAGTTCGGGATGTGGCGCCCTGATCCACTACCGGAGCTACCAGGAATGCAGGACCGTACATATATTCATCCGGGAAATCGGCGGCCTTCGGATCTGAAGGAAAATCCATGAACAAAGCCCTCATATACGGAGCACCGGTCTGGTAGCTGCGATAGGCAACCGAGTAGGTGTACGGCAGAAGCTGGTAACGCAGCTTCAGGTACTTCGCGAGAATCGGTTCGGCCTGCTTGCCGTATGACCATACTTCGTTGTGATTTCTTTCTCCATGGGTGCGCATCACAGGTTGGAAGGCACCCCATTCGAACCATCGGACGAACAGCTCGGGATAATCCTCATAGTTGCCAATGGTGGCACGAACATCGGACCCATCTATGAGCGGTTTGTGTTCGGCGTGGTAGTCCGCCGGAACCGATGGCGAGAAGAACCCAGCGATATCAGTGTCCCAGTAGGGCAGACCGGTAGCGGTGAAGTTCAACCCGGCAGGGACCGAGCGCTTGAGCATATCCCAGGTCGAGACAATATCGCTCGACCAAAAAACCGTGCCGTTGCGCTGCGCCCCGAGATATGCAGCCCTGGCTAGAATCATCACCCGGCGGCTGTCTCCAAAGTCGCGCCGAAAGCCCTCATATACCGCGGCAGTGTGAAACAGCGGATACACGTTGTAGTAACGCGTGCCCGAACCGATCGTGAACCTATCGTTCGCCGGATCGACGTCCGGTTCCGTCTCATCCAGCCAGATGTAATCGAAACCATAGGGCTTTACGTACCGGTCGCGTATCTTCTCCCAGAACCACTTCGCGGCTTCCGGGTTCGTGGTATCAATATTCGGCCCGATGTTCTTTTTGTAGCCGCCAGAATCCGGGGCTCCGTTCCGGTCGAGAATCAACCAGCCTTTGCTGAGTAACTCGTCGTAGAACTGCGTTCCGGCTGCAAAGTGTGGCCAGACGCTCAACAGCGTCTTCACACCCATCGAGTGCAGTTCACGATTCATCGCAGCCGGATCCGGCCACCGCTTTGGATCGAGGTCAAGTTCACCCTGTTTGGTCATGTTGAGGAAGTCCACCACGAGCACGTCCAGCGGCAGCTTCTTCTGACGATATTCCTTGGCCACATCGAGAATCTGATCCTGAGTCGGATAGATCGCCTTGCTCTGGATATATCCATAAGCCGCCTTTGGCAGCATTTGTGTCGCGCCGGTGAGCAAGCGGTAACCTTCATAGATTTCGTCACTGCTCTCTCCTGCGATGACGAAATACGAAACGCGCTCTCCTACCTCGGACGACCACGTATTGCGTCCATTGAATCCCAGATTGATCGTTGTTTTGGAGGGGTTATCCCACACCAGACCATAGCCACGGCTTGACACCATAAAGGGCACACAAACGTTCTCGCCTCCGAGTGCGCCGTAGTCATGCCAGCAGCGAATCTCGTGGTCTCGGAGGTCCATCCAGCCTTTTTGCTGCTGTCCTAATCCGTAGTAGTGTTCCCCCTGCGGTGAATCGAATGCAGCCGTAATCTTGTAGCCCTTCTCCCCCGCATCAGCCGCCGCCACCTCAGCACTTTCCGGTAACATCGCCCAGCTGCGCATGTGCAGCAACATCTTGCCGTTCGTCGTGGTCACTTGTAGAGCATCATTGTGAGGTCCGTGCCCGCCCCCGCCTCCGAAGTAAGGATCCCGCAGCTGGAGATTCAACGCGTCGAGCGGCATGGGCTGCGATAGTTTCTCCTTGGGAAGATTCTCAGGCGACACACGCACAACTATCCGGGCCGAGCGGAATACATCGTAGCCTTCCGAATCGCGCTCATGGGTCCATCCCTGCGCCGAAGGCTGGGCTACGAAGCCGTAGCCAGGGCGGCCTGAGGCTGCGGCCTTATCGATGCTCATCGTCACGCGCACTATGTTTGAGGCGTAGGGCTCCAATGAGATCACACGGCCTTCACGCTCCAACACCAGCGGTCCACTCTGGGCCATCGCCACCGCTCCCAGTGACACCGCCCCGATGAGAATCTGTCCCAACTTCAAGACTGCTATTTTCCAATCCAGATAACGATCGATCTGAGAACCCATTCCATCCCCCTTCGCTGTAGGCTGCCATAAACGCCCTCGGAGTTTCACTATTTCGGCTGCTTGGCGCCTTTCTTGCTGAGTTTCCAGTAATCGAAGTTGAAGAGCTGTCCGGTAACGTCGCCTCGGAATAGAAAGTAGAGGTCGTGTGCACCTGTAGCCCCGGAGACGGTCGTTGTCTTCGTCTTCCATTTGTTCCATCCTCCCGTGGAGGAAACAGGCAATGAGCCGATCTTCGGTCCGTCGACGCTGTCCAGGTGCAATTCGATCGATCCTCCATTCGAGGCGCTTGCTACGCTTGCAGTGAAGCTCGATACCTGATTGGCGCCGAAATCCACGCCGCGTACCTTGATGAAATCTCCGTTTGTGATATTGGTGACGTACACGCCGATCTTATCGTCCTGTGCAGTTCTGACACCGGTTGTCCAAACTCCTGTGGTCGGTCCGGATTCCCATGCCATGGTTTCCGCCTCTACCCGGACAAATGGGTTCAAAGTGCCAACTTGAGGAACACCTTCTTTGCTCCACCAGGGAAGCGTTGAAATTGTGCCGTCTGAGTTGTAGGAGAACTTCGCCAAAGTGATAGAACGCCGTTCGCGATGAACATCCGTCAGTGCGAAGTTGAGGGTGTAATTGAAGCCGAAGGCGTAGGAACTCCCTTTATAGTCAATGATTCCCGGGTGGTTTCCCGAGGACCTGCTGTCTGGATCCATAATCATGCCTTTGTATTCCCAGGGGCCAGTGGGGTTCGAGCTCATTGCATATCCAATGCCCTCGGGGCAGCAATGAGACGCGTAGGCCATGTAATATCTGCTATTCCGCTTGTAGAACCACGGACCTTCTTGATAATTCTTGGGTTTGGAATCGACCTTCACAATGTCGCCTGAATACGAAATCATGTCTCGATTCAGCTTCACGTACCACAGATTCGGGTTGCCCCAGTAAAGATATGCCTGGCCGTCGTCGTCGACGAAAACCGTCGGATCGATGTTCCCTATGGCTTTGTCGATAAGTGGGTGCCCGAGAACATCCTTGAATGGACCGAAAGGACTGTCGGACACCCCAACAGCTATAACGTTCTTGGGCCGTTCCGGCACACTGATTGGAACGTAGAGGTAGAACTTGCCGTTCCGCTCGATCGCCTGTGGCGCCCATGCATCGTTGCTCTGAACTGCCCACGGGAAAGTCTTCAGCGAAGCGACAGTTCCGTGATCTGTCCAGTTCACCATGTCTGTTGAAGTGTAGAGCTTCCAGTTGAGCATATGAAATCCGGTGGCGTCCTCTTCATCGTGGCTGGTGTAGAGATAAACAGTCCCGTTGTAAACCAGCGGGGCGGGATCAGCGGTGAAGTTGGTTTGTATGATCGGATTCTGTGCGCCGCAACTCACGCTCTCGGATAGTGCCACGGCAACGCAAAGAGCCAGTGTGCGGAGCTTGTAGAGCCTAGTCATGAGTTCTCCAAATCGGCAGCAAGTTTTTCAGAACTCATTTTAGTCTGGGTGGGGCCGGGGCAACACCGAGCAGGTACTCCCCTCGGGGCGATCGTAAGCTCGGGACGGGGGCCTCAGGTGCATTCATATCTGCCCTTCGGGCGCTTCTCCAGCAGCATACTGCTGGTCGAGAATATTCATCATGTTCGCTTACTGCCCGAGGGAACCACCGATCGTCTCCCAGGTGCTTGGGCTGGAGGAGTCTGATTGCCTACGACCCCGACGAAGTTCTGGCACGCGTTCGGCACTCCCCAGACTGGATGATTGACGGCGTTGAATGCGCGCGCCGATTCAGGATGCAGTCTCGTTCAGGATCGACTCGTCATAGCACAGTGACACCCCTTGGTCAAGTCCGGGGCGAGGCGCATCACAAGGAATCGCACGGCTTGTGGCCTTCATGCGTGACCTGTAAGTATAAAGAGTGCGGAAAATGCGCAGTAAGCTCCAGAAAGGGCAACGATGATGCCGATCACGAGCCGCAGAACAAGCCGCAGAGGATTTCTCCAAGGCGCAACAATAGCTTGCGGACTCGCTCTGTTTGAGAAGACAGCGCGGGGCTCTGTTGGGTTTTCGGGAAGTCAGGGTGATGCTCAGGAACAGACTGCATCAAGGCGCACGCGTGCTATTGCCGATCAGGCCCCAGGACGTGTACAGCCTTTCGCTTTGCAGCAGGTGCGTCTGCTCCCAGGCTTCTGGAAAGACACCATGGAATTAAACCGCAGCTTCCTGTACTCCATCCCCAATGATCGGCTGCTTTACAACTTCCGCGTCACGGCGGCCCTGCCCTCCGCGGCCACACCACTGGGTGGATGGGAGGCTCCGAAATGTGACCTACGCGGTCACTACGTCGGGCACTACCTTTCAGCCTGTGCTCTTCTGTATGCCGGCACGGGCGATGAAGGCATACGCAGCAAGGCAAATGATCTTGTGGCCGGCATGGCGCTGTGCCAGGCAAAGGATGGCTACCTGGGAGCCTACCCGGCCCATCCGACCTATGACCGCCTCCGTGCACGCCAGCGGGTATGGGCGCCATTCTACACGTACCACAAGATCCTGGCCGGGTTGCTCGATATGAATCAACTCGCCGGGAACCAGCAGGCGTTGACCATGGCAATGCGCATGGCTGACTGGGCTGACCAGTGGAGCGCCCCCATTCCTGCCGATGAGTTTCAACTCATCCTGATGGAAGAGCAGGGCGGCATAAGCGAAGCGCTCTTCAATCTTTACGGCATCACAGGCCAGACGCGGTACAAGGACGCTGCGGTTCGCTTTGAGCACCGTATCATCCTCGATCCGCTGGCCAACAACAAGGACATGTTGGCGGGAAACCATGCCAATACCAACATCCCCAAGGTAATCGGCGCAGCCAGAGCGTATGAGC
>PLXP01000145.1 GCA_003151435.1 Acidobacteriaceae bacterium
AAAGAGTAGTTGACGCCAGACAGTTTTCCCCGTCCCGGTTGGGTCCCAGGCAAAATCGATGCGCGGCCACTTCTTATAAAGGGAAGATGAAAAACCGCTCTGCCGCGGCTCCCGGTCAGCGGACAAAAGACACCCGCCGGTACGTGTCCATGCACGAGTTCTGGGGCGACTTCATCTTCGAACGCTTGAGTGCTGCGCACAGCCGCAGCGACGCCGTCATCGATTCTGCGGCTGGCTCGTGCTGCGCGGCAACCTTGGGACGGAGGAATTTGAATGCCTCAGATTTCTAGGGCGACTCTGGAGACGGGCGGCAAGCTGCCGGAGATTCTCGTGTACCTGCTGTGCGTGAAACCCGGCTACGAGGAGATGGTTCACGATGAGCTATTGACACTCCGCCGCAAGAGCCGACTGGAGGCAGGGTGCTTTCATTTCGACCTGTACAGGCTTGAGGACAGCCGCTTCTATTTTCTTTTGCACGAGGTATGGGAAAACCAAGATGCGCTGGAGGCGCACACCACCAGCCGCCACTCGACGCAGTTTCGGGCCACGGTGATGCGCTATCTGGAGCAGCCAATCGCCATGTATCAACTCCAGGAAGTCATTTGATGCGTCTGCGGGCCGCCTCCGCTATGTGCTTCACGGCATGGCGAAGGCCGCGTTCTCCGCACTGGGCCTTCGGTCAATCCGTTCTCGCATCTTCATGACCAGGGCGACGTAGGACCGCAGTGCATCCGAGGTCGCGTCGGCGCGCAGGACCATCTGCATCTCCACGGCGAGCGGTTTCTCCGCGAACGGGCGGAACACGATGCCATCCTTTTCGGCGCACTTTGCGGTAGCGCCCGTGGCGAGCGCCACTCCGATTCGTTGTTCGGCGAAGACAATAGCCTCGTGCGGATGGCTGATCTCCTGAACGATCCGAGGATGGAATCCGGCAGCCGCACAATGCTGCAAAAACCACTCCCGGAGTGCTGGATTGCGTTGCTGCATGGGCAGAATCAGTGGCTCATGCTCAAGGTCGCGGAGACAGACGAGCCGTTGCCGTGCCAGAGAATGGTCGCTCGGCATCACTACCCCCAGACGGTCCCGCATGATGGGAATCGTTGCAAGGTCATATGTGATTGCAGATTTGAGCACGAATCCGCAGTCCCACACACCGCCAAGAACATTCGCGACAATCTCGGGGGTAAAGGAACTGTGATAGACCGTGGACAAGCCTACGTCCGAAGCCCTGCTGACGTGGGTCAGATACGCCAGCAGTTCGACATCGAAATAGGAACTGTGGCCAACTTCCACGACGGCATCGGTAGCACGCCGGTTTCTTCTCAACCGGCTGAAAGCGCGGTGGAGATAGTAAAGCCCTTTGCGCAGTTCGTAAAAGAAGTCCTCGCTTCCCGGCGTGAGAGCAACCGGGCGCGCGCCACGGTCAAAGAGCGTGGTCTTTACCGAGGATTCGACATCCTGAACAGCGCGACTCACGGACGGCTGCGGACGACCCAGGACCTCACCGGCGCGGTTGAATTGTCCGCATTCGCAAACGGCAAGGACAGCTTCGAGGTCGCCAAGCGAAACGTCCTTGTCAGCGAAGGCTAGCATACGCTGTTCCTCCGTGGGGAATCTGCCAAGGCTCGCTTTCACCCCCGGCCTCCGCCGGTCATGCCGGCATTCGCGCTGGGGATACCTCATAGAGACGCATCTCTTTGCAAGAAGTTGCTCAAAAATGGACCGATTGTTTCTTGAGCGTACGAGTATTCAATTTTGCCGGCGTACTATTCAAATCCTGAATACTGTGTCGCGTGACGGCGCGGGAGCGGCGCTGCCCGTCGGGCGGGAACAGCATGACGCATCTGCAAAATGCAGATGCCACGCAAGAGGGTGGGTAGACGGGCAGGCACAAAAAATGCGGAGCCGATGTTGCTGGCTCCGCAGAGTGTTCCGGTTGGATTGATCGTTATGCTGCTACCGACTTTTTGGCGGTCTTCGGCTGTGCCTTGACGGGTGATTTCGGTGCTGGTTTCATTGCCGTCTTTGCTTTCTCCTTCGCCGCGAACTTCTGCTTGACCTTAGCGGCAATCGCATCGGTATCGACCTTGTAGGCTGTGGCGGCATCGCGCAATGCCTGAGAAGCATTGCCGCGCGAGGACGTAAGCAAAATGACTGCCTCGACCACGGCGCGGCCCAATGTGCTTTCGTCGGCGCGGCGAAGAAAGCCTGTGAACAGCTTTCCGATGGAGTCGTTCTCTTTGGTCTTCTTGATCCCGTGCTGTTTGGCAAGGATCGCGGCGCGGTTCTCGTCCAGCAGGTTTACCATGTGTTCCGCAACAAACAGCAGATCACGTTTCATCAGCCGTACCGGGACAGCCGCGCTAATCGCAGAGAGAACGCGCAGGCCGGTTGCATTGGCGATGGCTTCCTCCCTGCGCCGCTTTTCCTGCTCGGCTTTGGACTGCGCATCATTCGCGCTTACACCGTTCGCCTTCTTCGGGTGGTGTACGGGGCAAGCCTGGTTTGCGCACACCTTATACACGGTTCCAATCTCGCTGCCCTCGGTGACGATGGCGTCGGTGGTGAACTTGCACACCTTGAACTCGGGGCGCTTGGCCTCGTCGTTGGACTTCGGCTTATCGTCGCGGATGGCAGTGTACTTGTTGCGGGGCAACACGGAGCTGCCTTCCTTCTGCGTCCCGTAAGCGGTGCTGATCTGCACAAGTTCGGGCTTGGCTGCAACGGTCTTAGCCACGTGCGCCGCGAGTTTCGCCTGGTAGCACTTCGGATCGGTGCATCGGTCACCCTGTCTGCCGAGGTCGTCGCCAAACAAGAGTTTGTTGTGCCCGGTGCGCTTGGGGCAGTCGGCGCAACTGCCCGCCGTGGGAACCAACTGCGCATCGCGCTTGTCAAAGGGCGCGTTTTTCAGAATGAGCAAGACATTCGACTCAATCCAGAATTGCAGGTTGCGCACGGGCAAGAGAACTCGCGCCGGGTTCTGGCTTCCGTTGTAGACTTCCTTGAAGCAAGCCGAAAGCGCCTGTTGCTGCTGGTCGGCGGGCAGCTTCGCCAGCAAGAGCGCATGGCCTACGCCGATCTCGTTGGCGTAGAAGGCATCGACCGCAACGGGCACAAGGTCAATCAATTTCAACCTTGAAGCCACGAAAGACGGTTGTTTGCCTACACGGGCGCTGATCTGTTCGATGCTGTACTTCGGTTCTTCAAGCGCCAAAAGCCGCGCGAACCCCTCGGCCTCTTCCATCGGATGAATCTCGGCGCGAATCAGGTTCTCGACTAACTGCGCCTCGATCACTTCGGCGTCGGAAAGATGGACGATGCGCACCGGCACGGTGGCAGATTCGGCCATCTGCGCGGCGCGGTAACGCCGCGCACCGGCAACGATCTCGAAGCCGTTTTCCGTCAGCGGTCGAACGAGCAAAGGCGAAAGTACGCCCTGGCTGCGGATGCTCGATGCGAGTTCTTGAAGGGCCGCATCGTCAAATACGCGGCGGGGATTGGTCTTCGATTCGTTGAGTTGAGAGAGTGGAAGGTCGCGGTATTCGGTTGCATTGATAACAGTCGTTTCCATTTGAATAAGCTCCTTTCGAGCGGTTGATAAGTGAAGGCGCGCAGAGCGGCGACACGACGGGCTGTGGTCCGCTCCGCAGGGAGCGGACTAGCCGCGAATCGACTTGTCCGTGAAAGCGTCGAGAAAACCTTGGTCGCGGATGTTCCTGTCCCACTGCCGCGCGAACTTCTCGTGCTGCTCGTAGAGGCCGGAGAAAAAAACGTAATTCTCCCCGTCCCGATAGCGGGAGTATTGCTCCACGCCAAGGTAATCGTTCCTGAAATAGAAGCTGGACAGTCCCAAGCCGCAGAGCGGCGGTTTCGACAACTCGAAACACATCTCCGGGTCGCGCATCAGGTCGCCGTTCTGCTCTCCGTAGTGGGCAACGGAAATCGAAGGCAAGTTCAGCGGCCCCGGCTCCGGCGTGGCCTCGATCACCAAAGCCATGTACGGCGGGTTCTCGATTTTGAGGTAAAGCGCGGGCCGGTAACCTCCGGCCCGCTCAAGGATGCGAAGAAGGGTTTTCATTACGCCACCTCCGCGATTGCGTCCTGCGCCTCCGGCGAAGGCGCATTCCGCGTGGTGGTTGATTCCCCGGTGATGGCGTCGAGAATCACCGCAGAGGTGCGCTGCACGACTTCAAGGCTTTCAGCCAGAAGCGCCGCGTTTCCTGCGTACATCTGAATGTAGTCACTCGCCGCCCGCCCCATCTCAAGGCCGATAGCTTGACCCACGATGAAGGCCACGGCTTCGGCTTCCGTCTCGCGCACGGTGGCGGTGGTCATGGTGCGCCGTTCGGTTTTGTGCAAAAGTTCGTGCCCTGCCTCATGGACCAAAGTCACAAATTCCTCGGCCTTCGACTGGCCCGGCAACAGGGCAATCTTTCCGCCGTAGCTGACGCCAAGAGCAGGCGCGATGTTCTCGCTGTATTCAAGGGCGATATTCTGCGCATCGAGAAACGCAGTCAGCCGGTCGCGGTGCTCGCCCACGTCGCCGGTGATGTTGTGCTCGAACTCGGGCAGGTCCGCGCCCTCGGTCTGCGCCACATCGAAGACATACACGGCGCGGAAGCCAATCAACACAGGCGCGGGATTGGCGTTGTCGTCCGGGCTGCTGTTTTGGTTGGTGTCGTCCTTCCTGCGCCGATGGCCCACCATCGGGGCGAGAATCTGAATGCCCTTCTCGCCACGTTTCACAAACCGGCCCAACTCCTTCCATGCGTGGAACCCGGCTACGCGCGTAGCTGTCGGGCGTTGCCGCGCAATGGCGAGGATGTTTCCAAAAGAATAGGAATGGAACCGGGCCATTGCCGCTAGATATGCGGTCAATGTCTCGCTCTTTCCCGCTTCAAGCTGCTGGATGAGAAAGTCCACGGCCTGCTTGATGAGTTGCTGCGTGGGGTTGTCGCGCTGGCTGGTGCGCTGCTGGTAAGGCGATGCGCTGCGGAGCGCCGCATTTGTCCTGTGCGGCGCGGTGGTACTGCTGTTGTTGGTGGTGGTGGTATTGCTGCTGGTGTATGGCATGGTGTGTGCTCTCCTGTGCTGCCCGCTGAGGGGCGGAATTTGAAGGAGGGCGTTCGCCTCAACCAAATGTTTTTCGTTGAGGGCCCCCGCTTCATGGCTCTTGCGGCGCAGCAGAGGCGCGGAGGGTTCTGTCAAGGGCGGGCGTTCGTTGCCCGTTCATCGCAGCGCCAGCGGAGACCCTTGACAGGTTCCGACCGCCTCTGCCATAAAGCCACCTGAAGCGGGGGCACTTAACGAAGAAAGAAATTGGGTCTTCTTCCGAATGGCTGTACGCTTGTACGCTCGTAAGGGAGGGCGTTGCGGGAGGGAACGGCCCGCTGGGATGGGTGACCGGAAGACGCCGGCACAATTGGCGGCTGAAGGCAGGGAAGGGGTTTTGTCCCTTCCCTTTCCATGAATCGCCGCGCAAAACTAACGTAGAGCCTTAACGAGGAACGGCAGGTGCAGTGCGAATAGAAACTTTGCGGAGGGAGACTAAATTATGATTTCGTAGAAGGGTCAGCAGGACGGACTTTCTACGATGAGCGAAAACCATCTACGGGTATTCGTCAGTTCCGTACAAAGAGACTCGAAGACGAGCGGGTCACGGTGCAGAACCTTATCAACACCGATTCGTTCTTACTGAAGCACTGCGTTCCCGTTCTCTACGAATACGAGCCGGCCTCGCCGGACAAGGCGCTGGACGGGTGCCTCAAGTGTCTGGAGACTTGCCATGTATATCTCCTGATCGTGGGCGCCGAATACGGATCGCTTGTGGGCGACATTTCGATTAGTCGATCCTGAAAAAGTGGCGTTCAGGCCCCTTCGCATTCGATCTGCAGGCCGAAGAAGACCTGGATGCGGTGAATTCGCCCCCAGAGGTTCATCAGGCGGCGCAGGAAAATGCGCCAAAAAGCTCCGAGGAGCTTATGGAAGTTCATCGCCGCGGCGCTCAGGATGGCATTGAGCGCATCGCCGGCAACGCCCTTCAACCGGTTGCGCTCCAGTCGGTGTTCCATCTTGAGATGTCCGATGCTTGGTTCGACTGCGGCGCGGCGTTTCATCCATCGCCAGAGCGCTCGCGGCGTCCGGCCTCTTCTTCGTTTGTCCACATGTACCGCCGCTCGGCCCATGTAATCGTGGCCGCGATAGCCCATGTCCACATGCACCTCGCCGACCCGCTCCCCGATCATGCTCTTGACCTGCTTCATCTGCGCACCCAGCGTGTGGCCATCGTATGGACTGCCCGTGAAACTCTTTGTCCCGACGAACCATCCGCCGCGGCTGCTTACCGCGACGCTTACCTTGTTGCCAAACTCATATTGCTTGCCAGCCTTGCCCTTGGCGATGCAGTCTACCTCGGGCTCGTGTACGCTGTAGACCTTGTTCTTGTCGTGCCTTTGCTGGGCATGGATGAGACGCGCCGTCTCCAGCAGTTTGGCTAACTTATCTGTTGGTTCTGTAACTTGCCGTTCTATCTCGCGCATAACTCGTCCTAACTGCGTGCGCAGTTTGCGCGTACATGCCCGCGCCCGCTTCATCTGCCGGGCATGCGCATAACGGCTCGATTGCATCGGCAAGCGGCGGCCCACATGCTCATAACTCCGCTTGATCGCCAAGCCTTGCTGGCGCGCCATCTTCACCAGCCGCTCCCGGCAGCGGTTGTACAGCCGCGCATCGGTGGGAAAACGAATCGCCTTGGTCTGCACGGTTGTATCCACGTTGATGCGCTTCAGTTGCGTTGGACGGATGGCGCCCATCTTGATCCCCGTCTCGATGGTGGCGCGCAGCATCTGCTCGGCCCCGGCCTCGCCCAGCCGCTGACGCCAGCGCGTCATGCTGGAGCCATCGATCGGCGCGCGATGCTGAAAGTAGCGCTCACCGCTGAAGTGCTGCCAATAGGGGTTCTCGACCCAGGCGGCCACGACATCTTCGTCGCTCAAATCGTGATGATACTTCAGATAGTGAAGCGCAACCATCAGCCGCGTGGAGATGCCCGGCGCGCCCTGCGTGGGATGATAGGTCGCCCCCAGCACATCTTCAAACGATGCCCAGGCGATGAACATCCCCAACCGAACCAGGGGATGATTTAGGTCGATCAACTGCTCCAAATCAATCTCAAACATCTCGCGCTGCGGTTGCTCAGGCTCTCTCTTCGGGTGCATACTTTCCCCAGATTATGTGGCGGATTGAAACTCTTTCTGGGATAATTATAGCATTTTTATGTCGTGTATGTAATTGATTAAAAAGATAGTTACTCTGTTTTTCAGGATCGACTCGATTACTCATGCGGAGTATCGGAGAGCCAAAGAAAAACGGCTGCCCGTACTGGCCTTCATCAAAGGAGATCGGAGGGCGAAGCGGGAAGACGGGACGCAGGAATTAGTGAAGGAGTTGGACGGAGATGGTTTCAAGTACAAGCGTTTCGGCAATGTGATCGAGTTACAAAAAGAGGTGCGCGCCGCGCTCGTGCGGCTGCTGGAAGAGCGTTTCTCCATCGCTCCTTCCAGCGATGAGGACCAGATTGCCGCACAGACCATCGAAGCCACATCGAGCTTTGAGACGAAGCTGTTTCCGCAAGTCTTGTGGAAGCACCTCGATCACGATCTCGCGCGCAAGCTCCTCGCCGCGGCCGAGAAGAGAGCGCCGGAGCAGATTGAGAGTGGGGAGTTACAGGCGGGAGCCTCGTTGCGCGGCCTGATTAGTCTGGACGCGGACACTGGGCAATACCAGGCAACGGGAGCGGGGATGGTGCTGTTGGCGAAAGACCCCTCGGCGGCGTTACCCCAATGCCGAATGCTGTGCGACGCTTATCCAGGCACGGAACCGGGCAGTTCCTCTTCCGATCACGAGGATATTCGCGTCCCCGCTCCCCAGGCGGTGGAGCGGGCAATTGCATTCGTCCGGCGCAACACGCGCCACCCCATGCGGGTCGTGGGCCTGAATCGATTGACGCTGGACGAATACCCCGTAGAGGCCCTGCGGGAAGCTCTGGTGAATGCGGTGGCGCACCGGCGTTACGAGGATGCGGGCCGCAAGGTGATGGTCGAGGTCTTTGCGGACCGGGTCGTCATTTCAAGTCCCGGGCTTCCCCCAAGCCCGATCACCCTGGCCAGTCTGCGCCGGGGAAACTACCGACCCTGCTCCCGCAATCCGGTCTTGGCACAATGCCTCTCGTATTTCCACCGGCTGGAAGAGAGAGGCAGCGGCTTCCGCCGGATGCGTCAGAGTATGCAGGATCACGGCCTGGAGGTTCCGCTGCTGGGGAGCATGGACGGCTATTTCGAGGTCATCTTCAAGGGACCGGGCAACGACCTCGACCGCCTGACCGTGCCCACTTCGGCCCTGCTGGTGACACCGGCCATCGAGGCCCAGTTGAGCGAGCGGCAGAAGAAGATCATGGCGCAAGCCGTGCGCGAGGGTTCGGTGACGACAGGCTGGTGCATCAAAGAGCTTGGAGTGGTTCGGGATACGGCACACCGGGATCTGGTGGGTCTGACCGAGTTCGGGCTGCTGGAGGCGCAGGGTGCCGGCCGGTCAGCCAAGTATGTTCCCAATGGGAACGCGTAACCGAATTATCCGACAATCATCCGGTCAAGCGTCCGAATCATCCGATTTCGCCACGGGGGCCGATGCGGGCGAATCATCCGAAAATCATCCGATAGAAACCAGCAATCATCCGACGCATGGCTGACGGCTTAGCATGAGATCGCAGTGGCCGAGCTGCGCTATAGTCCGTTTTCTGAAGTGGCCCCCATATTTACATCGAAAAAATGATTGACGCATGTATGCCATTGGCATATATTTTATCCATGCAAACGGTGGTCGAAACCCCCATGTACCTGAGAGCCGCCGAAGCCATCTATAGCGAAGCGGACCGGGAAGAAATCGTTCGCACTATCGCTGCGTATCCGGAAGCCGGGGACTTGATACCTGGCACAGGAGGGTACCGCAAGCTGCGCTTTGCACGACCCGGCATGGGCAAACGTGGCGGCGCAAGAATCGTTTATCTATACGGCGGTGAGGACCTGCCGATCTTCCTTATCACCGTGTATGCCAAATCGGAGAAGGGCAATTTGAGCAAGGCCGAGCAGAATGCCCTAGCAAAAATGGCGAAGAGTTTCTTTGCCGATTACAGGGGGATGCGATGAGCAAATTGTTTGAAGAGATGGCACAAGGAACGGCTGAAGCCCGCGCCTACATGGAAGGCGAGCGCAAGGGGTACAAGGTCACTCTGCCGGAGACCGTGGACGTGCGGGGTCTCCGTAAGCGCCTGCGCCTTAGCCAGGGGCGTTTCGCAGAGAGTTTCGGTCTGTCGGTGGATGCGGTTCGCCATTGGGAGTCTGGCCGCCGCCAGCCGGAAGCTGCTGCTCGCGCGCTTCTCATCGTCATTGCCGCCGACCCTGAATTTGTCATGCGGTCATTGGCTAAAAGTGCGTGAACACGCGGCATCGTGCCTACCGAGGAGGATGCGCTTTGCCATTTTCCGACCTTCGCCAAGTTAGGCCCAAAGAAAAAGTGTGCGGTTTTCATTTGAAGCATGAGTTCATTCCCATGCTTCGAATGCCACCCGGCTTTTCCTCCCGATGAAGACAATCCCACAGATATTTCGATAGGCGTTTAAGGCAGACCAGGACAGTATCAGGTTGTGCGTGAGCCCAGCTTAGAGATGGAGTCCGATCTCCTCGATAATGGTCTCCGCGAGAGACGATTCCGCGACACCGAGATTGGTCGTTTCCACAAGAGACCTCGATAGCGTTTCGTCGGCAGCGGGACTCTGCGCAAGTTCAACCTGAAGCGCCTGAGACGTATCAGACGTGTATACGGAAAGCTCGCGGATGCTGGGATTCAGACGCGCCAGATCGTTTTCGAGGCCGGCAAGCTGCGGGGCCTCGCCGGTCAGAATCACCCGGTCGGCGGCAAGGTTTCCGGTTGACTCGACGGCATAGCCGTATTCGATGTGTCGCGCGCTCTCGGCGTCCAGTTCGACCGTCTTTCGATTGTCGAGCCGGACGGAAAGATCGCGCTCGATCCGCTCCACGGTGGCGAAGTCGCCGGTGCGGATGTGATTCTCTTTCTCTGACGCGGTAAACCGGATGCGCTCCTCGACGGCTATCTCCCGCGTCTCTTCGCGATAGACCGTGCTCTGGTTGGTCTGACTCCGAAGCTGGGAGGGGTTATAGGTGACCTGTCCGCCATCCGCAGTCTCGATGGTCAGCGTGTTCCTACTTGCATCGACTTCGAGAACACGGACCATGCTGTTATGCGGAATGCCTTCAGGCATTGGGCTGCCAGTGCGAAAGTGAATCTCGTCGCCGGGCTTGTAGTTCTCGGCGAAGCGCGGATTCGGAAACTTCTGCTCAACCAGGACTGGAAGCGGGCGGCTTTCAGGGGCAAGTTCTCCTTCGCTCTGCAACTCAGCGCGAATCAATTGCGTTAGCTCCCGGCGCTCCGTCGCATCGGGAGCGACAACGACGGTCCGATCCGGCTGTGCCGCGTAATCCAGCGCAACCGCCGCGAGGCGATGGTCCGGGCTCTGGTACTCGTGGACCCGACCCTGCTGTTGAAGCCGCTCGGTCGCCACGGCTGGTTGGCGGTCGCGGAAAAGGTGGACGGCCTCTCGCGTTTGCTCGGTCTCGCTGGGCGGACGAAAGTCCACAGCGGCGGTTTTTGAGATGTCGGCGGCGAGCCGCTGGCCCAGCGTTTCAGCGTCGTTGGTATAAATGCGGGCGTCCTCAGAAGCGCGGGAGACGGCGACGTAAGCGAGCCGTGTATTGATGAGCATCCGGCTCGATTCGGTGTCGATGTTGGCAAGCACACGGCCCGCCGTCAATCCCTGGGAACTGTGCGAGGTGACCGCGTAACCGTGGTCGAACTGGCGGAATTGGGACGCGTCAAAGGTGACCTCACGCGGACTCTTGCCGTCGAGACGCACCGTCATTTGCCCATTGTCGATTGAAGTGATGGTAGCCAGATCCCGGTTGGCGACGCCGAGGGGCTTGTTGGGTTCGGTGAACTGAATGCGGTCGCCGGTCGAGAACTCGCGCGTTGCTTCCACGAAGACGTTGACGCCGCGCAACCGGCGTGGATCGTAAGTGACGGAGGCTCCGTTTTCGAGTTCCACGGTCAACGTATTGGCGCGGGCATCCACCTCCCGGACACGGGCGAAGCTATTCCGTTCGATCCCTTCGGCTTTGCTGCCCGTATGGTAATGCAGCACGTCGCCCACGTTGTACCGCGCCGCCCAGGTCCGGTCGGCTCCGGTCATATAGGAGCGATGATCGAGCACGCGCAGTTCGTGACCTTCCTCAGATAAGGTCCCATTGTGCCGCAGTTCGCTACGCACGGCTTCATTGATCTGGCGGCGGCTGCGATTGTCGGGAGAGACGATGATGGTGTTTTCGGGCTGAGCCGCATAGTCTCTGGCAATCGCCGTAATGCGTTCCTTGGCGCCCGCGATTTCCGTCACTCGCCCCTGTTCGGCGAGCAGCGCAACGCCTTTTTCCGTTTCGTTGTTGGCAAGCAGTTCGACCGCGCGCCGTAACTCCGGGTCCTTCTGGCGCATGATCCGATCGAGCTGCGAAGTGCGCATTCCGGCTTGCTGCATCTGCTCGAAGGGCCGTCCCGCATCGACCGCCTGATGCTGGCTGGTATCGCCGATGACAAGTACCCGGTCCTGCGGTTGGAGCTTTTCGAGGAAAGCCCGCATCTGCCGGGTGCTCGCCAAACTGGACTCGTCCAGCATATAAAGGTGGCGAGGTTCCGGGCTTGCGCTGGGATGGTTTTCGCCGCGGGCGAGGAAACTTTGTAGCGTCCCGGCGTCGATGCCAGCCTCACGAAGCTGGGCCGCGGCGCGGGAGGTAGGTGCAAACCCTTCGACCGTATACCCGCTTTTCTCCGCACCCTCGCGGATACTTTGGAGCACGGTCGTCTTACCGGTCCCGGCCCGCCCTTGCAGGCCATGAACGCGGTCGGCGGAATTGAGCGTTTCCTCGATGACGCGGCGCTGCGGCTCATTCAGAAAGTCGCGCGAGCGCGCCTGTTCCTGCGCCTGCTCCGCACTCAGGATCGGCTCAACGGCATTACGGCCATGAAGCATGAACTCGACGTTGGCGCGCTCCGCAGCAATGGCCTCCGGCGTGGTGAACCTGCGCCCGGAGGCATACTTCGGGCTATCTACGATTTGAAAATCACCTGCTATGCGCCGGGCCTCGAACTCCGTCCGAATTTCCCGGTACGTTGTCTCTCCCATCCCCCGGCGCATGGCGTCGCGCAGGATTCTGCGCTCATCGACGACAGCCTCCCGCTCGAAGACGCTTTGGCGGGCGAAGGTCACAGCTTCTCTGGCATGGGCATTTCTCTCTGGTTGGACTTGTTGCTGCCGCGCGCGCCCCCGCGCGGCGGCAACGACATTTTCGGGCTGATTGCCGAACTCCGCGGCCATCTTCCTGTGGGCATCGAGAACCTGCCCGGTGGTGAGATTTTGTTTGCGGTCGCGGGTTGAGTGCGCCGCAATTTCCGCAGCCTCGGCGCCGGCGCGGCCCGTCTTTTCGAGTTGTTCTCGTATCTGCCGGGATCGCGGGCTCGAAGCGTCGAGATACTCCTGCGTGTGACCTTTGATCTCGGGCGCGCCGCTCTTGCCGCGCTCGATCTCGTAACCGAGATTGCGCAGCCGGTACATCAATTCAGACTGGTAGACTGCGGTCGCATATTGCTGGCTCTCGAAGAGCGAATGCGGTTGCAAAGCGCGCGTTGAGCCATCGGCCCGCTCGGTGACGTTGAAGATGACGGCATGGGTATGAAGCTGCGGCGCGGCATAGTCATCGACTGGCCGCGCCGTGTCGTGCTCGAATTTGGCGGCGATAAACTTGCCCGTCGTCTCGGCTGGATGGTTGCCGCCGATCCGCGCCTGGGTGTACCGCTCCAATTCACTCAGTGCTTCGGTGACAGCGACGCGATGCGCATCCCGGACCCGGTCATCGCCGCCGACAAGCGCCGTAAGCGAAACCGACTTCGGAGCCGAAAAGGTCGCATCCCAACCTGCCCGGTGCTCGACGGTCTTGATTGTCTCGCCATCGGCATTCTTGTACTCGAAGGCGGCGCGGGAACGGACCATCGCCTCTTCTGTCACTGGATGCAGCCCTTCCGAAAGACGCTGAAATTCAAGCGGGGCGACCGCGCCCGAGAGACCGAACCGTGCAGAGAGCTGGCCTTGCCACTCGCCCTGCACGGTGTCGCCCTGCCGGTAGTAGCTCTGCGTCTCGGAGGCAAAGTCCAGCTTGTGATAGGTCTGCGCCTGGCTGGCGCTGAGCGATTTCGATAGTGTCAGCATCAGGATGGCCCCAGTTCAAAGGAAATCTGTTCGCCCTCGGAATGTTCCTGTGTATCGGGCGCATTCGAAGAGGTTAAAGAATTGCTGATCTCCTGGTCCGGCGTGGACGGATTGATTGGTGCGACCTCGGTCTGTTCCAGCACTTGCTGTACAGGCCACGGAATCGGACGGGGCGACTTTTCCTGGACAATCGGAGCGTCCCCGGAGACGGTCGCCACAGGTTCGGAATCCGAGCTTTCCTGCTTCTCTTCGCCCTCCGTCTGAATTGGCTCCAGGGTATCGGGATCGAAACTCAAGCCGCCGTCCGCCATCGTCCTTGGTATGAAATCAGTGGTCGGCGTTGGCAGGTCGAGGTAATCAAAGGCGAAGCGCGCGACGTTGTTGCCGAGCTTCAGGTAGGCGTGCCGGTC
The DNA here is from genome assembly GCA_003151435.1 of Acidobacteriaceae bacterium. Taxonomy (GTDB): domain Bacteria; phylum Acidobacteriota; class Terriglobia; order Terriglobales; family Acidobacteriaceae; genus Telmatobacter. The sequence goes on from PLXP01000145.1 coordinate 13,795, forward strand.
ATCGAGTCCGGAAATCTCCGACCCCATGACTAACGGCTCGATCTGCCGTTCCACGGTGAAGTTCTTGCCAGACCTGGTTCCGTCGAACTTGGTCTCTTTCAGCCGCTCGATTTCGACCTTGCCGATCGTCTCTGAGATCCACTCGGCCGCCTTCGGTTCGGTGGTCTTCATGAAGATTTTGGTGGCTGGCTGCGAGAGCATCACCTCGGCCAGATGGCCATAGGTAACTTCAAGCTGAGCCTTGCCCTGGAAGCCGAGCACGAGCGGGTTTTTGCTCTTTCTATTTTCTGTAATCGCCGTGTGGAGCTGCGGTAACTTCTGCAAACTCGCCAACTCGTCGATTACAAACCACACCGGGCGCTGCCCAGGCTGCGGCGCGGTCAACAGGCGCATCACCAATAGATCGATCCAGAGCGAATGCAGGGGGCGCAGCGTATCTCGCTCCGCAGGGCGTGAGGTAATGAAGATCCATCCCTGGCGCTTTTTCGCCCAGGTCCGTGCATTCCAGACAGGACGGTTCTCGTCTTTCTCCGGCAACAGCCGGAAACTTTTCGCCACGAGAGTCAACGAGGAAAGGACGCCGGCCCGTTGCGGTCCGGCTTTGCGGTCGATATAGAAGGCCATCTCGGTTCCCTGGACCCGTTTCAGCAATTCCGCATCGCTCGCCATCCAGGCGGCAAGCTGGTGCGGCGTCGGCCCCAGCTTCAGCAAGTGCGCGAAAATCTGGGCAGGCGTATCGTGAAAGAACTCGTCGATCACGTCTGTTTTCCGCTGATAGAGCGAGGCGGCGATGGCATCGGCCTCGGCCTTGGATTCCATCTCCTGCGCCGGTCCCCAGTATGGGCAGCGGGCATCGAGCGGGTTGAGCACGATGTCGCCGCGATCTTTCTCAAAGAACCGCTGGATGTACTCGCAGGCCGGATCGTAAACGATAGCCGAGTCCTTCCGGTCCCTGATCTGGCGCAGGATTTGCATGATGAGTTGGGTCTTGCCGGCCCCGGTGTCGCCCATGATCTGGATGTGCTGCGCCTCTTTGCGCCGAGGAATCCGCATCATCCGGCGCGATTCGGTGGTCACAAAACCAACACCTTCCCCCTTCGCAACGCGGTTGAATTGGCGCGGCGTGTGCATGAGTGGACCGCGCAAGACGCGGCCATACTTCATCTGCCGGAATCGCTTGATGTCCTGGGGAACGGCAAGTGCAAGCAATGCAACGAGGATGACGCCGCCGCCAATCAGACGCCAGGCAAAGAGCGCCAGCAAGCCCTTATGATCGAAAACAATGTCATGCAGCCAGCGGTACATCGAAGCGTCGGTATATTTCCGGGCCGGCGCGCGGAACGGGAATTCGTAGCCTTGGGAGCGTGCGAGTTCCGCGAGCGCAAAGGGCGCGGCCTTCCCGCTTGGAAGGGTCATGTTGCCTCGTGTGAAGTCAAACGGAAAGGCCAGCCGCGGCTTGGCTTTTCCGCCGCCCAGATAAACAAGACGGTAGCTGCCGTTCAGATGAAAGGCGGCCCCGGCGCGGGCGCGCATGTAGTCCCCAAGGTATGCCTGTTCGAGCGGCGGCATCGCGAAGCGAACACGCTGCCAGAGCAGAAGGCAGGTCAAGAGCAGCGCCGCCGCCACAGCCGAATAGCTCATAAGCGGAACATGCGGCGGCCAGATAATCGTCTCTTTTCGTCCCCAGTGTGAAGCCATATCATCGCCCTCCCTTCGCGTCGTCCGTGTACTGTTGCATGACTTCCTGCGCGGCCCGGCGCTTCTCGCGGCGCACGGCGCTCATGGCCTCGGTAATCCATTCCTGCGTGACCGGTTTGCCCAAGATGAGCGGTTTAATGAGGTTGACCAGAAGCATCCGCGTAGCGACGATCTCGGTGAAGACCGCGTCCTGATCGGAGTGCCGTGCTTCGCGCAAGAGAACTTCCCGCGCCCATTCGCGGAGCGTCTTCCCCTCTGTCTCTGCCGTTCTTGCAAGGGTCGCAACCTCGGCACGCGTAAATCGAGTTGCGAAGCTCTCGCTGCGGGGAGCGCGCCCTCTGCGAGATTTCAATCTCTCTTTCAACTCCAAAGATTCGGTCATGGCTTACCTCATATTGAGCTGGTTCCAAGTGGAACCGATTTGGTTGCAATTGGAACCGCATGGCTCATAAGTCTCCTGATTTGTGGGTGGTTCCAAATGGAACCACTTTTCGTCAAAAACGCCACCCTGGCAGGGGTGGAGTGTCCAAATTCTTCCGGTGCCAAGCACCGTTCTTGCTCCGGCACGAAATTGAATGCAGGATCATGCTTTCATTACCC
>PLXP01000090.1 GCA_003151435.1 Acidobacteriaceae bacterium
GCCTTCCAGTGGTATCTCGACCTGCGCCGCTACGGCAGCGTGCCCCACGCGGGCTTCGGCATGGGCATCGAGCGTGTGGTGGCCTGGGTTTGCGGGCTCGACCACGTGCGGGAGACCATCCCCTTCGCCCGGACATTGCATCGCATCTATCCGTGATTCATGCAGTGCGCTCCACTGTCAGCAGGCCGGGAAGGCGATAGATGCCGCAGCGATCGAAATTGACGCCGAAGACGTCTGCTTCGGCGTCTTCAGCGCTGAACAGGAACTCTTCGTCGGCCAGAAGCTCGATACGCGGAGTCTGCCTGACGAGGTCACCGAACTCCGGATGAACGTAGAGGAGATCGATGGGATCGCAACGGGTTGCGGAGACAGCTAGCAGTTGATCGAGGAGCATTTGCAGCAATTCGCGCCCGAACGAGTTGAAGAGGTAAATCACGACTGGGCCGTCAGGGATGGGAACCTCAAAGACATCGCCCGCTACGATGGTGACGTTGCCGCAGGCGCGCGGAGTGCGCATCCACGCCTTGAGATTGCTTCGCGCGGTCTGCGCAAGGCCCGGGTGCAGTTCAACGCCAACGATGTTGCGGAAGGGATATTCCGACGCCAGCAGGAGAACTCTTCCTTTGCCGCATCCGATATCGAAAATCGTGTAGCCGTTCAGGTTGGATCCTGCACCGCTCAGCGTAGCGCGCCACGCGTCGATCACACCGCGAAACAGCGACGGAGCAGTGGCATAGTAGCCCTCGCTTTGCTGGTCGTGCCGGTGACCTGAAGGGAGAGATTCCGCGTACATCAGTCCGCTGGTATCGACGCGGTGTACAAGGTCAAAGGGATGTTTGGGCCGCAGCGCGGGAAAGATCCGGCTGAATGTGCGCTTGAAGAGAGTGCGAAACGGAGCGCCCCCGCGGAACTCGCCGGAAGAACGCCAAAGCCGGTGATCGTGAGCAGCCTTCGGCATCTGACTGGACTTTAGCAGAAAGGGGCTACTGTGCCGGCCGGACAGCAAGCAACATGCGGCGAAGAAGCGCAGAAAAAAGCTGCGGCGGCCGAGGGCCGCCGCAGCTTTGTCTCCGGGCTAGCGCAAGCCCGGGTTGGCAGGGTTAGAAGTCCAGCTTCATGCCAAGCTGAATCTGGCGCTGGCTGTAGGTGAAGGTTGAGTCTGCGTTCGTGATTGCGCCAAAGCCGGATTGCGCGCTCACTCCACCGCCATTCACAAACGGCGCGGATTTCAAGGTGCTTCCCGAGATGGAATAGGCCGTGCTGTTGATGCCTGTGACGTTCACGTAGTTCAGCAGATTGAATCCTTCGGCCACCAGTTCGAGATTGAACCGTTGGCTCAATTGGACATCCTTCTGCAGGCGAGCATCCACGACAACCGTGCGAGGCATCTTGAGGGTGTTGCGTCCGATTTGCAAGAGATATGCGGAGCTGCTCGAACCGGTCAGGCCAGAACCAGCGGCGCCGGAAATGGTGCCGCTGACGCCTGCCGAATAGGGCAGGCCGTTTTGTATCTGGACAACCGGGTTCAGGTGCCAGCCGTTGGTTACAAACTTCTTCCAATCGGTGGCGGTCCCGGGATAGGCAAACATGGCCCATCCTGAAAAGCGGTTAGGCACGTTGAAGTTGGAGTTGCCATAGTTAGCCCGCGGATTGCCCGAGGGATCCCACCAGTTGTTTGTGGTGGGAGATGTGCTCTGGTTCTGATTGAAGTCCAGGGCATGCGACCAGGTGTAGTTTGCGTCGAACTGCGCGTACCGGTTGCCACGGTTCTGAACTTCAAAAACCAGGCCGTTGTAGCTGGAGTTGATGTTGCTGACCACCTCAGTGACGCTGCCGTAGTGGGTGTTGACATACGGCTTGGCGTAGTAGCTGGTGGTGATGGCCGTGCCGCACGCGAGCGGTCCGCAGGTTCCCCCTGTCGTTGCCGGAGTGATCGTCAGGGTGGTCTGCTTCATCGTGTTTGGATTCAGGTTGAGGTTGAGGAAGTTGGGGAGTTCGCGCCCCATCGCGCCAAGATAGCTGACCGACAGGAAGGTGCCGTGGGACATATCCTGCTCGACGCTCAGATCGAACTCGTGCACTTGCGGATTCTGGAAGTTCTTGGCGAAGTAGTCCACGCTGGGCGTGGAGTATGTGCCGTTGTTGGGAATGATCTGCGGGAATGCCGGTGCCGTGGTGCCATTGGGCACTCCTCCGTACACGCTCGGAATGGTGTACTGGCCATTCGGACTGCCGCTCGCCTCATAGGCATTCAGGATGACGCCGTTCGGAATGCGGCCGTAGTAGAGACCGTAGCCCGCGCGTACCACCGTCCTGCCCTTGCCATACGGATCCCACGCCAAGCCGACGCGGGGACCATAGTTGTTGTTGTCGCTGGGCTTGTTGGTAATCTGCGCAGCCGGATCGGCGTCTGCCGCCACCGTGGTCAGCAGCGAAGTGGAGATGAGGGACGGATACGGCGGCGGAATGTGCTCGTAATCGTACCGCAAGCCGATGTTCAGAGTCAGGCGCGATGAAAGCTTCCAGTCATCCTGAACAAAGAAGCCATAATCGATGGTTGAAAGAGAGAACTTGGGGGTGCCGAGTCCCTCGGTGAAGCCGTAGTAGCAGGCATCGCTGCCCAGTCCGGCTTGCGACTCGCTGCTGTCGCAAGTGCCGCTGGGCTTGAGGATGTCAGCGAAGAGATCAGAGAAGTAGGTGTAGGTGTAAACGCCGTTGCTCTCGTAGAGGTTATTGACCAGGTCGCTATTGCGGAGGATATCGAAGCCGAACTTGATGTTCTGGCTCTTGTGGGTCCAGTTGGCCGTATCGCTCACCTGGTCTTTCCACTCCGCTGGATAGGCGGTGCGGAATGAGTAGTAGGGCATGCCGCCCGTAAAGCCATTGTTTGTTCCGCTGCCGTAGATGGAGAGCTGCACCGGAGTGCCCGTGGAGTTGTTGAGGTAAGCGTCGGTAAAGGCGGTGTGCGGCTGCTGGCCTTCATCGTTGAGCTCGTGCCCATACTGGAAGCGGATTTCGTTGGAGAGGCTGGGGCTGAACAGGCTGTCGAGTTTCGCCATGCCGTAGTCCAGCTTTACGTAATCTGTGCCGAAGGCGTCACGGGAGTAGTTGTTGGACGTCTGCGTCTGCACGCCGCCGGGCGAGTCCCAACGCAAGCGATGGAACAGGAAGCTGGCATGTTCCTTGTCGTTGATTTGCCAGTCGATCTTCGGCGTGTTCAGCACTTCGTCGCCGGTACGAGGCGTGGTGCCCAGATCGTCCAGCAGGCCGGGGTTGCTCAAGCCGGTTACGGAAGAAACGGCGGTGCCAAAAAGTAATTGATCATATTGCGTGGCGGCCGTGGCATAGTTGCCGCCGTAGACACGCCAGGCCAGCGCGCATGCGCCGATATCGCCCGGTGTGGCCGTGCCGCTTGCGGGAGTGAACTTCGAGGTCGTTCCCGACTTGACGCAGGTGCCGCCGTTGAGCGCAAGGTCAGCCCATTGAACGTTGATGGAGGAACCGAAAAACGCGCTTGGCGTGGACGGTTTGGCTACGCCGGGGAAATTGCGCCGGTACTGATCATAGGCATAGAACCAGAACAGCTTGTCCTTGATGAGCGGTCCGCCGGCGCCAAAGCCCCAGCGCTTGCGCCAGTCCTTTGGCTTGAACGGCACGCCGGAGATCACGGTTGGCGGTCCGCCCGCAGCCGGTTCATTGACGCTGGTAAATGTGGTGAACGGGTTGATGGAGCCCCACTCGTTGTCGCGGTCGAGAAAGTAGGCCTGCCCGTGGAGTGCATTGGTTCCGCTCTTGGTGACGGAGTTGATGACGCCGCCTGCCGCCCTTCCGTATTCAGCGGAGTACACGCCGGTGTTCACCTGGAACTCGGCGATCCCGATCTGCGAGGTGGAATAGCCTTCACGGGTGCGGCCGCGCTCTTCAGCGAAGAATGCCTGGTTGTCGTCTGCGCCGTCGATTTCGACGTTGTTCATGAGCGGACTCATGCCGCGAAAAACGATGAGACCAAATCCATTCGCATCCGCAACCGCGCCCGGCGTGAGCAAAGCCAGGTCGGACCAGCGCCCGCCGTTCAGAGGCAGGTCCACGATTTCCTTTGCGGTAATCGTCGTCGACATTTCCGGCGACTCAAACTGCATCACCGGAGCATCGCCGCTCACTTGAACCGACTCAACCGCTGTGCCGGTTTTCAACGAGGGGTGAAGCTCAGTCAGCGAGCCGACGGTCACGGCCACAAAGGTCGCCTTGTAGTCGCCAAAGCCGGGGGCTGAAACCGTTACCGTATAGGCGCCCGGTTGTACGAGCGGAGCTTTGAAGTAGCCGCTTGCGTCGGTAACCAGCTTGATCTCGTTATTCGTTCCTTCGTTGTGGATGATGATCGCGGCGCCCGTAATGGCTGCACCGGCGGGATCGGAAACCGTGCCGGCGATCGCGCCCTCCGTGGTACTCTGAGCGAACAAAGTACCTGTACCCGAGGACAAACCCAAGGTAAGAAGCGCCAGGCAAAGAACACCGTGGCGTATCCGTTTGAATGTCATTCTGGTTCTCCTAAAGAGCTGCAAATTCAGATCTGGTTAGCTACTTGTGCCATCGTTCCCGCAAAAGTCTCGAGCTGGAATCAGCCCTTTTCGATCCAACCGCGAAAATGATGCCGTTCAAGACGGAATCCCGCAAAGTCACCCCATGTGCGGGGCCGCTTCATGTCAAAGCAAAGAAGAATGTGAGTTCCCACGCAGAATAGCACCCCCTCTTTAAGGGAAGATGAATCAAGTTCGCCCGTTGAAAGGTGGAAAAGGCGGCGCTTTCTGTGAACATCCGGGCGAAATTAGGTGTCGGGATCCGATTGGGAGCTGATTCTTCAGCGATATATAGGTAAAACCCGGGCCGTCCGTCGCCGGGAGCGTTGGCGCGGGCTTGGAAATGCGAAGGCCCTCCGGCAAGCCGGAGGGCCTTCAGTGTGTACAGCAGTAACCCAGCCTACGCCGTCACAGTCCGCGTAGGTTTGGATCCCCATAGCCCGTAGTAGGCGATGAAGAGGTAGCAGAGCGCCGGAATGACGAAGGAATACTGAATGCTCCCCGACTTGTCAGCCACATAGCCGATCAATGGGGGAACAATGGCGCCTCCCACGACGGCGGTCATGATCAGTCCCGACCCCTTGCTGGTCATGGGCCCAAGTCCCTTGATACCCAGCGCAAAGATGTTCGGGAACATGATGGAGTTGAAGAAGCCGCAGAGTACGAGAGTCCAGATGGCCACCGGTCCGCTGGTGAACATAGAGACCAGGATCATGGCTGCAGCCGTAAAACCAAAGATGCTGAGCAGCATGTTGGACTTGAACTTGGTGAGAATCCACGAGCCCAGCAGGCGGCCGATCAACGCGCCAAACCAGTAGAGCGAAACCAGGAACGAGGCAGTTTTTGCGCTATCCACGCCTTGGGTCTTGAAGTAGTTGACCGCAATGGAAGCCAGGCCGACTTCGACGCCCACGTAGAGGAAGATACCGACTGCGCCGAGGACCGTGTGCCTGTACTGGAAGATGCTGCGGCTCAGAATCGGATCGCCTTCCTTGGCGGGGCGAAAGGTCTGGGTTTGAGCGACGTGGGGCAGGTGCATAAACATCACTGCGATGCCCAGAATCAGCAAGCCGCCGGCAATGGCGAGGTACGGTCCGCGCACCGTGTCGGCGATCGCGGACTTCGAGACCATCTTCTCTGGATCGGTGAGGATATACGCGCCGGCGATCAGCGGGGCGATGCTGCCACCCAGCGAGTTAAGGGCCTGCGCGAGGGTAAGGCGCACCGGCGCGCTATGCTCGGGGCCAAGGATGGCTACATACGGGTTGGCCGAGGTCTGCAATGCGGTTATGCCCGCGCCCACCACGAATATCGCGGTGAGAAACAGCGGGAAGCTGACCATCTTGGCCGCGGGGATGAACATAAGGCAGCCCACAACCTGGATAAACAGCGAAACCACCATCGTCTTCTTGTAGCCGATGGTCTCGATCAGCTTTGAAGTGGGCGCGGAGAACACAAAGTAGGCAAGAAAGAACGCTGACTCAGCCAGCATGGCCCACGCATAAGGCAGATCGAAGATGGATTTGAGATGCGGAACCAGAGCCATGTTCAGGTTGGTGATGAACCCGAAGATGAAGAACAGGGCCGCGACCGTAATAAACGGTCCGACGTAGCTGGGTGAGTCTGAAGCCGTAGGTGGTGTAGATCGTGTTGCCATGAGAGGTTGTTCCCTCGATTCCTCAAAAAATTCAGCCCGGTAAGGGCTTGTTACGTCTTCTGGTACAGACCTGTTGAACTGAGGACGAACATCAGGCGGGCGGCTGGTTAGCTTGGGGCACCCCGGTTTCGATCGATGATTGTGTCGTCCTTTTGCTGCACACAACACTATACGGGAAACGGCCATGGTGGGAAGGTGCTTGCTGCCGCACCGTTCGCAACGGTTAACCTAAGAATCCGGATTTGGGCTATTCTCATCAGAAAGCAAGGAGAATCGAGTGGCCAAGGAAGCAATGAACGGCGCCAGGTTGAAGAAGGTTCTGGCGGCCCTGGAGGGCAATTGGCAGGCGGAGATGGAGGGTTTTCACACTTACCAGACGCTGGCCGACCGCGATACCGATCCGGTGCGCGCGCAGGTGCTGCGCCACTTGGCCGGCGCCGAGTGGGAGCACGCCGCGCTGTGGCACGGCCGCATCATGGAACTGGGTGGGACTGAGCCCGTCTACCACGGCAATCCCGGCGGCGAGGCCAACTCCCTGGCCAATCGGGCCGGTGGCGTCCGCATGGCCCTGCGCCGGCTGGAGATTGAAGAGAGCCGCCACATCGCCAACTATGGCGAGCAGCTCAAGGCGCTGGGAGACGAGGGCTCCGTCGCCATCCTCGACCACGTCATCGAGGACGAGAAGGATCACTACCGGGAACTCGGATCGCTGCTGCGCGGCCACTACACGGCGCCCGCCGGTGCCCACAGAATCGACGCCAAGGCAGTTCTCGACGAGATGCTGGCCAAGCGCAGCCAAGGCCGCAAGCAGCCCGGCGCCTGGATCGGCGACGCAATCTATGGGGTGAACGACGGCCTCGGCGCCATCTTCGGCATTGTCTCCGGCGTCTCCGGCGCCACCCTCGGCGACCCTGCCCAGACCAGTCACTACGTGCTGCTGGCCGGGCTGTCAGGCATGATTGCCTCAGCCCTCTCCATGGGCTCCGGCGCGTACCTGGCCGCCAAAAGCGAGCGCGAAATCTACGAGGCTGAGGTGGCCCGCGAGCGCGAGGCCATCCAGATGAACGGCCCTGAAGCCCGCGAACTCCTCTCCCTCTATTACCAGGTCAAGGGCCTTCCCGAGGAAGACGCCCACAACATGGTGAACCACATCGCCAACGACCCGGAGCAGTTGCTGCGCGCGCTCACCAGCGAGCGTCTCGGCTCATCGGAGGAGGCACTCTCGAACCCGATGGTCTCGGCCAGTTCGGGCGCGCTCTCCACGGCCATCGGCGCAACCATCCCGATCATTCCGTTCTTCTTCATGCAGGGCGTACCGGCCGTGATCGCCGCCGCCATCATTTCGCTGGCCGCGCATTTTGCGGTGGGAGCCGCCAAGAGCCTCATCACCGTGCGGTCGTGGTGGTCCTCGGGACTGGAGATGACGGTCGTTGGCGCCCTCGAAGGCGTCGTCACATACGGCATCGGCATCCTGCTGGGCAAGGGCGGAATATAGGAATCAGGCAAGCCTTTCTCTCCGGCGTCGACAACTACAATGGTGCCTGTCGTCGCCGGGGGGGAGTTCGAATGCTGAAGAGAATAATTTGCCTGCTCATTGTTGTTGGCACGCTGGTTCCCGCAGTCTCGCTGATTGGCCAGTCCGCTCCTCAAGTCGTCACGCCGGCAACGGACGTTGTTGTTCAGCGCGGCGTGGCGATGAAGACCCGCGATGGCGTTGCCTTGCGGGCGGACATCTACACGCCTGCGGGAGAGGGGCCGTTTCCCGTCCTACTGCAGCGCACGCCCTATGACAAGAACAACGCCGCCGAATTCGGGCGAAGGGCTGCGGCGCGCGGCTACATCGCGGTGGTGCAGGATGTGCGTGGCCGCTACACGTCGGAGGGCGAGTGGTACACCTTCAAGCATGAAACCGCCGACGGCTACGACACCATCGAGTGGGCGGCGGCGCTGCCGAAATCGAACGGCAAGGTCGGCATGTTTGGCGGCTCGTATGTGGGCGCAACGCAGATGCTCGCGGCCATCGGGCATCCGCCACACCTGGCGGGAATCTGCCCCGTGGTGACGGCCAGCAATTATCACGAGAACTGGACCTACCAGGGCGGCGCATTCGAGCAGTGGTTCAACGAGTCGTGGACCTCGGGGTTGGCGCAGGACACGCTCAATCGCGAACTCCGGCAAGACACGAACGCGATGGTGGGCAGCAAGGTTCTGCCGTTGAATCAGTATCCGCTGTTCAACTTTGCGGGTCCGGCGCAGGGTCCGGACCTGACCCGCAAGCTGGCTCCCTACTTTCTCGACTGGCTTGCTCACCCGCTCTACGACAGCTACTGGAAGCAGTGGGCCATCGACGAGAACTACGCGTCGATCCAGGTGCCCGCGCTCACGGTGGCCGCGTGGTACGACATCTTCCAGGGCGGTTCGCTGCGCAATTACATGGGACTGAAGGCGCACGCCGGAAATGACGCGGCGCGTGCGGGACAGCGGCTGCTGGTAACCATCGGCGGTCATGCGGGCGGCGGACGCCACATTGGCGCTGTCGATTTCGGCGCGGCGGCGGAGGAGTACGACGAGAACACGATCACTCTCGAGTGGTACGACTACCTGCTGCAAGGAAAACAGAATCGGTTCGCCACCGGAAAGCCGGTGCGGATCTTCGTGATGGGCGAAAACGTTTGGCGCGATGAAGACGCGTGGCCGCTGGAACGGGCGAAGGAGACGAAGTACTTCCTTCACTCCGGCGGCAAGGCCAACAGCGCAGCGGGAGACGGAACGCTCGCGGAGGAAGCCACGCACAGCGAAGGCAAAGAAAGCTTCACGTACGACCCTGCCAATCCTGTGCCGACAATGGGCGGCCCTTTGTGCTGCGACCCGGCGCATCTCCCCGCAGGTCCGCGCGACCAGAAAGATGTGGGCCCTGACGGCTTTGCGCAGAATCTGACCGAGGGCATTCTGCGGGCCCGGTTCCGCGAGTCGACGGATGCCGCCAAGCCCATCGAGCCCGGAAAGATCTATGAGTACAAGATCGACATGTGGTCCACGAGCGATGTGTTTCTCAAGGGTCACAGGATTCGGTTGGAGATCTCGAGCAGCAACTTCCCGCGCTTCGATCGCAATCTGAATACGGGCAAGGACGCGGCGGAGAGTGCCGAGTTTGTGAAAGCGACCAACACGGTCTATCACGACGCGGCTCATCCCAGCGCGCTTGTGTTGCCTGTGGTGCCGCGATAGCTGGGGCGAAAGAATGCAGAGCTTTGCCGAGCGGCAAGGTTCTGCTTCACTTCAGAAGTCGATCGGACGGTTCATGGTCTGATTTTGCAGTGCACCATCAGCAGCCCTTTCACTTGCCACGATCGTGTCATCCTGAGCGGAGCCGAAGGATCTGCGGTGCCCTTTGCTCTGTGAATCATCGGCGCACGACTGGGTAATGTCCGGATTGGCGGTGACTCTCCCGGAGTGTTGTTGAGACTCGATTTTCGAAGCGATTTCACAAGCAAGGGACTATGATTGACTCAATCCACGCACTTGCTCTGACACGATGAATAGTCTTCGGTCTGCCTTTTTGTTACTCGCAATCGGCTTTGCACTGGTGAGCACGACCCGCGCCGTTCATGAACAAACAATCACAATTAGGAATGTGCGCTCAGGAACCGCAATCCTCCGGCAGCACGGACGGTTGACAGTTCTTGAAATCAAATCTCGCTCTGGGTCATCTCAGCGCATTGCGCTAAGTCATCCCAGTGATTATCGCCAAGGGACCAACGCTCCTTACGAAGCCCATTTGATTGCGGAGAGTTCTAATCACTTCTTGACCTTCACGGACACATTCGCCTCCAATCCGGGGAACATACAGGGCCGGTGTGGTGCGAGCGACCCTGGGGAACGCTTTATTCATGTGGTCGCTCTTGGCGCTATCCCGCACGAGACCCTTTCCGCTCTGATGGACAGTTGCCTGCTCGATCTTGAACCGACCGCACAAAGTCCCGAGTGGATCGCAAAACATGACTCCGCCGGATTCACCGGCAAACTCATACTGAGCTTTGAAACGGGAACGCTACGGAAAGCCACTTACTACGTTGATCCTGACGGAAACGTCTCACGCCCGGATATGGTACTAGATGCCCAGAAACCTCAGTAACTTACTCTCCTGAGGCGAAGTCGCGGTTGGATTGTGGGCAAACCGGAAGTAACAGTTCTTCCGGTCACATTTTTCAGCTCGTTGGCAGTGGCAAAATGCAGCCGCAGATCCCCACCACGGCGGGCAGGCTTTCGACGCGTCCGCGGCGGCGGACTTGCTCAGGATGACATTTCAGTGGGGATATGGGCTCCAGCAAACGGGAAGCGAAGTGAATCTCTCAAGATGAATATCCATCTTGCTCAGG
>PLXP01000008.1 GCA_003151435.1 Acidobacteriaceae bacterium
AAGCACAGGCCGACTTCGGCGAGGCACTGGTGGTTATCGCCGGGGTGGAGCAGAAGGCGCACTTTCTCGCGATGGATATGCCGCACTCCGACGATTGCTTTGTGATGGCGTTTCCGGCCGAGACCACGGAGGCTTTCCTTGAGGGCCATGCGCGGGCCTTCGAGTACTTTGGCGCCGTACCTACGCGCATCCTCTACGACAACACCAAGATAGCAGTGGCGCGCATTCTTGGCGGCGAAGAGCGTACCAAGACGAAGCCCTTCCTGGAGCTACAGAGTCATTATCTATTCGCCGATAAGTTTGGGCGTCCCGCCAAGGGCAACGACAAGGGTAAGGTAGAAGGGATCGTCGGTTATGCGCGGCGGAACTTCATGGTCCCGATTCCACGCGTAAATAGCTGGGATGAGTTGAACGCGCATTTTGCAGAAGAGTGTTGCAAGCGCCGTGAGCGGCGTCTCCGCGGGCATACGGAGACGATCGGCGAGCGCTTCGAGCGTGACCGGGCAGCGATGCTGCCGCTGCCCGCGGCACCGCACGAAGCCTGCGAGAAGGTCAACGTACGGGTCAGTTCGTTGTCGCTGGTCAGCACCCGGTCGGCGGTCTGTCCCTGGCTGGAATGACTCGTCACCGCGTAACCATGATCGAGGTGCGGATGCTTCAGTGGATCGATCTCGGCCTCGCGGCTTCCGTCCATCTTGAGATTGAGCCGGCCGTCCTGGACACCCTCGATGGTCCCCAGCTCGCGGTTGGCCAGCTTCAAGTCGGGCGAAGGCGCGGTGAGCTGCACCCGGTCGCGGCGGCAAACTTCCCCGTCGTCTCCGGCGCGCGGATGTTGCCTATTCTCGCCTGGGTATACCGCTCCAACTCGGACCGGGCCGAGCGGACACTCTCCCGGTGCGCCACTCTTACCCGGTCGTCGCCGCCGACAAGGGCGGTCAATGAAACCGACTTCGGCGCGGAAAACGTCGCATCCCATCCGGCCCGGTGCTCGACGCTGGTTACTTCCCTGCCAAACTTGCCGTCGTAGGTCTTGGCCGTCTGATGCCGGACGAGCTGCGCCTCGGTCTGCGGGTGCTGGCCTTCGCTCAGGAGGGCGAAGTGCTCCGCGCCGACTGCTATAATCGGTCACGTTTTCCCGCGTCCCTTGAGCACTAACCGCTTGATTCTTAGTCTGTTTCTTCTTGCCAGCCATGTCTAGCCCCGTTCAGAATGTCTTTTCGCAGTAAGGGGCATTCTAAGGCATCTACCTCGTGGAGAGGGCGGCTGGTCCCGATCCGAATGAAGAGCAGGGACACGGACTGCCAAAAACTTCCAACGCGCTACGCCAGACAGCGTGTAAGTTCTGGCAACTGATTGCCAAAAATCGGTTCGGCTCCAAGCCATTCGTCCAGCGGAACTCACCCGCAGCCCGTTGTCTTGACGGGTTTTAAGCTCTAGAACGCCGTCCAACGCCAAGAACCGCCATCAATGCGATAGTTGTCGCCTTGGAGGCTTCCCTTTTTGCCTTTCCATGGCGAACGCGCCTTACCGAAAAGTGCAGCTGATTGCAATTTTCGGGACGACCCGGACCGCACTAACCTAACGCTATCTGCTTTAATGGATAGGGGTTAGGCTGCGTAGCGCAGGACTTCTACCTCGGCATTGCGCTGTGCGGCCTCTTCGGCTTGCTGGTAGATGCGTTTCGTGACGGCCTCGGAAAGATAGTATTCGCCGCAGTTCTCGCAGACCTCTGCGGGAACATCCTTGAAAACGATCACCGTGTGATTCCGTTCCAGCGTTACGGTCGTCGTGCCGGGTTGTGATTCGCCGGTTTTGCAGAGAACGCACTTCATGCTTGCCTCCAATTTCAAATCTTGGTCCTGAAGTCAGGCCCCCACAGGAGAGGGTCTGGGCGGTATACAGTCACCACGTAGCAGACTCCTGATGCCGGATCGCGCGCAACCAAGACATGAACGGGCTGCTGTAGGACAAATCCCAGCAGCAACACGCTGGGGTAGGGCTTGTCTTCAGGATAGCTGGCGATGACCTCTCCCGACTGGAGCAACTCCGAAACCATTTCAGGCGATATTCCGCGCTGAAACATCCGCTCTACGGCGTGTCGGGAGTACGTGACCTGACTGCACTCCATGCCCTTGCTCCTTCAGATTGACGAATTGGCGACTTTGTACGGTCCATCCACTGTCATCTGGTGCCGCTCTTCAAGCCCTTCAAATGCCGAACTGGAGGGCGATGTTGCAGGACTCCCTCAGTATGCCCACCTTCAATTGAAGTCAATGGTAGCAAATGGAACTCTGAAATTGCCTGGGTTTGCTGTCGGCGCTCTCCCACGGTCCGGCCTCGTCTGTCGCAAGGTGGGGAGCAAAGGGGCCTTTCGCCCCTCGCGTTTTTTCGGAAACAGGCCCATCGGGCCTTCCTGTCCTCCCCTGCGCTTCACAGGTTCTCAAGTTTCGGAAATTGATTGCAGCAAATTGACTCGATTCAATGCAACCCGTAGAGTAGGTGTCCGTCTAACCCATTGTAAGCACGGGCTTTAGACTCGTCTTCGGCGATCCAGCCTAGAAAATCGTCATCAACGCCCCAGCAGTCGCCTGGGAGGCTTGCCGGTCGCTGGTGGTCACGTAGCGCATGGTACTGCCTATCGACTTGTGGCCAAGCTGCTGCTTCACAAGGGCCAGATTGACATTCGCTGCTACCAGATGGCTGGCAAGGGAGTGCTTCAAAGCGTGCGGATGCCTCTTCTCTGCCGACAAACCAGCCTGAGCCGCAATATCGCGGAACAGTCGGAAGAACTGTGTGCGATCCAGCCGCCCTCCCTTCTGACTGGTGAAGAGGAAGTCGGAGCCGTCATTCGGACGCTGCCTAAGCCACTCCCGGAGTGCCCGGAGTTCGTTCAAGAGCGGTTCCCCGCGATGCTCGGTCACGGCCTGAGTGGTTCGAAGCGATCCCTTGAGCCGTTGGACAACGATGCTGCCGTTCTTCATGTCAAGGTCATCGACTCGCAGGTTGCAGACTTCTGAAGCCCTCATCCCATGTTTGTAGGCGGTGACGATCATCGCCCATTCCCGCTGGCCCTTTGCTTTAGCCACTCTGAGGACCGACAGCACCTCAGCCGGTTCGAGGTAAACATCCGCCATACTGGGCTGATTCCGAGTGATTGGAGGTGTTGGCATTGCGATTCTCCTGGAATGCAACATTATGTTCAAATGCTGCATCCTGTTCCTTCTGTAAGTTGTTTGTTTTGATCTTGGCAATTCCGATAATGCAACAGAATGTGTAGTTTGTTGCGTTCGCTGTGTTCTATATGCAACTTCATTGCCCTTCACCTTTCCACCTCCTGTGCAATTGATTGCAATTCCGGCTCGATTTCCAATCCATCAATGGGGAAGAACTGGGGGAGCCAGCGGTTCTCCGGCTCGATATTGCCGTACTCTATGAACGCCATACATACCGCCCACATGTCATTGAGAATTCCGGCATATCTGCGGTCCTTCCCGGCGCAGTGGACGGAATCGCAATACTCATTCGGAATCGGGAGTGGGTGCTTCCAACGCTCTTTGGCCCGTTCCAGCAGTTCGCACGCCTCGCTCATCTCCACTGGCTCGATCTTGTCGGCCACTGGGCTCACCCCACCTGCCAACCACCATGCAGCCTGCCCGGTGAAGTTGTTGTCCCCAGACAATGCAGTTCGCGCGCCAAGATGGACGTTCAGGAGCCGGACGGCCTTCTCGTGATTCAACTCCTGGGCAATGGTCATCAGGTATTGGGCTTGCCTGGTGGACCCAATGCCAACGGCCCCCAGCAAGCACAAGGCGCCGATGGAGGTCGCCCTGTCCGCCTGATAAATGGCTTCCCTGAGTAGCTTCCGTGCCCCCTGATCGTCATTGACCTTCCGGTAAAGCACCCGCTGGCGATACCCGACCAGACTTTTGTAGATATAGTCATGCCCGCCTGTGACCGGGTCCCACCAATTCGGCAGCTTGCACACTCGGACGATCTCGGCCGCCAAGTATACCAGCGGGGTATCCAGCTTGCAGAGGCACCGGAAATTGTCAGCAACGTTTTCCATCACAGGGATGGAATGGCCATCCTCAGCCGAACCGATAAGGATGCGCCGGGCAACCCGGAGCCGCGCGGCTTTCTTGCTCAACTTCTCACTCGCCGGGAATCCGTCCAGATACATCAGCCAATAGATTGCGTCCTCAACTCGGCGCATCCTGATCGACTTGACCAGCCCGCTGAGCGCCTGACTGAATGTCGGGTGGGTCCGGGGAGTAAACTGCTTCGGCTGGTAGACCCCAACTTCATCCAGGTGCTTGCAGTGCCCCTCTGACAAGAACTGGCAGCAGGTGCAAGTCCGCCCCGAACGATCTACGGTGTATGCCACACCGCTTCCGCTGAAGGATTTCAAACGTATCAATGGTAACTTTGTGAGCGTAAAAGACATGTTTCCCCAATTAAATTCTACGCTCTTAGATCTCGTGTATAACTTGTAGAATCAATGTGTTACAGGATTATTAGTCAATATTTTAGCCTGTCAATCTGTGCAATTCAATTGCACAACCAATCGTCTTCGTCAGCTTCCAGCATGTCCTTTCGTCGCACGGTCCGGGTTGCCACTACTCCCCGGAACGCTCACTTCCTTCCCGCGCTGCTTTATGAGCGCTGCGGCGATTTGGTGTAAAGCAAAAGGCATTCCCGGCGACATCGGCGTTTACCAGGGTTTATCTATGGTTGCAAGAAAATCCTGGGGTACCTCATGTCGTGGCTCAGCGAGCTTCCTGAGATATGGGACACCAGCCGCTGACTTCTGGAAATCAAGGCATCTGCGTCGGGGGCTGCGCGGTATGCGCGGCAGAGGACAGTCTCGGACCGAATACTTTCTTGAATTGCAGCAGGTGGTCTATGGCCCACCTGTTGTGCTCCTCTAAGGACGTGGCCGGATCTTCTATGGACCCCGGTCTGTAGATGGCGATTCTGCACGCTCGTCGACCTTCCAGTCTTTCCCATTCAAGAGGTTCCCCGAACTCAAAATCTAGGGTCGCTTTGTCTTTCGCCAAGGCGTCGAAGGCCCCCATGTTCAATGTGCTCTCTCCCAAATCGATGTATAGCTCAGCACGAATTCGCCCTCCCTGCGCAAAACTCATGCTGTACTGGAATCCTCTCGTGCCGCTGCTAAAGCTGTACCAATTCTGTGGTTGTCCAATGCGTGCGTTGGTAAAACGATGTTTTTCGCGGAGCTCATCAATGAGGCTCTGAAAGAATTGCTGATAGCGCGCGTATTTTCCGGTAGGATCTTCAGCACTTGTCGTCTGAATGGTACGTCGGGACCAGTTGTTTGGGGACGCAATTAGGCGCAGGTTTACCGCCGGCTTTGAATCGTCAACTTGCAGGAGTTCTACCACCACTCCGAAATACTCAGTCGACGCACCGCGATTGAGCCAGTCCAACGCTTGCCGGTGCTCTTCTCGGAATTTCCGAGAAACCCAAACGACAACTCCGGCCTCAAGACCCGCTGAATAGGTAATGAGCTGTCCGAGGTGCGTGTGATCTGTTTCTTCGAGTTGATTTTCAATAATCACACGCTTGTCGCGACCAAGATCTCGTGCCAAAATATCCACGGCAAAGTCACCTACCGCCTGTTCGCGTCCAATGACTTCCAGATCAAGTCCCAAAACCTGTCCAATCATGTCGATGTTTTCTATTAGCCATGGCGTGAAATCCACGGCCTCGTGCTTCCACACATCTCGCAAATCGACTCGACGAAGTGTGCCAAGCTCAAGTGTAGTCATGGTGTAGCCTTCCATCCGATTACCAGCATCTTGGGTTGAAGTTCAAAAGCATTGTACCTCCGCGACCGGCTGGCAGAGACGGTAATCGACCGCGCGAGGTAGTCTAGTCCTCGCAGATCGGCAAGTGTGATGCAAATCACGTGCCCAAAGAACATCTGCAATGGGCGTTTCGGGAGACCTATCGAGTATTGTTTAGAGAACCAGTTCTTCTTTCGAGAGGCTGAGAATGATGCTCTCTAAACTGAGATCAAACCTCGTAGAGGTGGTCCGCCGCGTTTGTCACAAGCTCTCACTCCGCCGTTCCAAGGGGTCAGTGGCTCTGGCTGTGTACGCATTCCTTGGCCTGACCTTCATTGATCCATCATTGGTGAGAGCTTCTTTCGCGCTTATTGCGACCTCTGTTCTTTTGCTCATTTCTTTGAAAGACAAGGAATTCGAGGAAGGCGAAGCGGGTAGCTGGCTTTGGAGCAAAGCGACGACAAGGGCCGTGTTCTCAGAAATCGTATTAACGGTCTTGGCGATGTTGCCATTTTTTATCGAGCGGCATTGGAGCCTCACTGGGTTCGGTCCGGGTGATATCGTTTCTTTGAGCGGCTCATTCATGTTCGCCGGGTTGATCGCCGTGGCCCTTTACCTACGCACCGATTTGGGTGGCACACATCCTAGCTCTTTGGAAGATGTTGATTCACTAATGCTAGATCATCAAAGGTGCATAACTATGTATGAAACCCTTGCAAACGCAACCATTTTGCTGTTCATTGCAGTACTGCTCGCTCCACTTCTTGCTGGAGCTGAGCACCTTCGCGAGTTGCCGCCAGCTAAGATGATCTGGGTTTTCTACTTTTTCTCTGGCATTGTGATTTGGATTCTACGTCCTTGCACGGCACGAGCACCGTTTATACGAGCTGAAGTGCATCGAGTAAACAAACTCAATAAGGTTAAGAGAACATAGATTCAAGACAGCTCACCCGAGACAGCTTCGACCATCAGGGTCTCCTCCTGGGAGAGGGGATGGTCGTGCAATCAATCGCAAGTTCCAGACGCGATCTACAACCAAAGATTTCGACTGGGACAACGCCAAGAAGCATCTCTACCTGGGAGTTCTCTTTAGATTTACTGATTATTGCAGTTATTCCCCCCTTCGACCAATCGCCTATAGACGCGACAGATAGAGATCGGCTGTTGTTTATCCCTGTTTTCCCTGAACCGTCGTTGCAATTGATTGCACAAATACCAGTCCCTTACGCAGCTAACTTCATTCCAGCCGCCTCTTCCTTGATGGAAGTGTCCGCATGATCAGTCCCTCCATCCCAACCCAACTGAATGAGTGCTTTGTGCTCGGCTGCCCCATACTCGTCATAGGCTTTCATGGCTGTGAGGTAATCCGCTTGCGCTGCCGAATCATGAGGAGCTTTCGCAACCGCCATCTCAGCCATTGCGAAGCCACACTGCGCGGCACCCCTCATGGCCTTCATCTCCGGTGTCTCCGCCTCAAGGTAGATCAGCCAGGCTGTCTCATGACTTAACGGGGCCTTTGGCTCTGGCACATAGAGAGCGCCATTCAGTCCTACCTTCACACCTACCTTCTCCTGCAAACCTGGTACGGTGTGCCACCAGTCACCGCGTTTGATTAGGAATTTCCGGACCTCGTCCTGTTTGTATTCCCACAGACTCCGATACCAAAGGTCAAATGCATAAACAAAATGCTTCACCAGGAAGTCGAGGTTTGGTGCGAACGGAAATGACTTAGCAGCACCCTTGTTCACTGAATGGCCTCCGAATTCTGACCAATGGCTCAAAGCCCAATCCACGGTGTCATATGCGGTGTAGCCCGCCTTCTTCGTCAGACCATGAAGCTGACCTCGCTGCTTGGCCGTCAATGACGGACTGCCTGTTCTTGCCGCCCATAGGGCGTCTATCCCTACTACCTTGTGGCCATTCACAAGTGGCTCTGCAATTACTTGCACTGCTATCTCTTCTTTCTCTTCTGTTTCTATCTTATCTATCCCTGATGTCTTTATCTCTTCCTCCTCTTGAAGTTCTTCGGCGGGTTTTTCACCGCCGGTATTGGTACTTGCTTTTGCTTCTGGGGAAGAACCCTCTGTACTATCATTTTGAGACTCACTCACAATAGGTTGGACAAGCGGGTTTACAGGCGAAATTGAAGAGCCTTCACAATGAGCGACAACAAGTGGAGGAGAGAGATCTGGGATGGGAGCGGCGTGGGGATAGTCATGAGTGGCCTGAACAGCGTCGATCATTTTGACCAGCAGGTTTTTGTCGAGAGACAGGTGGAGTTGTTTCACCCACTGCCCATTTGCATTTGAGGCCTTCATCGACCTTCGCTCAATTAGACCCATAGTCACAAGGGCTTCCAAAGCCGTGCGGACTTCCCACTCGGAAAGCCCTGTTTCCGCTCGCCACTCCACGGCAGTTTTATACACCCAATACAGGCCATCATGGAACTTCCTAGCTCGACTGTGACCATTGGTACCGGGGCGGAACCAGTAGATAATCGCGGAGAGCAATCGTGCTTGGGGCCAGTTACCCTCGCAAATGTCAAGGGACTCACGTGTAACTCCCAGATATGAGCATTTCTCTACCACGGCCTCAGAGTTTGCTGTGTTCATCTGGACCTCTTGAATATTCATCAGGCTCCGCCTTCTGCAATCATGTGCAATTGACAGACTATTTGGTGCGCTCAGGCATTGCATTTCATTCAGAATCTACTGTGGCGTCCCTATACTTCGTGGGTCTCGTTACGCCCATTTGGAGCTAAGTTAGTAGGGCGAGGTCCCCGAAGTGGAAGAAGCCTCTGATAGGTCTTTGTAGCTTCAGGAATCGATCTTGTACGTCGAATATGGAAGGGGAGTCCGTAGGTCTCAGAATCTGAAGTCCATGTTTGAGGATCACCTGTGACCGATTGGCCTACCTGACGCTCAGTGAGGGCTGGCTTTCTCTCTAAGAATCTGTCCAGAAACTAGCTAAAGGAACCATGCAAGGAATATGCGTAGAGACTTGGGGCCGATAGCGTAGGGTCATGTACCCGAGTGATTTGACAGACAAGCAGTGGTCCCGGCTAGCGCCACTGCTGAACGAGCCACGAGGTGCGCGTCACGCTGGAGGCCGGTCGCGGAAGCATGAACAGCGCCGGGTGGTGGACACTCTGCTGTATGTGGTGAAGACCGGCTGTCAGTGGCGTCAG
>PLXP01000245.1 GCA_003151435.1 Acidobacteriaceae bacterium
TTGCGCATTGCGGATCGCAGCGCGAGCTCGAATTTGGTTAAAGGCAATCCGCGAAACACATCGGCTGTGTCGAACAGCCAGTAGGCAGCGCGGAACTCAGAAAAGAAGGCAATGAGAGTATTCATGAGTCTGATTACAGACCCAGATCGCTCGTTCGCCCATAAGGTAAACACCTTAGTACTACAGTTGTACTTGCTNNCGCGATCTACAACTGTAGTATTAGATCGGTGTGGATTTTGCCATTAGGCGGGACACTGGTCGCTCGCAGCAGAATCTACTTCGCCTGTGGGCTTCTCCTTGAGCTTGTAGAGCACTTCCCAGACGGTTGTGCCAATCAGTTTGGTCGGATCAGCGTTGAAGATTGCCGCGAGAATCCCAAGTTCATTGGCCACACTCTGCTTGAGCAGAATATGGTCGAGGCGGTGGACCCGACTTCCGGCCGGGATTGGAACCTGCTCGAAATTCTTGAGCGCACCGCTCCATCGTTTCGCGGTTGCTTCAATAGGCAGGACTACGAGATTGAGGCCGCGCCGTCCACAGGCAGGGCAGATTTGAAAAGTGCGCTTGGGCAAATCAGGGAGGGGGAGCGGTTTCGGTCCCTCGTATCTCAGCCCATGCTGCTTGGCAAACTTANNTCGGGCATCAGCGTCGATCTCTTTTTGGGAGAGCACGCGCAGTGAATGGCCCCATGTTCTTGACATGCGAACCTCTCGATTTTTACTGCAAGCCGCTGGATTAAGAGGCGGCCTGCAGCACAGTTGTAAGAGTGGGAGCGAGGAAAGACATGCTGCGGGTCATCTTCCTCTGAGTGTCCGGGTCAGCCTGCAAAACTGCCTTGCGTTCTTCCCGAACTTGCATGAGGATACGGCCTAGACGGTTGTCGCCGGCGCCAGTGCAACGAACGCCGATTCCATACTTCCGCTGCGCGGCTGGAACAGTGCGGCACTTGCAGACGCCCCAGAAGTTGTCGTGACAGACGTTTCCGTAGATGAGTTTGGCATCTTCTGTGGAGAGGAGAACTTCACAGACTTCCGGCCAAGAGAACTTGGACCGCTGGATATCCAGCATGACCGGCTCCTCAACCTGTTTCCAGTCGGGACGAATCCAGTACTGAGGGATGCCTTTGCCCATGGCGCGCGCCTTCCACGGCTTGCAATTCCAGCCGATGAAAGACACGCGATCGGGACGGTTGAGAATCTTAGCCGCCTCAATCGCCGCGGCGGCACTGTGGTATTCGTCGCCTTCGAAGAAAAAACCGCTGCGATGGAGCAAACCGAGAGCAGCGTACCGCCCGGTGAACGAATCGATGACTTGTGGCATGTGAGAGCTCCGGGTGGAGTGGAAGTGAGAGGGGAAGAGGCACAAAAAGCTGATCCCGCCGAGATTGGCGGGACCGATGGCTTGCTCAGAACGGGGGAACGGGCTAGTAGCTTGGGGCCCAGCTAAACAGCTTCCCGTTCTCGTTTACATACTTGACCTTTCCGGTGGCGAGATCCGCTTGCCAGAGAGCTTGCTGTTCGCCTTGGGATCCGTTGATAAAGTCGAAGGACACTGAGTAGGTTGTTAAGCCGTCCTTCTTCGCGTCCCAACCCTTGGCAGCCTTCAGACCGGGGCTGGCCATGAACATGTCTACTACGGCTTGGACGTCGCCGGTGGATCGGCCCTGGTCGGGGACGGTCATGATCGCCGCTCTGACAAGGGAGGTTGCCTTGCCCTCCGGTGATAGCGGGGGAAATGTGAGGGAAGGCGTGTAATCGACCGTCTTGCTGCTGTCGATTACGTCTGGGTTCTCAGCCTTGATGATCTTCCCTTTGAGCGGCTTTGCGCCCTCTCCACCGACAGCCGCGATGATGTCTTTGCTCTGCCAGGCTCCATTGAAGTAGGACTCGAAGTGCACCTTGAACGCTCGGGCCGGGAAGGGAACTTCGCGGTCTTTGACGTTCACGGTGGAAGGCCATCCCGTTTTGGTAAATCGCGTGTTCGGCACTGCCATCCAGAGCGGTTGGGTGGTGAACTTGCCCTGGTGGACGATGACGTTCTCATCACCGGCTACTGACTTCGGAGCGCCGAGCGGCAGCTTGCCTTCCTCGACGTTCACCCAGAGCTTTAAGCCTTCTGGCAAATTCGTTGTTCCAAAAACCACAATTCTTCCATCGACAAGTCGGGAAGCGCTCGCGTCAATGAAGAGATCTCGGTCCGGTGAAAAAGCTTTGAGGGCGGACCCAGACGGGCTTGGATCAGCGGAGGCTCCACCGTTTGACTCATGACAACCGGCGACGACAAGCCCCGCCAACGCTACCGTTCCCATGAGGGTCAGCTTCATCCAATTGCGCATAGATACCCTTTCCGATCATGTCGGACCTGCACCAAACTGGTGTGGAAGTAGCTTCCATTCTAGCGGCAATGCTCGCCCGATGCTGAGCCTTGCCCGTTACCTTGGGTTAGGTCCACTGATCGAACGAGCCGGCCATAGTCATTGATTCCTCAAACGAGGGGCTCTTTTTGATGAGGATGGCTCCGCCCTGCCTCTCCTGTTTGAGAAATACCGCACCCACGCGGACCATCTCGAGAACAGCGAGAAACGCCGCGGTGATGATTCGCGGGGAGGCAGACCCAGCGATTGCATCCTCGAAGGAGATCGGCGCGTCTTCCAGGCGTAGGCTATCGCGGAGGATGCTGAACATCTGCGCCACCGTGACCTTCTCATTGGCAATCGTCATAGAAGGACGGTTCGCCGCGCGCTCCATGATCTGCTGGAACGCTTTTTCTAGGTCGGTAGAGTCGTCGGGTTGGGAAGGCTGAGGCTCGGGTTCGCGGGAGTCGTCACGGAACTCACGGTTGCCAGGATTTGTCCACCGTGACTCCTCGGCCCACTGGCGATTGCGGAGCATGGCGGCGGCCTGCTTTACCTGATCGTATTCGAGAAGCCGTTCGACGAGGCTCTTGCGCGGGTCGTCAGGCAATGTGCCATCAAGGGGGCGCTCGAAGGGCAGCAGCATCCGTGACTTGATGTAGATGAGCTGCGATGCCATGTGAACGAACTCGATCGCTCTATCTACCTCTTCTACCGGGATGGTTCGGCTGTAGGCCTGGAACTGTGCCGTGATCTTGGCCATGGGGAGGTCGTAGATGTTCAGGTTCTGCTTTTTGATGAGCATTAGCAGAACGTCTAGAGGGCCGTCGTACACATCTCCGATCTGGAGGCTGTACGGAAACGGCTCCTCTTCTTCGCCCTTCCCGACAGGGACCGGTGTGCCGGCTGGGGGATTGGGCGCTGGGGCCGGGTCAGCCGGGGTCACCTTGTCGGGTTTTTTGGGCATGGGACACCTTCACTGGTTATGGTAGTTGCGGGATCGGCGGTTCTTATAAACCTTTTTGGCTCTTGAATATCCGATACTTCTCTCGGAACTGGCTAATGGGCTAGCAGCTGTAGCGGAAGATAAGGAGACTCCACGTTGCATTGCAGTCCTGCCTCCATTCCTAAATGCGCAAATATGAGCCCGGGGAAGCAAATGAAACCTCGCGTTGACTTCTGGTTTTCCCCATGCTTGGCTTCGGTCTCGTGTTCCCGAACGAGGATTGCGATTGACTCATTGAGGAGTACAGCATCTTTGCTGGACACCCCCATTAGAGCACCTCTCCTGATGGTGTATAGTATGGATGGCGATACTCCGCGCACATGCTATGGCGCGACCTTATTCGGATGATTTGCGACGGAAGCTGCTTGAGGCCTACGACCAGGGCAAGGGGAACCTGTCGGAGTTGGCCGAACGTTTCGGTGTGAGCCTGGGTTGGGCATGGAAGGTCTCGGCGGCAAGGAAGCGTACCGGGCGGATGGAGCGGCCCAGTTATCGCCCCGGAGCCAAGCGCCGGATCGACGAACCTGCTTTAGCTGGGTTATTACGTTCCCACCCCGACGCGACATTAGTCGAGTTACAGGCGGAGTTGGAGAACAAGACCGGCCTGCGGGTGAGCACACAGCATCTGTGGCGGGTGGTGAAGCGGATGGGCTTCCGGCTTAAAAAAAGTCACTCCACGCCCAAGAGCGCGACACGGAAGCGAACCGCAAGCGGCGCGAAGAATTCGTCGAGGTGATTGGCAGGATCGACCTGGAACGGTTGATCTTTCTCGATGAGAGCGGCGTCTCTACGCAGATGACGCGCCTGTATGCGCGTTGCACGGGAGGCGCGCGCATTCATGAAACCACCCCCGATGGCAGATGGAAAATCCTCACCATTCTGGGCGCCATCAGCACCCGCGGCATGATTGCCACCATGACCATCGAGGCGGCCACGGACCGGGAGATATTTCTGGCCTTTCTGGATGAGGTCTTGTGCCCGAAACTGCGGCTCGGCGACGTGGTGGTGATGGACAATCTCAGTTCGCACAAGGTCAAAGGGGTGAGGGAAAGAATCGAGGCGGCAGGAGCCCAACTGCTCTATCTGCCGCCTTACTCGCCCGACCTGAACCCCATCGAGAAGGCCTGGGCAAAGCTCAAACAACTGCTCCGCGAGGCCAAGGCACGAACCAAAGAAACACTCGATCAGGCCATCACCGAGGCTCTGCCATGCATCACTCCAGACAATGCAAAGGCATGGTTCAGATTAGCTCTCAACGGTCTACAGTAAAACAGAAAATGCTCTAGAGATGGCCCAAACCGAGCTGCGTGAGAAACTGGGTCCAGAAGGCGGCGGAGGGCTGGATGCCGGTGCCGGTAGCGGTGAGTTTGAAAGGTGAGTGCGGATCGTCGCTGGCGATGGTGAATTCGGCAGAGAGTGCGCCGCTGCCGGACGGAGTGAACTGGAAGGTGACATCGGATTCACCGCCCGAAGGGATCGCGATGGGGAAGGTGGGCGCGGGATTCAGCGAGAAGTCATTGCTGCCATTGGTGAGCGTAATTGAGGCGATATTCAGCGGGGTCGTACCTACGTTGAATAGCTGAACGGAAATGGCGCGATTGGCTACGGTAGTGACGGAGCCAAAGCCCACGGTGGCGATGGGGTTCGTGGCGAGGCGCTGGACGAGGCCAGTGTTGACGCCGGTACCGCTCGCGGGGATGGTGCGGGTGGCCTGGGTGGGGTCGTTGGTGGTCAATTCGAGCAGAACGAAGGCATCGCCGGTGGTGGTGGGAGCGAAGATGACCTGAAAAGCCTGCGTGCCGGCAGGATCGATGGTGACAGGCAGAGCGGGCACGGCGCCGATGGTAAACGGGGCGGTGCCGACAACGCTGGCGGCTGAGATCTCGAGAGGCGCATTTCCGCAGTTATAGACGTAAAACGGCAGGGTCACGGACTGGCCGGTGGCGACCGTGCCGAAGGCGAGATTGGAATCAGAAGCGAAGACGGGAGTGCCGGGATTGGCGGGGCGCGTCGCCTCGAAGCAACTGCGTCCATAGGTGCCCACCCGCAGCACGGGGGGCGAAACGGAGTTGTCGATGGCCAGCGAAGTACAGAAGACAATGGGCAACCCAGCACCGTAGATCTTCCAGGTGGCGGAGCCGGTAGCGCTGTCGCCGGTTCCGGTGACGGTCGCGTTGGTAGAGCGCAGAACACCAGCATCGTTGGCGATGATGATCGCCGGCGGCGTCTGGCTCTTGTCGAAGACCACCGAATAGACAGGCAGATCCGGAACGTTGCCCACGGGACCGCTGCCGTCGGCGCCGCTTACGTCGAACCAGGTTGCGCCGCCATCGAGGGACAGGAACACGTGGCGGGTGCGGTATTTCGCGTGGATGCCAGAGACGCCGCCGTAGACTACGGCCACACGCTGCTGATCGATGGGGTCGACTGCAATGGAATTCACGGGACCTATCGCGATGCCGGCTCCACCGGGAGTGGTGACGAGCGGGGCGGCATCCCAACTGTTGCCGCCGTCGAGGGAACAGTGCACTGAGCCGTCGAATGCGCCGGCCCAAACGGTCAAGGCTGCCAATGGAGTGGTTGTAATGCAAGTGATGTAGCCGCCGGGAGCGAGTGGGGTGGCCACGAAGATCGCCCCGGAATCGATGCTCTTGTAGAGGGTCTTTCCCTCGCTCACATAAACGGTGCGAGCCGTGGGGTCGAGGCCGGTCTGTTCCAGCGCGATCGCCCTTTGCGTGTTCGGTAGTGGATTTTTAAGATTCTGTCCAAAGGTGGCTGGCGAGGAAAAGGTGCTGATCCAGTGGGCGCCCGCGTCCTTGGATCTCATAAAGAACTCGTCGTCGAAGCCGTAGACGATGGTGGGGTCTGCCGGATCGACGGCCACCAACCATCCGTCGCCGTTGATGCCGGCGTGCCACTGGCCGGCCAGATCGGTGGGACGGTGTCCGGAGGTGCCGGTGTCCTGGCATCCCCCGTAGGTGTACGCGTTGGGGATTCCCTTTCCATCGCCCTTGTCTTTGCCGCCCTTGCCGATATCGATTCCGCGAAACAGACTGGTGGCGAGATTTCCGTTGATGCAGTTCCAGGCTCCGCCGCCGTTCTGGCTGGTGGCAATGCCGCCATCGGTGCCGGTGTAGATCTGCGTGGGGGCGGATGTTCCGCGATGCGCCGAGGGGCTGAAAACCATGGCATGGTTGTCCCAGTGCACTTGGGATGCCGTGACCGGCTGGGATTGGAAGCCGTTGCCGCCGTCGACGGATAGCCACACTTGCTGGAAGCCGGCATAGACGCGTTGAGAGTTGAGGGGATCGACCCCGAGGGTGAGGTCGAAGTTGGTCTGGCTGAATGAATACTGGGGAGTCCAGCCCTTGGTTGTGCGGGGATCGTCGTTGTTCGCGGCAACACCCAGAAGATTGGGAAACGGAACCCAGAAATTGCCGCCATCGTTGGAGCGAAAAAGCCCGACATAGACCTGCGTGGGGGGATTGGTGGGCAGCGTGTTCTGCACGCTGGCGTAGAGGTAGTTGTTGTTAACTTTGGAGCCATCGAAAGCAGACTGGGCGAGTGCGAAGAGGTTGTAGGAGCCAGCGGCAGGCGCGCCCGTGTTTTTGAACAGGTCGATGTCGAAGGTGATCCCCGCATTGGTGGACAACATGAGGCCGGTGCCGGCGACGCCGGCATACACGGTTGTCGCGGGGGTATCGGAATCCAGCAGCAGGGCGCAGATCCTGCCGGCCACGACAGGATTTCGGTCATCGAACGCAGGCAGGTTGGCGCCGAAGTTGCGGCCACCGTCACGGGAACGATAGAGGCCCTGGTTGGTAGCGACCAGGAGGCAGTCGGCGGCGGGGCAGACGATGCGATTGATGCCGACATTGGCAAAGATGGTGCCGAAGTAGCCGCCGTCGACGATGCTCCAGGTGAGACCAGCGTCGGCGCTGCGGTAGATACCGGCCGCCTTCGTAAAGGTGGCGCCGCCATCGAAGAGGTTTCCGCTGCCGGCGTAGAGGATCTTGGGATTGGCTGGATCCATGGCCACTGCGCCCATGGAGAGAGAGAACATCTGATCCGTGAGCGGGACCCAGGTGGAACCGGCATCGGTCGTCTTCCAGATGCCGCCATCGTCGGAGGAGATGTAGATGGTTTGATCGCTGGAACCGGTGGGGTCGATGACAATGTCGGTCACCTGACCGGCGTCTGGGCCCTTGCCCATGGTCGACTGATCGGCGTCCACGATGATCGGGGCGGGACCGATCGGCGTCCAAAGCACTTCAGCGTCGAGGTCGAGCTGAAAGAAGTCGGCGACCGCTTGCCGCCATACGTCGGGACGAGGTGTTCCGGCAGGATCGGAATGGTTGAGAAGAAAGCGGGATCCTTTCTCGCCCACGTCGGCAATGCTGATTGTGGTGGTGTCGTCCGCCATGCGTTCTCTCCTTGGGTTGGGTTTCGGTGACCTGATTTCACGACTTGGAATTGCCGGGCGGTGGCGGCGGCATCATGCGCATCCAGCCCTCTGTGCCGCTTGCCGGGTCGGGACGCAGATGAGCGTCTTGTGTCGCAGCCACGATTGGGTCCTCAGCCCAGGTGGTGATGTCGGCGCGATGATCCCAGCTCCAGGTGCCGTGAATCTCGTTGGGAACGGGCATGCGCAGGGTTTTGGGATCGACCAGCACTGGCCCGAAGCGAAAGGTCGGTGAGAGGGCGGCCAGCGCGGCGGCGATCCACTCGCGGCGCATGCCGATTTCCTTGCGAGGAAGCACGCCGGAAGTGGCGTGGACAACGCAGTGCGGTTCCACCAGCAGCGTCAATGCAACTTCCTGGTTGGGCTGGATGGACATGAGGCCGGATGATTCGATGTAGGGGTGCTTCACCGGGCTGTTGCCTTCTGTAACGGTGTCGCCAATGTCGTCGGAGAAGGTCTGGTAGAAGTCTGGGACCAGGTTGGCCTGCTGGAGGAAGCCGCGGCCGGGGCCGACCTCGCGGGCAAATCCGGCGATTGCGGCGTCGGCGCAGAACAGACGGGTATAGTCGTCGTTGACGAAGTAGCCGAGGAGCCCGTCCTGCCAGTGCGTCAATGCGCCTAGGCGGAGCGAGACGGGTTTGGTGTTGATGACGGAGGTGTCGATGGGCTCCTTCACTTCAAGCTTGACGCGGGCACGGAGGATAACGACCGGGTGACCCACGAGGAGGGAAAGATGTTCGTCGGACGCACTGCCGAAGGGATCGACGGTCCAGAGTGTGGAGTCGATAATGCGAAGGGCGGCGCTGAGAGCATCTTCGGGGAGGCCAGTGTTGGTGGCGTCGGCCAAGCCCCATTGCAGCAGTCCCTGAGCCACGCCGGCGGCGTACTTGTTGGGGATGGCGCGCGCGGGGGATTGGCCGACGGTTGAGGGCACACCGGGCGCGTCTTCCCAGATGACGCCGGCTTGCGAGTCGGGACGGACGAAGCCCAGATTGGCGCCCGCGCCGTCGAAGAACTCGAGGTCGCCGTCCAGGTGGTTGGGCATGAGGAAGCCGCACACGGGCGAGGTGGTGGAATCAGCTTCATTCTCCGAGCCGTCGGCGGCCATGTAGCGGAACCACAGCCGGGCAGGCGATGTGTAGCGGGGCGGCTGAGCCAGAAGCTCGGGACGAGTCGGGGTCTGGAGCGGCTCGGATTCGATGAGTTGCGTGGAATCGATGATGGCCGTGTCGCTGGAGCCGGCGAGATCGAGGAATTGTCCGTAGCCGTCGACGAGGCGGAGGCGGAGCAGGCGAATGAAGCCGGCACGAAGGGGTACGAAGGGCGTGGGGATGGAATTGTCGGCGGGTTTGTCGTTGCCGTCGGGCAGATAGCCGCCGCGCATCTGCCGGGTGAAGTTGTCGGCGGCTCCGGCAAGGACGTCCATGCTGTCGAGGGTGTCGAGGATGTCCTGGAGCGCGCTGCGGTCGACGGGTGGGACGGTGTCGGAGTTCGTGCCGGTGATCTGGACGCTTATCTTTTCCGCCATCGTGGCGTATGCGTTAAGCGCGACCTGGGCATAGATCGAGTGGAAGGCGGGGTTGGTGTTGGGCTGGAGGCTGCCGGCGCCTCCAGCGGACTGGGCCTGGGCCATGGCGATGCGAAGGCTGGCTGCGGCCGTCGCGGCGGCGCCTCCGGTGAGATGAGCGCGACCGGAGAGGATCAAGCTTCCCGGAGGTTGAGCGGCTGGCGGCTCCCCGTTGGCGCCGGGCTGGGTGGGGTCGGGAGTTGGGGGAGCGAGTTTGGGGTCGGTGGAGTAGTCGATTTCCCCAAGCGACCAGTCAGCGACACCGTTGGTCGAGGGAATGTACTCGATTTGCCAGTCGAGATGGATCGGGTTCCAGGGCTGAACGGGCGGAGTGACGGCGATGGGTGAAGGCAGAGTGCCGGCTATGCCGCTTTGGGCGACCAGCGGGCCGTGATCGAAGCGGGGATCGCGCGTGGCCCACCATGCCGTCTGTTCGACGATGAAGTTCTTCGCTACCGCGTTGATCTGGGCGGCCGTCGGGGCTGCGGCTACCGGCGGCGCGGCTACGGGAGCAGCATTATTCGCGTTGGCGGCCGCACGGAAGGGTGTGACCGGCGCGAGGGCGGCCTGGGCCAGGTTAACTGCGGCGGAGGGGTCGAGAATGACGACTTCGCGGAGGAGATCTTCGCACTCGGGGGGCACGCTGCCGTTTTCGACGCTGTTTTCAAGGATGGGATCGGCGGTGCTGCTGGGACGGAAGATCAGAACCTGCGCATCGGACGTTGACGGCAATGTGGCGCTGACGGCTTCGGCATAAAAGCCGGAGAGGCGGCAGACGAGCGTATTGTCCTGGGAGAGACGGGTGTCGGCGCCATGTTTGAAGGTGCGGCTGGCGCCTTCAAGAAGAAAGACCGGCTCGCTGGGATAGAAGCGCCGTGGCAGGGCGCGACGGACTTCCTCGGTATGGGCGGGGATTTGCTGTGGCGCGGGAGGGGTGTGGACCGAGTTGATAACCGAAGACAGGCCTCCTTCAAGAAATGTGGTTTCGCGAAGGGTTTCGATCGGTTCGGAGAACTTCGCCTCGGCCACGCCGCCGAGCCTGACGGTGTTCTCGTTGAATTTCCCGCTGGTGAACGCCGATTGTTGGGCGTTGGTGGCTGGTACGGACTGCGGAAAGACGCCGGGACCTGGCTGCACGGGATTGGGCAGTGGCGGCGGCGTGTCCGGCATTGCGGGAATGTTGATGGTCTCGGTGGTGGAGCCGCCATCGATTGAGCCGAAGGTGGTGGCCTGTAGAAGTGCATCGAGGCGGGCACGGCCATCGGGCTGTTCCAGATCGGACAAGGAACTCAGTAAAAATCCCTCAAGGATGCGGGCCTCATCGGGCAGATTGTTGTGCTTGGCCACCAGGGCGGCCAGAGCCTCAGTGAGTGTGTTGCCAACAGAGACGTTGATCGCCGAGGCGGCGGGCGGGCCGCCCGATTCGCCCGACAGCAGGCCATTTTCATTGCCCGGCCATCCGACGTTGGGCCAGCCAATCGCCACAACGCATCCGTGCATCAGAGTGGCGTTGGGCCACCACGTGCCATCGGTGGTGTAGGGGCCGAGCGCTTCGCCGGTGTCGCTGAACTGCGGCATGGCGGATGGCGAGTCCGAGACTGCGTAACCTACTTTGGGTGCGGCCGAAGCGAGGGCGTCGTTGTAGGCGACCGAAGGGCTGTAGAGGTTCGATTCGAGACCAAGGCCGCGGGCGGCAACGACGTATCTGCGGGCGTGCCGGATGGATTCGTCGAGTTCGCCCTGGGCGAGCTGCCAATGGTACTCCTGCATCTTGGCGTTGAAGTCGGTAAGCGAGTAAACGCTTTGGTCGCCGAGCGGATCCTGGCCAGGGTTGGAGTACCAGCCACAGACCAGATAACTGACTGGGCCTTCGGAGATGTCGCTGAGGCTGTCGTAAAAGGCGAGGCGGTTGACGCAGTTGTCGAAATAGGCGGCCCAGGCCACGTCGCCGGTGCCGAGGACGGTAAGTGGGTTGTTGACGGAGTCGGCGGTGGGCGGACCTTCAGTGAAATCTTTGAGATCGATGGGGAGAGGTTTTTGATCGCCGGCGCGCAGCACCCAGCCTTTGACGGCTCTGAGACCGACCGTGCCGACAGCACCCACGAAGGTGTTGGGCGAGGGGTAGGTGCGCAGTATGAGCCAGCGGTCGGGTGCGGTCGGGAACTTGGCAATGGCTCCTTCGGCGTTGGCGTGGGTGAGCGCATCGGGCAGCGCCCAGTGGAGATAAACGCCGGCGGTGCGCGACGGCTTGCGCTCGGCGAACGGCGTAGGCAGGATGTCGTAGCGCGTGACTGGCGTGGTTTGTTTCGGATCGGGTTTGAGAGCGCAGTCGGCCCAGCTCTGCGGGGGCTCGCTGGGACGCACGACTAATGCGTCTACGGCGATGGGGACCAGCAGGCGAGGGGTGCGGATGAGGTAGGGGTTCCATGTGCCAATAACCTGAGGCGTGATGCGATACGCGGCCGCGGCGGAGAATACTGCGGCTTGGTCAGTGAATGAGAGTTTGCTGTTAACCGCCATGGTTGGCCACCAGATTTTCGACCGCTTGGAAGGTCGTGGTTTGGGCGACGCGCTGCGCAATTTGGAGGTTGGCGACGAACCCGCCGGAGGTGTTCTGGGTGCCAGCCATATCGACTGTGCCTTCGAAACGCTGACGCCATGGCGGGTCGAGCACCGCAATGGCGAAGCTGGCGGAGCCGAGGACGTCGATGGCCGTCGGGTGTTGGACACGTGCCTGGTTGAGCCGGCGGCGCAACTCGGTTAGGTGAATGACGCGGCTGTTGGTGGAGCGGAAAGGCAGCGCCATGTCGTAGAAGCTGGGCGGTGGTTGTGGCGCGGGCGGCGGAGGCGGTGGCGGGTTGGGAGGAATCTGGATCTGGTGGCCGGTGTCATCGCGCAGATAGATCTTGTCGATGCCCCCGTCGTTATGCAGGCCAAACACCACGCCGTTGTGCGGCTCTTCGAGAATGACAAGTTGCGGCACGCCCTGGAAGAGCGCAATCATCAGTCCCGGCGACAGAAGCTCGAGGCGCAGGGTCTTGAGCTGAAGGGGCTGGACGTTGGGATCGGCGGGGTCGAATTTTTCCGGCACGTCGGTTTGGTAGGCGCGCACGTCCATGTGCGGCCATCCGCTGACAGCGGAGGAGCGGAGGAGGAAGCCCGTGATGGTGTCGGCCGGGTCTTTCTTCGGGTCATTGTCTTTCTTTGCATCGGTGAAGGACGTGTGTCCGCGTTGAATCACTCGCACGATGCGTTCGCTCAGGTCGACCTGCTGATTGACGGCGGGCGCGTGGCCCTGGTGATGGGCCTGCTCGCGGGTGCCGATTTTGCCTACGGCGATGGCTCCGTCAATGAGGCGATCGGTCCACGAGCGGTCGATGTAGAAGAAGCGGATGGATTCGTCGGGGAGCAGGCGGTCGTCGGGGACGAGGTAGTCGAAGGGCACGCCGACCACCAAGCGGAGATGGGAGAGGAACAGCTCCATGTAGGGAGGCATCTCCGACTCCGGCTCGGTGGTGTCGAGCTGGATGGGGCGGCGAAGGCGTTCTTTCAGAGCGGTACTGGCTTGGATCCATGGGCTGCGCATGTTAGCTCCCCAATTTCAGCTGCACGGCGTTGAGGGTCTGGTCGCGGAACGACTGCAGGCGATTGAGCGAGGCTGTGTCTGCGGCGACTTGATCGAGAGTCGTGGCGGTGCGAACAGTTTGGGCGGGCGCGGTGACGACGGCTCCCGTCGCTCCGGGTTCGCCGCCAAGGATTCGAGTGGCCTCGGCGACGCTTGACAGGTTCCACGCCTGTTGAAGCTGTACCGGATCGAGCCCTGGGGCCCGGCTCACGGCGCCCAAACCATATTTGTCGCCTATTTGCTTCACCCCCGAGACGATGCTTCCCGCAGCGTTGGCGGCGACCACCGGGACGACGGGTTTGTGAATCTCGAGCGTCTGGTCGAGCGGGATAGCGGCCTGAATCGCAAGCAGCGAGTCGGTGCGGACGGATTGGCGGTAGGGTTCGCGGCGCCAGCGCATCAGTTCCTGACCGAGGCGAGGGTCGGCGGCGGCCATCAGGCGTCCGCACTCGAAGGCTGCGGCGTAGCTGATGTCCTCGGCGCCGGTTTCTGGCGTGACACGGCGGCACTGGTCGGCGCTGTGATACGTGAGCGGGTCACGGGTGAGCGGCATGGGAACGAAGGGGCCGCGATACCACACGTTTTCCTGCACGCCTGCACGATCCATGACCGTGATAGGGATGTGGCCGGTGTCGATGACCGGCGGGTGGCCCTGCTCCTCGACAGTTCCCATGGTCGAGACGTTGATGCGCTGCACGTAATCGCGAAAGGTGCCCACGCCGGTGCATTCAAAGGTCCAGCTGTGAAGAAGGACGAGCTGCTGGGTTTCGATGAAGACGTGATAGTAGGGCGAAGCAACAAAGCCAACGGCATTGGCTATATTGCGGTCGGCGACGGTGGCCAGGACAGTGGAGCCGAACTGGTTATTGAGGTTCCCTATGATGTTTGCGGCGGGTGCGGCCACGCCCTCAGCTTTTGCCGCCGGGACATTGCCGATCTGCCCGATGACGGGGTTCTCGAAGATACCAATGAAGATCGGTGCGGCAACGGGCGGCGGATCGGCCTTCACCAGGTCGGTTCGCTCTTCCAGTGAAACCAGGCAGGCGCGAAACTTGGCGTTGGGTGCGGGAACGCGGTTGCTCATGAGGACGGCGTAGAGACCGTCCCCGGATGCGGCGTTCAGTTCCTTGTCGTCGACGTTGGCCTGGCGGACATGGGCCAGCAGTGTGAGTTCGTCGAGGCTGGGAAGGACAGACTGGAGGAGGCCGGCTTCGACTTCAATGGAGTCGCAGGTGATGCCGTCGGGAACTTCGAGGCGGGCGTAGGCATCGGCGGGAACGACGCTCTTGAGAGGCACGTTCTGGTGGAGGGTGTACTCGCCTTCCTGGAACAAGAGCAGGGCGAGCCAAGGCGCTGAGCCCCACTCATTCGGATCGTTAACGGGCGGAAAGGGGTTCGGCTGGAGAGTCCATTGATCGCGAGTGGGCGTGCCGATGGCGCTGGGATCGGAAGTGAGACGACGTTCCCAGGGCAGTGTGCGGCGGGAGATGACGATCTGGGGGATGTAGTCGTCGAAGCCGCCGTGGCCATTGCGGGGAGGATAAACCGCGGCGACATCGGTGGCTGGCAGGGTGAAGCGCGGGCCCTCGATATCGAAGTAGCCACTGTTGGAGGAGAGCGGCGCCTGCTGGCCGTCGAAGGTGACATTGGTGACCGCGTCGATGCGGTAGTTGCCGTCGACGAGCGGCGGAGTAACGCAGTCGAAGAGGTACATCGATCCGATGGGTGGAGCTGGAGTGGGAACGGTGCTCATCGGGCGGCTCCTGTGAGAGCGGGTTTGGCGCCGGCGGGTGAGGCCGGATTGGGGACCATGCGAACGGAGATGCTGCCGTCGGGTGTGAGCGGGCCGTCCGGAACGATGTGTTCGGGAACTTTGCCATGCAGGTCGGTGGCCCACTCTTGGGCATGGCCGGGCATGCCGACGACTCCCGACAAACGCCAGCCTGTGATGCTGGCGACGCCAACAGTAATGTGGCCGGCTTTCGGATCGAGGTTGCTGACATCGTAGAGCAGCGCGCGGCGGCGGCCTCCGAGGATGCGGATGGGCGTGGACGACAGCGTTGCGCCTTGACAGCTGAGGGCCAGATCGCCGTTGGCGGTGGCAGAAGCGTCCTGCAGATCGAGCAGGATCATGACCACGCCGATGGAGGTGGGCAGCCACGTTTCCGTGCCGATCTGCTCGGCGACGGCGTCGGAGACGCGGATCATGGTCTGAGAGATGGCCTGGCGGTTGCGCAGCGGGGTGTGGGTCTGCGGAAGGACCAGGCAGGAGCCGCGACCGAGGATGGTGGTAGGGCCGACCTGCGGCAGCAGATTCCCGGCCTGCCATCCGGCAACCGTCTTCTTGCCCGCAGGCGCGGCGGTGAAGGCGACGGCGGCAAAGCCGGGCGCGACAGCAGCAGAGCTGGCGGGCAGTTTGCCGAGGCACTCGATGGAAACCATGCCGCATTTCGCGGGGAGAGGAATTGTGGTTAGTGCGGTGGATGGAGTTGCCGGTGGATATTCGCTGTCACCTAGGACAGAGCCGCCGCGAGTCAGGAACGTGATGCGGAAGGCGGAATCACCGGTGACGCTAAGTTCGTCCTGCGCTCCAGCGGGCACGTCCCAAATGTGCGTAGTGCCTGCGGGGATGGCGAGGCCGTTGCCTTGGATGCTGGCCTGCGCGTCGGTGAGTTGCTGCTGATGGCCGGTGCCGGAGGTCCAACCCAGATCCGGTGTCCGGAGCGTATTGCCGGGCCTGGCGAGCTTCGTGGGGGCAGGCGCTGCGGGTGCCTTCACACGGATGAGGCTGGAACCGAGCGCATCGGCTAACGGTGCGGCCATCCTCAGCACGCCCGCCGCCGCAGCCACCGAAGTAACCGTGGTGCGCAGGGCAGTGGGCACATCGCTGACCACCTGCGGCAGTCCGCGGAGCACGGCGCGCAGTCGCGGCTGCTCAAGCGGAACCGGCAGGATGACCGGTGGGCGATTGATGACCGGCGGCGCGGGAAGGGCTGG
Organism: Acidobacteriaceae bacterium; assembly: GCA_003151435.1. Classification (GTDB taxonomy): domain Bacteria; phylum Acidobacteriota; class Terriglobia; order Terriglobales; family Acidobacteriaceae; genus Telmatobacter. The sequence continues at coordinate 16,011 of PLXP01000245.1, forward strand.
CGGCTTCATGGTGAGGCCGGTGGTGATGGGAACCACCAGCGGCGGCGCGGAGCGGTAGTTAAGCAGAGCGCGGTTAGCGACCGGCGAGTTGCCCGCAGTCGGCAGCCCGGACGTGGTGCGCTGGTCGGCAAAGAACCCGGCACCCCCAGTGGTAATGGCGCTGGCGATCAGCAAGGTGCTATTGGAGCCGGCGGTGGCCGTGAGCGCGGCCAGTTCGGCGGCGGCGACGCCGTATGCCTGGTACTGCGGATAGGTCAGCGTAAAGTCAGTCGCAAAGGGCAGCGGACGGCTGTTGCCGGTGTCGTAGAGCTTGGCAATGGGGATGAGCGACGACTTGCCCTCAAAGAAGCAGAAGCCCTTGATGGTGAGACCGACGACTGCCGGGACCGTATTGGCGGCTGCCGGCATGTTGGACGGGTCCTGCCAATGCCAGGTGGCTTCAGAGACCTTGCCGATGATCGGCGTCATGATCCAGTGAAGGGTGTCGATCCAGTAGTCGGGGTTGGGATTCGGATTCTGAACGCTGATCTGGGTCCAGTTCCCGCCATCGTTGACGAAGAGCGAGACGACCATCTCGGTGCCGACCGACTCCTTGTTCATGGGAGCAAGGTCGATGGAGTGGACGTTGCCGCTCTGATCCTGGTCACCGAACACGAAGTCGTGGGTGATGGTGGCGGGCATCTTGGTGTCGCACTGGAAGGAGAACTCGCTGATCATCTTCCAGGGCTTGTCGGCGGTGCCGGGAGCGGGAGCGGCTCCGGAGGGCGACGGCGGCACCAGGCCGCTGAGAACGTTGACGCGGAAGGCGTTGCCGTTGGGATCGTTGCCGTAGAGGTACTTGGTGGCGAAGACGGTGAAGTCGGTGATGTAGGGCGGCTGCGGGTTGGCGTTATCGCCGAATGCGACTGTCACGCTGCAGATGGCGAGATCGACCGTCGCGGTGCCGTGCAGCGGCGGGCCCTCGATGGTGAGGGTGGCACCCAGAGACACGGTGATGCTGACCCCGACGCAGAAGCCCCAGAAGCAGACCTGGATGGAGAAAGTTGCGCCGACAGAAACACCGATGTCGATTTCGTAGTAGAAGGGGTCCCAGGAGATGAGGAAGTCGGCGAAGGCGGTGAACCAGATGTAGGCGCAGGAGATGCCGTACGTGAGTTCGAGGCGCCCGCCTGCCATGATGCAGGTGTTGGTCAGCGCGAAGTAGTTTTCGCCCTTGATGGTGGCGCCGACGGGCAGTCCCCAGCGGAAGCCAAGGCGGGGAACGTCCGGAAATTGCGTGGGCTTGGTGAAGTGCGGGTTGTAGCCACCGATAGTGAGAACGAACTGGCCCTCAGGGAACCACATGAAGTAGGCAAAGCCGCCGGTGAGCTGGCAATCCTTGTCGAAGATGTAGGAGTTCGAAGTGAGCTGAGCCTGAATAGAGAGGATGCCTTCAGAGGAGGAGAATCGGGCTTTGAGCGCAAGCTCGACGCTGACCAATGCGGTGTCGTCCGAGGGAATAGCCAGGCGGGCTACGCCGATGATGCCGATTTCAACGCCGCGGTCGAGCGCTACGTAGACGATAGCGGTGACGTGAACAATGACAAACGTGGTGCCGTGCAGGCCCACGGCAAGCCACAGGCTGCCGCGCTTGGCCGGGATGCTGTCCCGGATTTGCATCAGCTCGCCCATGGGATCGTTGGCCAGCGCGCCGCCGTCGTCGAGCGCCGCCACCAGGATGAAGCTGGGAATCTTGTTCATGTCGTCGGGAACGATAAGTTCGCGGTTGTACCCGACGCCCAGACCGATGGCCTCGACTTCAATGACCGGCGGAATGCCGATGATGATGAACAGGCCGGCGAAGATGAAAACGCTGGTGTAGTCGCCCTGCGCATCCTTGGGCTTGGAGTAGGCGCCGACCGCAACCAGGCCGAATTCCGTGACTTGGATCAGCAGCATGCCGTCGTACTCGACGGTGCCGCCGCTGTCGTTCTTGAGCAGCGCGCCGGCGATGGTAACACCGGGAGTCTGGAAGCTGAGCGCCAGGCCTTTCAGGTCCAGGGTCCACTTGTCAGGGTGCATCAGCGACTTGAATGGGATGGTGACGCCGAGTTCGTCGACCTGCCCGGTGAGCGGGCCGACTTTGACGGTAGCGTCGAGGACCAGTGAGGCAGAGGTGTTGTCGTTGAGAATGATGCCGATCTGGTCGAGGTAAATGGGGCCGAGCTGCGCGTGGACCCCGATCCAGATGGGCTGGTTGTTACCCGAAAAAGTGATATGGAATTGGCCGTCGCCTGAGGGCGTCAGGGGCTGTTGGGGGTCGGTGCGGGATTTCCAGTACCAGGCAGCCACATCGACGCCGGGGTTGGGGGTTTGGGTATCGCCGCCGCCATTGCCGCCGCTGCCGCCACCTCCCAACAGGCCGGAAGCGACCGGGTTGTTGCCGCCGACATTGCCGCCAGTCGCCTGCGAGAGCGGCAGGCCCAGCTTGTCGATCTCCGCACCGATGCCCAGAGCACTGAAGTTGAAGCCGCTGGAGAAATCTGCCCAGAAGAAGGAGTAAAGCCGGACGCCTCCGATCCGGAAGCCATTGGTATTCACCAGCGGCGCATCGTTCTGGCCGGTCAGGCCGAGTCCCAATCCGACCGCATACACAGCGGGGTTGAAGGTGAAGCCACTGCCGGTATCGAAGAGGTAAAGAGTGACCCCGGAATCGAAGCTGGGATCAAGGGCGGGGGCGCCGAAGCGCATGCTGAGGTCGAAATCGCCGATAGGGAAGTCGATGAAGCCCTTGATGTTGACGCCGAGTTTTCCCGAACCGCTGGTGAGGCCGAGGAACAGGTTGTCGGCGATCTTGAGATTGACTCCGGTGGACAATGCCGAAAGCACACCGGTGACCAGGGTCGTGATGCTCGGGAAAGTGGAACTGATGACTAGGCCACCACCGCCAGCCTGCGCGATCCCGGAGCCAGTGAGAACCTGTTGCACGGTGGGGCCGCCGGTCCAGAGAGTGGTACCGAACGTAGGCTTGATCGCGCCGGCAGCCAGCAGCGTGTTGCCGACAAGCGGTACCAGGAACTGCTCGATAAGGGCCACGGGACCGCCTGCAGCCATGTGCAGCGCCGGTGGGATGAAGTCGATGGTGATGGGACCGGCGGTAAAGGTGTTGCCCGATCCGCTAGCCAATGGATAGAACTCAAGCTGGAAATTGCCGCCGCTTTCCGTGAGCGAAAGCGTTGGTACGAGGTCGATTCCGATCGCGTTCTTGAGGTGAACGCCGAGCCCGGCAGACATGGCAACGGAACCGGCCGCATATCCTCCGGAAGCGGTGATGCCGAGGGCGCCATCGGCGAGCTTGAAGTCCGCGAGGCCGACTGTGGCGGTGGGGCCGGTCGCATCCCAGCCGAGCGCGACACTGATGGTGCCTGTGTCGCCGCCTGAAAGCGGCAAAGCCCACGTGACCACACCGGCAGTGGGGCCCGTACCGGCCGTAACCGAGCCCGGAAGCGTTCCGTGCAGCGGGGAACCCACCCCGAACAAGCCGGCAATTGCGGTGGCGACGCTGCCGCGTTGGACGACGGTAAAGCCGCTCAGCCAGCTTCCATTCAGCATGGCCTTCAGGTCGTCGCCATGCGTAGTGAAATGGTTGACGCTGTCGTAGATGCCCAGCGCAGTCGCCACATCCAACGTGAGGTCCATAACCGTGGATGGGCCGATCGCTGTCACCAGCGAGTTGAGCACCTGCAGCAGGAGGGCTTCGGCTCCCGCGGCCAGCGCTCCGAGGCCGCTGAACGTGGGCAGTATCTGGATGGGAGGTGTGGCTGGCGAACTGACGGGAACGAGGGTAAGCGTGACGCCCGCGGCGCTGACGCCAAAAGCTACTGTGACCTTGCTCCACGGGCCAGGCAGGGTGCCGGCTCCCGGCGGAATGGTCAAGGCAACCGAGCCGCCGGGACTGGGATGGATGAGCTTGTCAAAGGAAACGCCGGCGGTGAGGTCGAGGACGCCGCCGATGGACGCGGTGGTGGCGAGTTGCAGCTTGACCGGGTTGGCGTCGGTGCCTGCTCCGCTGGCGGTGAGTTGCAGGTTGCCGGGCAGGGTCAGGCTCGGACCGGCGGGAAGGCTAGCTATGCTGCCGATGAATTGCAAGAGCTTGGTGAGCTTGGCGGAGTCGAGGCCGGTACCGGCGCTGTTGCCGAGGGCTGTGGCCTTGGTCAGCACCGACGGCATGGAGGTAAAGAACGTATCGATGGGGCCAATGGTCAGGCCGGGTCCGGCGAGAGCTTCAAGCACCGCCGAAGCAGCGCCGGAGAAGAGCAAGCGGGGGAGTGCGTTGCTGAGCGCGGCTTCGAGGACCGCGGCGCTGGGCGGGGGGATCAGCGTGAGCGGGGCTAGCCAGGGTTGCGCACTGACGGCCAGCTGCCTGCTGTTGCTCGCCCACGCCAGGGTAAATGCGCCGAGGGTGAAGGTCGCGTCGAGAGTTGGCGTAAAAGCCGGAACGGCGACGCTCGCATCGAGGGTGATGGTGGTGTTGCCGGCGATTGACCAGCCCGCGGTTCCGCTTCCAGCTGACTTGGTTCGCAGACCGATGGTCCAGGGATTGGGCAGTAAGTAGATTTCGAGCGGTAGGCCGCTTATGGGGAGCGTCCATTCGGGGACGGCAGTCGTACCCCGGCTTGGAATGATGATGGTGGTGGCGGTGAAGCCGGCGACGCTGGTGGCGGCGTTGAAGGCGGCGGTGAGTTGGGTGCCGAGATAGCCTGCCGCATCTGCGGTGATGGCGTTGAACGCGTCGGCGGAGATGCCGATGCCTCCATGGCTGTCGACGACGGCTACTTTCAGGCCCTGAAGAGTCGAGAGCAGAATGCCGGCTGGCGATGTCGTGGCGGGCGTCGGAGAACTGATGGTCTGTAGCACCGCGCCCAGCAGTGCCTGTGCATTGGCGTTAGTAAACGAAGCGAAATCGACCACCGGACCGTGCCACGAAACCTGGTGCAAATTGACGATGGGGTCGACTTTGAATGTGCCATTGGCGGTGTAGATATCGGCGCCGATCTCAGCCCAGCGCACGCGCACGTCGACAGGAGGAAGGCCGGTCCCGGCAAAAGAACTGGATGCGCCGACCAGCCAGCCGTTGGGGTCGGTGAGCCTTGCGCGGACGTGAAGCGCGTTGGCGGGATGGGGCGGAGTAGCCGCGCCGCTGTGTAGCGGGAGTTGGAACAGGTCGCCGCGAACGGTGGTGTCGACGGCCACGTTGCCGGCGGCGGAAGTGGCGAGATTGACGTGAGCGCGGGCGCCGAATGCGATGTGGGTTGGCGCGGGCGGTGCGGTCGTGGGGTCAGCCGCACTGTTGGCAAGGGCCGACAACGCCGGCTTAAGCACGTCGAGCAGCCCACCGCCAAGCTGGCTGCCGATGGCCAGGACGGGGCGGCCGCCGGAGTCGATGCTGGCCGGGGCGGTGATGGGCGCGGGGAAGGATCCGGCCGGGAAGGGAAATGCGGCGGCGAGTGCTCCGACGCTCGCAGGTGGCTTGTAGCCGTCGAGCGCCAGCACCAGAAAGTCAAGCGCGTCGCGAATGGAGCCAGCGGAGAGCTGCGGGCGCAAAAGCTGGATCACGCGGAGAGCATCGCCGATGCTGCCGTCGGAAAGGAACGGCAGCGAGGCGCCAAGATGCGGAGTGCCAAGCGTGATGAGGCCCTGCACCAGCGTCGGGTTGGTCGCGGTGAAGGCCCGCGCGGCCACACCTGCCGTGGAGTGGGCGACCAGTGTCACCGGGACGGTACCGTTCAGTTCCTGAACACGGGCTGCGAGACGGCCGATCTGCGCGGTCAGAGAAGCAAGGTTGCCGGTGCCGTCGTCATTGAGGTCGGCGGTGTACCAGGAGGCCTGAGCAGTGACCGTGGTTAGGTCGACTGCGGAAGGATTGAGGCCGGGAACGCGCAGGTTGAAGTTCGTGTTGACGGCCGTGGTGCCGTGGACATTGGGATCGGCGAGCAGTGCGGTCCAGATGGTGTGATCGCTGAAGGCTGGACCGAGGAGCAACACGGTACGCGCGCCTGCTGTGCCGCCGGCCACACTATCGACTTGGGCGAGTATCTGCGCAATGGCAGCCGGATCCGAAGGCTGTGCGGAGTGAGTGCTGGAAAGCGTTGTGCCAGCGGTCCAGTTGGGACTGGTGGGAACCTGCGACGCCAGTGGAACCACGCCGTCGCCGCCGGCGAAAAGCGATGACAGCGAAGTGAGCGCGGACGAGAACAGCGTGCCATCGTTGTTGGTCAGGCCATTACTCAGCCCCGGCAGGAATGCGGCAACATTCTGCGCCACCTGGAATAACGTAAAGAAGTTCGCAGCGCCGCTGGCAGCGGCCATAAGCGGGGTGGCCCACGCGGGCGGCGGGCCCGCAGGTTCGAGCCATACAAGAGCGTCAACGTTTGCGCTCGACGTGGTCGTGATCGGCAGAGCCCACGGATCGTCGTAGGTTCCGGAACCGCTGATGGGCAGGCTGAAACCGGCGAGCGGGTTGCCGGGAGCGACCGGCAATGCGTCTGAGAGCAGCCCGCGCAGCCAGGGAAGAATCTGCGGCAGAAAGGCCTTGCTATCGGCCGAAACTCCGGTGGCGATGGAGGCAAGCCAGTTGCGCAGCGCGGTGAATGGGTCGCTGAGCAGCGAGCCTGCTGCGCCGGGATCGGCGAGCGCAGGCCAGTCCGCGGAGAGGCCGTCGAGACCGCCATGAACGCCCAGCAGGCCAGCGAGGGTGAATGCCGGCATTCCGCCCCAGGAAGACAGAGCGCGAGCAAGGACTAGTCGCAGCAGCAGCTCAAGGTTGGGAATCGTGAGGCCGAAATTGGCGGCGATGGCGGCTGGATTGGTAACGTCGAAGGGCGCGGCGAGCGGGAAGCCGATGGACGGGACGTTGATGGTGCTTCCGTTGAAGGTAAGCGAGACGTTCTGCAGGCCGGCGTTCCACGCCAGCGGAGTGCCGGGGGTGAAGGTCATGTCGGCGGCGAAGTCGCCGATGCTGAGCGTGAGGCCGGCAACCGACGGGATAGTCGGGATGGGCTGGACACCGACATGAGCGTGCTGCCCGGCCATCAGGGAGACGGTTCCGGAACCCGACGCAGGCAGATCGAACGCCAGCAGCTCCGCCAGCCAGTAGATATCGACCGGAGCCTGCGAGAACGAGGCCCGCAGCCCGATGCGAAGCTTCTGCGGGTCGGTGGCAACGCCGCTCGTCTGTTCGTTCCACGCCGCTATCTCGATGTGGAAGGTCGCGGGCGGCGCGAGTTCGAAAACCCACGGATCGTTTCGCGTCCCCGTGCCTGTAACCGCGGTGGTGATTCCGACCAGGCCCCCAATCTCCTCCAGCATGTGCGACCAGGTGTGGGTGGAGTCGAGGAGGACGGCGCGGTGGACGGCTCCAATCTCCTGGGCCGGGTTGGCCAGAAACGGCGCGAACCTCACCGTGTGCGACGATGTTGGGTCGTTCGCCGGCGGGATGAGCCCGACCAGCGCCGCCAGATTGCTTCCCGGGCTGGTGGCGCCAAGGTAACCCTGAATAGTTCCGGTAATCGTTGCCGAGACGTCGCTGGCCACGCTGTCGGCGTTGGTCAGGTCAACTTTGTCGTACTGCGTGGTTTTACCGAGAAGTGTGAAGTGGACATTTTCGAGTTCAAGCAGCGGTTGTAGAGCAGAGCCTGTCCACGTAAACCCGGCGCGCAGCGAGTCGACCTGGAGCGGCCCGGCTGCGACCAGCGGTCCCGCCCCGATCGCGCCCGGAGCGAAAGCCGTCACCGACGCGGAAGGCAGCACCGACGCCGAGCCGGTGCCCGTAATTGGAATAGACGCCAGGACCGCTGTGCCCTCAATGCGAACCGGCGGGTTGGCTCCGTCGGGAATGACGCGGGCCTGCAGGCCGATCAGCAGCGATGTTGTTGACGAGATAGTTTTGGTGGCGAAAGTGATGTTGAGGCCGGCGCCTATGGCCGAGCCAATGGGCAGTATGGCCGCGACCCATGGATCGAACTCCGTGCCGGTCCCGGTGACGTTGGGCGTGCTGATGCCGATGAGCCCGGCAAGATTGCCAAGCCAGTCGACAATGGGAGCCGACGCGCCCCCCTGAAGCAGCGAACTGAACCACGCGTTGATGGCGCCAGGATCAGCGAGCTGCGTAAAGGGAAACGGCGGTACGGTCGTGTTGCCAAATCCGAGCAGCGGCAGCAGGTTCTTGGCGAGGGCGCCGATTTCGCCGCTTTGCCCTTCCAGTTGCTGAAGCTGGCCGGTGAGGAAACCGATGATCAGATGGATGGATTCCGAGCCCAGGTTGGCTGGATCGAGAACAACATCTTTGGCCGGGCCGGAATCGAGCTTCAGGCCTTCCAATGTGACCGTCAAGGTAGCCGGATCGCCGGGCCCGAATGGAGACACCCTCGCCGCCACCATGACAGAATCGAGGCCGATGGGAGCAGTGAGTCCGAGATGAACTCGCAGGCTCAGGTCGAGCGGGCCACTGGCGGTGCCCGCCACTGCCGTTACGTTTGCGCCATCGAAGTTGACCAGCGGCAAATGAGCTTTGAGGGAAGCGAGTGGAGGCGTGCCGTCGGTGGAATGAAATTCTCCGGCAAAGCCGAACGTGACCCCATTCGCGGTGTTGACGGTGAGGTAGGCGTTGCCGCGCGTTTGATCGCCGAGCAGAGGATGCCAGGTCTCGTTTGCCGGAATGTCGGGCAACTGCACCGGCGCAAGCAGGGCGTCGAGCACGCGCAGGAAGGCCGCGCGCTGCGTAGGCGTGGTGAAGATGCTCTCAATATTGGTGAGCGGATCTCCAAACCAGTCGGGCTGCAGATCCCCTTGGTCGCTGAAAAGCCCGATCGCTTTCCCGAGGTCCAGAACTTCGTTAGCCAGGCCGTCGCTCATGCCGCGCCTCCCGGTGAGGTGGTGAGCGCGGCTCCCGCATTCAGGCTGAGAGTTCCGGCACTGGCCGAGAGGGCCCGCGGAGTCAGGCTTCGCTCCGTCGCATGATCGTTCGCCAGACCCATGAGGCTGGACCAGACCGCCGATTGCAGTTGCTGACCCCAGCACGATGCCAGGGCGCCGCTACCGCGCGGCAGATCGTCGGTGGTCGCAACCAGGCCTCCGAGTTCGCCGGCGCCGCTGACGGCAAAGCTGCACACCAGCGGGGTGCGGCCAGTCTGGTCGGTCTCAAGATCGACTGATACCAGCACCATCCGATCCAGAATGCGTACCGCGGTTGAATCCAGATGGACGAGGACTTCGTTGCCGTGGTCGACCCAGATAACCTTCGTGGGCGGCGGAGTGCCGGCCGCAGTCGGGGCCAGGGGAACTCCGTTGGCGGTGGTGCCCATGAGGCGCACGCTGATTTGCGTGGTGAGATCGCCCTCGCCAAGTTGATCGGGGATTTTGTAGGGCGGACAAGGAGGACAAGGGGGCGGCGGCGGTGGTGGGGGATGATGACGGCGCCTCCAGATCCAGGCGAGCAGGAGTCCGATGCAAATGCCAAGCACCAGGACAGTCAGAAGCAATAGCAGCACAATGAAGGCAACTGCGCCCATGGGGACTCCCTTGCGCTTGGAATTGAAACCAAGGGTCGGCAGGGATTTGTCGCAACCGTGCCGGGACACGTCGTTCGGGGAAAGCGACAAAGCTCCCGCATAGAGTAGAGTGAGCAGAATTACATGTTCGTTTCACCTTAAGTCAATAAAAATCGACAAAAATCTGGAATCCGGCGGCCGGCGCGGGTCAGGAAACGAAACTCCGCGAGACGCGACAAACGTTTCCAGCTAATTGGGAATCGGGTACTATGCGGAAGACACGGGAGGGTGCCTGGACTTGATTGACGCATCACCGCAGTTGCAGTGTTCGTCGCGCTCATGTGCTCCGGCACTACGTCGTGTACCCGGACGCAGGTTGTACTTTCAAGCGCCGGCATTGCCGCGGTCGTCGTAGGTACAACGGTAGGCGTCACCTATGCAGTCAAACACCACCACCACACATTGCAGGGCTGCGTCTTCTCTGATGCCAACGGACTCAAACTCCGCACAAGGGACGCGAAGGCCCACACACTCAAAGGCGACGCAGCCGGCATCAAGGTCGGCGACAGCGTGAAAGTTCACGGTTCAAAAGTGAAGAAGGCCAAAGGCGACTCGACCGGTGATCAGGTCTTCGTGGTCCAGAAGCTGAGCAAAGACTACAGACCTTGTCCCGTGAACGTTGCGACTTCTTCAATCGAAGCAGCGGATTTAACACCCTTCCCAAGAGCCATGAGGGCAAGGCCAAATCCAGTGATGATGCCCAGTAGCTTCAGCGCATCGCCCCAGTTGCGTCCTTCCCATATCGCCCACACGACAAAGACAACACCTAATCCAATCAGCCTCAGACCGGTCGCGACCAAGGGAAAACGAGGCTTTCGCCGGCCTGCGACTCGTGCGTTGCAACGTGGCAGGAGGCGAATGATTAGCGCCGTTGCGGCAACCGAGATAAGCGTCGCTACCCAGAAGGTGACAGCAAAGATGAGGTCGACCCTCTCGCTTAATACGAACCTTGGGAATATCAGGAAGACCAGGATCAATCCCAAACTGGTTCCGCACAGGAGCACCAAAACAGCTGCCGGTGGTCGATATCCCCTCCGCCGCACCCGTGTGTAGCCTGCAATGGGAGCGATCACGAGCCCAATAACCAGCGCAGGCAGGCTGACAACAAATAGGGCAATTATGAACAAGAGTTCCATGCTAGACCTCGCGCGAAGAGATCACCAAAAAAGCGGTTTCAGCCCGCAATTGAAAGCACCGGGGAAAGGCAGGAATGCGAATCAGCAAGCTCGTCTTGCTCTCGGGAACCATCTCGACCCTTTCAGCATGAATGAAAGAGATGTTACGACACACTTCGGGAGGATTGTGGCCAAACAGGAAGTAGCTGAGAGCCAGCTCACCGGGCGTACTCGGAACCGCCCGCGAAACGCTACGTCAGCGATCACAGGAACGTGACAGGCGTTTTGGTGGCACGTTCAGACGACGGAATTGAAGTTGCCGCGCCCGAGTCCGTGTCTGTGAGTTACAGCGAGATAAGAACTTTGGCGGCAGACGATGACGGACAACCTACCTCAGGTCAGAATCAGAACCCGCCCGTACATCACAGCCACCACTTGCGGAATTTTCTGATTGTGTTTGGCGCGGGGGCTGTGTTGTATGTCGTGCTCGCAGCCGCCGCCAAGGAGACCGGAAGAATCCGGGTGTTAGGCGGTGCGATTTTCCGGGAATATCCGGTAAGCTGCTCAAATGGCAGAGCTATATCAACTTAGAGTGGTGCTTCGGGATGTGAGCCCGCTGGTTTGGCGGAGCCTGTTGATCAGCAGCGAGACCAGCCTCGCCCAGTTCCATGAACTTCTTCTGCTGGCCTTCGCCTGGAACGGTGAACACCTCCACCTCTTCCATATTCATGGACGGAACCTCGGGTGGATTGTCGCGCTACACGCCGACGACGGATTCGCCTCCCGCGCTTCCTGCGCCGGTGGTGCTGACGTCGATTCGAGGCGATACGCGGGATTACGAGCCGACGGATCAGCCCACATTGCCGTATTTGCAGCGTTCCCTTTCCTTCCAGTTCTCGGCTCTCGATTACACCGAGGAGAGCCGGATGCGATTCCGATATAGGCTGTTGGGCAATGACGATACCTGGAAGGAGACGCATGGGAAGAGCGTGCGGTTTGCCGGACTTCCTGGTGGGCACTACGTGTTCGAAGTGCTGGCCGCGGGCCCGAACGGCTTGTGGAGTCCGCAGCCAGCGCGGTTCGCATTTTCAATCAAGCCGCTGTGGTGGCAGACCTCGTGGTTCATTGCGCTCGGCGTGCTTGCGGTGTTGATGATTGGAATGGCTTCGTGGCGCCTTCGGGTGCGTGCGCTGGTGGCGCAGAAGGAACTGCTGGAGCGGCAGGTGGCCGAAAGGACGGCCGAGCTTTTGGCCAGCCATCGGCAGCTCGATCAGATTGCCTACCATGACATGCTGACCGGATTGCCCAATCGACGCATGTTCACCGAGCAGCTTCGCATTCGCCCTGCGACCGCTCGCCGCCAGCACGGGTCCTTCGGCATATTGCTCATCGACCTTGACCATTTCAAGCGGGTCAACGACCAATTCGGTGATGATGCCGGAGATGCGGTGTTAATTGAAACAGCGAAACGGCTGCGAGAGGCGCTAAGAGAATCGGACTGCGCGGCTCGCCTAGGCGGCGATGAATTCGGCATCCTGCTTGTTTCGCCTTGCAACCGAGTTGGGATCGAAACTGTTTGTGGGCGAATTATCGACAGTTTTGCCGTCAGCATACCTTTCAAGGAAATAGAACTTCAGGCCATTTGCAGTATTGGCGCAGCCATCTTTCCCGAGGATGGCGATAACCAGGAGGATCTTTATAAATCGGCGGACCTGGCACTCTACGAATCCAAGCGAGTTCACCAGGACATTTCCGGCTAGAGCCATTTACACTCTCAATGCAAAATGCGACTACACCATCTCTTAACGACTTACTGCTCGCCTTTACGCAATAATTGCTCATGGTAGTTTTATCGTGTTTGGGCCAGTCCTACTTATGCCGCCAATCTAGGGGTTTGCCGTCCGGCAAAAACGGTGGCGCATTTCGTGAGACGCGGTCTTTTCCTTTCCTGCCCACTCGTAGGCCGTGAACGACTCTGCGATCACTATTCGTCCATCGAGGCTGCCGTGGAGGCAGTCGCCCGGCGATACCCGGTTCAATAACCGACTAAACAAGAACGGGAGAACCTATGCCACTGCACAATACAGACGAACTTCACGCCACACCTACGAGCGAGATCGAGTCGAATGTCCTCAATGACAGGACCGAGTCATATATATTTCCTGAGGCCAAGCACGACCCGCAAACTGTCTACCAGACTATTCACAATCAGCTCGTCCTGGACGGCAACTCGCAGCAGAATCTTGCCACCTTCTGCACCACGTGGATTGAGCCTGAAGTCAAGCAGCTGATGGATGAGTCTGCAGACAAGAACATGATCGACAAGGATGAGTATCCGCAGACCGCGGCTATTGAAGAGCGCTGCGTGCACATGCTCGCCGATCTCTGGAACTCGCCGGAAGCCGCCAGCACCATTGGATGTTCGACCACAGGATCAAGTGAAGCGGCCATGCTCGGTGGATTGGCGCTGAAATGGAATTGGCGGAAACGCCAGCGCGCCAAAGGGAAATCCATCGACTCTCCCAACCTCATCATGGGACCGGTGCAGGTTTGCTGGCACAAGTTCTGCCGCTACTTCGACGTGGAAATTTGCGAAGTTCCGATGGAAGGCGAACGGTTACTACTCACTGCGGAAGAGGTCCTGAAAAGGTGCGACGAAAACACCCTCGGCGTTGTGGTCACCCTCGGCGTTACATTCACGCTTCAGTTTGAACCTGTCTACGAAATCAGCTTGGTGCTTGACGAGTTGCAGACACAGACCGGGGTCGACATCTCCATCCATGTCGATGGAGCCAGCGGTGCTTTCCTCGCACCATTTCTGCATCCGGAACTTGTCTGGGACTTTCGTCTGCCGCGAGTGAAATCCATTAACGCTTCCGGCCATAAGTTCGGTCTGGCTCCGCTGGGTGTGGGGTGGGCGTTGTGGCGCGAGAAGCACGATCTTCCCGAGGAGCTGATTTTCGACGTCAACTACCTGGGCGGCAATATGCCAACATTCGCTCTCAACTTTTCCCGGCCGGGCGGCGAAGTCATCTGCCAGTACTACAATTTCTTCCGCCTCGGCAAAGAAGGTTACCGCGAAATCCATACCGAGTGCGCTGAACTTGGACGATATCTCGCCGACAAAATCGGCGCCTTCGGTCCATTCAAGATCGTCTATGACGGCCACGGCGGAATTCCGGGGCTCTGCTGGGAGCTGAAAGATGCAGCATCGTCGAACTTTACCCTCTACGACCTTGCTGACCGATTGCGCGTATGCGGCTGGCTTGTGCCCGCCTACTCCATGCCTCCGAATCGGGAAGATCTCGTCATCCAGCGCATTCTGATCCGGCATGGATTCACGCTAGCAATGGCTGATGAATTGCTCGTTGAGATGAAACGCGCCGTTGACGAGCTTCAGCAACGTCCATTGAAACCGGCTTCGGGAGTTCTTGAAGCCGAGGCAGAGTTGGTTCCACACGACCATTCCGGTCGATAACCGGTCGACTCGTGTCCGGAACGCTGCGGGTTATCCATGCGACCGAACACACCCCCGGTAAGGATTCGTATAGGATTGTCACACCTGCTGCAAGTTGCTGTAGCATAATCTGTTAGAGTGAGCCATCCTGTCGATCGGCCTCGATTCTGATTCACCCTTACCGTTGGCCGTGACCGTTATAAACCCTCGAAGGCCCCCAGGATAAGGCTTTAGCACCACGGATGTCCCCGATCCGAAAGCACGGAGAGGACTGCCGTGGCAAATGTGTGACAATCCGACAGGAATCCTGACCGGGGGTGATACACATCTGCAGTTCTTGTCGCAATTATGCGACGCGCGTACCTGCGACACACAATATTGCGTGTCGCAATTGTGCGACATCTGCTAAACTGCCGTCATGGATTCACTTCGCAATCCCTTCCGTTTCGGCGGCGAGATCGGCGCCAAGGGACTAGTCGACCGCGATGATGAAACCGCACAGGTCGAGCGCACCATTCGCGATGGCGGCAAGTTGTTTCTGATCGGACCACGCAGGTTCGGCAAAAGCTCCATCCTCCGAACCGCATCCGAGCGCATAAGTACTAAGGGCGCAATTATTCTCCGCGTAGATGCCGACCCAATTTCCAGCATCGATATGCTCGTCGAAGAGATAGTAGCACTGAGCGCGTCTCACCTTAAAGGTAAGGCCCAGCAAGTGATAGACCTCATGCGCAAGTACTTCGCGAGTCTTAGCCTGGAAGTCAAATTCGATGTCACTGCACAACGATGGAGTGTTACCTCTAATATTCAACGGACGTCGGAACCAAGTGCGGCAGTCCAACACCTGGTAGATGCATTGGACGGGATTGAAAAGCTGGCCCTCGCCCAGCCGGCATCGCGGCCGGTCGGATTGATTATCGACGAGTTCCAGCGGGTTATCGAGTTGGGGGGTGAGCGTGCGGAAGCACAGCTTCGCTCTGCGGTTCAGCAGCACTCCCGCGTAGGCTATGTTTTCGCCGGGTCCAATACACGACTGCTATCGGCCATGACGTCGAATAACGATCGGCCCTTCTACCGACTGGGGACAGTCAGGGTTCTCGGTCCAATTCCACGTTCGGATTTTGCTGCATTCATAATCAAGAGCCTCCGCGCTAGCGGATTTCGTGCTCCTGACCCCGCCGCGGTCGATGCAATCCTCGCCCTGTCGGAGGACGTCCCCTACAACGTCCAGAGCCTGGCCAACAGTTGCTGGGAAGAGCTCATCTCCATCTCCGCAGACGAGGAAAGAATTCTGACTCTGGAAATCGTCCGCAGGGCTTTGGTCCGCGCAGTCATGGAACTAGACCCTATCTACACCAGCGCCTGGACAAAGCTCACCCCCGTCCAGCAGAATACCCTCCGCGCGGTCATCCGTCAGGGGGGTAAAAGACTGTCCACTGCACCGGTGGTCCGGACAATCGGGGCGTCTTCCTCGACTGTCCACCGCGCCTTGGGGGCCCTGCATGACCAGAACATCCTTCGTGACGATCCATCCGAGGGTAAAGTGCAGATGAGGTTCGACGATCCGTTCTTTGCTCACTGGATCAGATTGCGAGCAATGGGGTTCGATCGAACGGGATAAGATGCCCGGTCACCTACGAACGAATGGTTTTGGACAGGGATTGCCGTATGTGATTGCGCCTGATCGCCATGTCTCGACCAGCTGAGGAGGTCAGCAACGCAGCCTAACACCGGGTTTCTTCTGCTCTCTTGGTTGAGGGGTCTGGGGAGCAATGGAACAGATATCGGAAGATTCCCGTATCTGTTCCATTGCTCCCCAGACCCCTTGTCAGCGTGGTGCGAACGCAACTATCTCGCTCGTCCGGCCGCAGAGCAAATACTCGAGCTAGGTCAAGCTGCGGTGCGACTCGAGGGTCGATCCTTCTCCAGGAGCGTGACAATGGTTCGGCAGAAGTCACAAGGTCAGCCGATCAGGCACTCCCGCCGCGAACGCCAGAATATGGTGACCACGCCCCTTTAGGGTTGTTCCTCGACTGGACGCCATACCTTCACCTGCTGGTCGATCTCCGCCCTCTGTGCGGGGCTGAGCCGTGCTGCCGCAGTGGTGCGAAGTTCCGTCGTTTTCTCCTTTGTCTGGCCGTTGAGGTGGGGCGCGGCAACACTTAACCAGAAATACACCTTCGCCGGCTGAGCCTTGAGCAGCATGGCGTAATTGAATTGCGCGGCTACGTCGCCCTGCTGCGCCGATCTGCTGAGCCACTTCCCGGCCAGATCATTGTCTTGCTGCAGACCTTCCTCGCCCTGGTAGTAGTCCATCCCCAGCTGGAATTGCGCATCTGCCGAGCCTGCCTCGGCGGCTTGGCGTACGAGATCGAAGGACCGAGCCTCGTCCTTGGGCACGCCTTGGCCATTGTGGTAGAGGAACGCCAGATTCATCATGGCATCGGAATTATTCTGCTTCGCCGCCTTTCCGTACCACGCGAGCGCTTGCCCAAAGTCTTGCGGAACTCCTGTGCCGTGAACGTAGCAGAGTCCGAGCGAGAACTGCGCGGGTGCGAACCCCTGCTCTGCCGCCTTGCGATACCATTGTGCAGCCGTCGTAGGATCTGCCGGGACGCCGTTGCCCAACTCGTACAGTCCGCCCAGGCTGTGCTGCGCCTGCGCGAAGCCCTGGTCGGCAGCTTTGCGGTACCATGCTGCGGCCTGGGCCGGGTCCTTGGCTACATGGGCGCCAAGCTCGTATTGCGCTCCGACACGAAACTGCGCGTCGGGGTTGCCGGCGCTTGCCTTTGCCATCAGGGCCGGATCCATCCCGCTGGGCTGGGCCGGAGTTTGCCCACTGCAAATGATTGTGATCATGGTCAGTAGAGCCAGTGCCGTCCTCAATTGCCAGCGGCTGTTCATGAAATTCCTCCCGAATCACAGAGCAAGATATCAAAGAGCACCCCTAGTGATCGTTGATCCATGTCATTCCAAGCGAGGCGTGTCAAGGACGGTTTTCCAACTTCCGCATCGCGCTACAAACCGATCGCTACTCTGTCAAAGGGCGCATCTCCCTGACATCGTCAACTGATACGCGGATCAGACACAATTGCTGTCGCGCTGCACTAAAAATCCCGGATTTTCAGCAGGACGGTCACTTTATTGGCCCACCAGCAGCGTAGCTGCGAATAACTACTCTCGCGTATTGTGCGCAAAGTAAACCATCGACATTCCAGCACGTCCTTTTCGGTGTGCTGCAAGTGAGTCAGAGATCCTTGTGCCAAGGATGAGTTCGCAGTCGGGACTCAATACAGTACCTGAGACGGAGGTAGGTCCTCCGGAGCCGGCCTACAGGGGTTGGCTTCAAACAGACGTATGCTGCTGAACTGGTAACGGTGAGGTAGTGAACGATACGGTAAAAGGAGGGATCGAACCCGTCATGTGCGAGTCAGAGAGGCGAATGCAAATGAACCACTGATGACGCATCGAAAGCATAGCCGACATCAAACGTGGGGCGGGATTTTTTCCCAAGATGAGCATGGAAGGTGCCTGTCTATGGTCCATGCGGTGTCCGGTGTTCAGGTGGCGTGAATCTGATTCAGGCTTAACCGAAAAATTAACTGCCTGTTGGACCACAACCCACGCGCAACCCTCGCAATAGGACTGTTTATGCGAGGTATTTCTTTGTCCAATCGAAGGGCCGAAGCTCTTCAGGGTGACTTCGCACGTAGGCCAAGACTCGATGGCGCTTCTGAGCACCGCGACCTTCACGGTGTTCGACGTCGCGCACCAAATCCGGCATCGTTTCCTCCACGCGAGCGATGGTTGAACGCCACCTTGCTTTTACCGCGGAGAGTGTGAATCCGAGTCCTGAAGCTAACTCCTGATCGGTAGCTCCTCTCAGCGCGGCCATAAGGAGTTGCTGATCTGACTCTCGAAGGCGAAGCGCCGGCTCACGAAAACGGAAAAGAACGTTTCCGAGAGACCCGGGCAGGCCTTGCACGGACTCTCGTGTCATGAGAAAGAGTTCCCGTCCAGCTTCTGGAAAGTCCGCAACGAGCCGGAATTCCATGGAGCGCCGCACAAAGCCCTTTTCCGGTTCGGCGGCTGTCTCTTGGAAGATTCTTCGAATCCGATACCCTGCGTGCACTTCTACAAAGCCTGAGACCGAAAGAGTCTGCGTTTCTTGCAGGTCCGGTGGGCTGAGTATCTCGTGACGCGAGGTACCGCAGAGGATCAGCACGTTAACCCCATCTCCAGAGTTTGCTCGCGCAACTTCGTGAGGAGTTGCCAATACCGACCGGCCCGACTGAATACTTGCCATAACCCGGGAGTTGATATCCGGGCGGGGATTGGCTAACTCTGCATCCGCGAATTCAGATGAGACGAGCACTGAAGCACCGAAACCCACCATTTGATGGCTTCGAGGGAAGGAACTCGATTCGAGCACACAAGAGTTAAAGAATCGATCTCGAATCAGGTGCTTCCACGCCTCAAGAGCAGCCTTGACTCCCACCAGGGCTTCACCTCGATACTTAGGTTGAATCGACAGGCCGGGCTCAATATCGTTCCAAGTGGCGGGGCGCCACGTAATCGGCATTCAGCGAACCTCGCGGAATTTTAGCATGGAAATTCGCAATGGCTATCTTTTAGATCATTGCAAGCGGGCGCGATTCCTGTGTATGGTCCCGGAATACGACTCGTTCGTTGCCGCATTCCTCCCAGAGCCGGACCGGATGAGTCGAACCCCGCCTCGAATATTGAAGCCACTCGCAGACGCGTACCCTCCCAGCTCCAGCGGAAATCTCAACAGTTGAGGAAATCGACATGACAATCGATCGAGAAATTCTCCGGCCGTCCCATTCAGATTCAAGGCCCTCAGCCGGAAGGCGACGGACGGAAAAGATGGTTGCAATTGCCCTGGCTTCTCTTGTTTGTTGCGTGGCGGTCGGTCCAACCGGCTGCACCAATGGACCTTTACAAAGCTCAAGCGGAAGCTTAGGTCCGTCCGGGGCCCAGGTCACCGCAGCCGCAATCGGGGTTGGCGCCGTGGTGGTCGGCACGGTCGTCCTTATTGAGGTCCATCATAGTCATCACACCGTGAAGGGCTGTGTTTTCAGTGGCCAGAATGGCCTCCAGGTTCAGACTCAAGGCGATGTGAAGACCTATGCGCTGGCGGGAGACACCGCGAACATCAAGGTGGGTGACCTGGTCCGGTTCCATGGGACGAGGGTAAAGAAAGTGAAAGGCAGCGCCGGCGATCAGACATTTACGGTTGAGAAGATCAGCAGGGACTACGGGCCGTGCAAGCTGAATTCCGGGCAGCCTGCCAACGCTCCCAACGCCAGGTAGATAGCTGTTTCGGCCCCTCATTGCAGGCACTTCCAGATCGCGAATTGTTGTCACTCTCTACGGATACTCGTTGTGATATACGCTGGGGGTGAAGTCCTGAATTGCGACCAGCGCATGAATAAGCTTCCCCTGCTTCTTCTCGGCCTCCTGCTCGGCGCCTGCGGCGTGCTGCGTGCGCAGAGATTCGACCTGACGAGCGGCCGCGTGATCCATGAGCAGATCCGCGGTCTAGGCCACATCCCAATCATCGATGCCCATCCGCGCCGCGATCTGGCACACAAGGCAGAGTTACAAGCGGAAGAGAAAAGGCGCACACTGTTGAACTTCAACTATGCCGAGGACATGCGATATCGGGAACGTACCACCGTGGAGCGGGTGAACGCGCGCTTGAAAGACGAGTTCGGCGGGCGAACGATACGGGTCCGAGGCAACGCCAAGGTGATGTGCCATCTGATGTTCGGCATCATCGCGCTCACCGCCGATCAGATCCTGAGACTCATCACGTAGGTTGTCAGACGGAAGCCGAAAACCTGGATCAAGCGCGGACATCCATGGTCGCGGTGTGTCCGAAAATCGGCATCCTCAGGTGGGCCGTATCCAAATATCGACCAAACGGAGTAGCGCTGCATCGCCAGCTAACCACGACAGGGAGAAATTCCACTTCCGTCAGCATCACCGGCGATGACTGTGGATTTTGCAAGTGGCTCAGATATTAGCCTTTTCGTTTCGTGCCATGTGTTGACTGCACGGTTTTGTTTGAAATGAATTTTGCCGTCCGTGTCGTGAAATGCCGCCACCAACACATCCGGGGCACCCAGCACGGCCTCCGCGCCGCAGGCTTGTTGGGTAGTGCACAAGTGGTAACTGACGAGTGGCCGGTTGACGAGTGGCCGGTCATCCGCCCGGAACCGCCCATTCGGCTGTCTCCAGACCAGCCATCAGGACGCGGGGGAATTTCCAGCAAATACCTCCGAACCTGGATTCGTACGGAATCTCCGCGCAACCGACTGAATTCGCTTGACCTTCATCGGTGCACCCGGCGAACCTCCCGGTAAAGCAACGACAGGAGAAGCAGGTTAATACGATCGCCCTAGTTTGCCGTTTCATGTTGACAATCCCCCTTGCGACCAGTCACTCTTCTTCCAGCTTCACTTCCCCGAAGCGAGTTTCCAGAGTAAGACCTGCGCTACCAATCATTCCTTTACGAAGCTGGAAGGACTTGGCAAGTTCAAGGCCCCAAAGTGCACTAGGAGGTTCTATGCAACAAGCAAGCTTCAGGACGTGTCTTCTCTTCTGTTGTGCCGTTTTGTTTGCAGGTTCTTCACAAAACGCCACCGCTGCCACCCTCTGCGTGAATCCCGCCGGTTCCGGCGGCTGCTACAAAACAATCAGTCTCGCCGTCAACAATGCCGCTCCATATGACGTGATCAACGTTTGGCCCGGCACTTACAAAGAAGACATCGTCATTGGAATTCCCCTTTCCCTGATTGGATCGGGCGCCGAACACTCCGTGATTGACGCAACTGGCCTCGCAAATGGCATCTTTGTCGATGGATTTGACAACCCCGGGCTTAGTCACGTGACGATTGCCGGCTTCTCGGTTCAGAGCGCTCAATGGGAAGGCGTGCTCGTCGT
>PLXP01000182.1 GCA_003151435.1 Acidobacteriaceae bacterium
CGCCTCGCCGCGATGGTTCAAGCGGCGCTCCTCGTACTCCCCCGTTTCCTGCTCTACGTATGCAATTTGCTGAAAACTGGGATGAAAGTCACACCCTATAATCATCATGCTCGGCTCCTTCTCCCGAGCTTCACGGTCGTTTAGCAGCAACCAGTGTAGTCGGGCTGAGGGAGCCGACGCTGTCATGAAATCAGTTAACTTCGGCATGGCGCCAGTTTTCTGGGAGCTTGAGCCGGATGCCGCGGACATCGGATTGGCCTGCTGATGCTTGGCTTCCCGTTCTTCGGCATATGGCCCGCAGCCGCTGGGCACTCAACTGTGCTGCTCCGTCGTGTATCCTCATTCCTTGCAAATGTCAGCAATGGACAAGGAGGCGTCATGGCACAAGTGTTGGCTGGATGCGGGCGTATGCAGCGGATTGTCGGCGAGAGTTGTCGCAAGGTTGCTTCTGAGTTCCATCGAACAACAAAACTCGCTTTCCTGCTGCCACTCTTTGCTCCGGTCGTATACGCCCAGCCGGCGCCTCCCGTGCAACAACTCGTGTTTCGTCCTTACCACGCGAGCGGCCTGTACGATGTTGGCGATACGGTCGGCTGGATTGTTTCGCCAGGTCCCCCTGTGCCAACGTATGCCTATAAATGGACAGTCCGACGCAACAACAAAGACGTCCTGAAAGAAGGCAAGCTCGATCTAAGTTCCGGGAAAGACAGAATTGAAATCGTTGGCGATCAGCCGGAGATGGTCTATGTCGCTATCGAGCCCTATGCAAGCCTCTCGGCCGACAATGCGGTGAAAGGTGGTGGCGCATCGGCTACAACGAATGCCGGCGCAGCCGCCACACCCGCGTTCGTAGGCGGCAACACGGGCCGTAACAATGGCCTCTACGCCGTTGGAGCCGCCGTCGCCCCGGGCAGACTCGGGCTCTCCACAGCGCGGCCGCCGGACTTTGATGCATTCTGGGACGCAAAACTGGCGGCGCAAGCCCAGGTCCCCATGAACCCGAACGTCACACCGATCCAGTCCGACATCCCTGGCATCGAGGAGAGCGTGTTTACTCTCGACGCTTTGAGATCGAAGGTGCACGGGTATGTTGCAAAGCCCGCAAGACAAGGACGATTCCCCGCGATCATTCAACTTCAGTATGCCGGGGTTTACGCGCTGGATCCTCACTGGGCTGCACAACACGCCTCAGATGCCTGGCTGGTGGTCAATGTCGACGCACACGACAAGCTTCCATCTGACCCTTCTGGAGACGTACCGAAGTCCTATGTCACAGTGGGTAACACCGACCGCGAGAAATCGTACTTTCTCGGAATGTACCTGCGCGATTCGCGAGCTCTCGATTACCTACTGACGCGGCCGGACTGGGATGGGACGACAATTGTGTTGATAGGGGGAAGCCAGGGAGGCCAGCAGAGTTTCGCGCTCGCGGGTCTGCGCCCGGAGAGGATCACGGCGGTGTTGGTCTGCGTTCCCGCAGGGGCGGATACAAACGGGGATCTCCACGGTCGCAAGAGCGGCTTTCCCAATTGGCCTTCAGACAATCCCGAGGCGATGGAGACCGCCCTCTATTTCGACCCCGTCAACTTCGCCTCGCACATCAAGGCTCCGGTGATGGCAGGCATGGGGTTCATCGATACCGTTTCTCCGCCCGCTGGAATATGGACAGCCCTGAACCAAATTCCAGGCGGCACGGAACCACTGCCGTTGATCGAATCGGAACACGACAACTTCACCCCTGACAAAGGGAGAGCTTGCCCAGCGCGGACGCAGCAAATACTGGATAGCCTTCGCACAGGAGCGAAATACAACCCCACGGTCCTGAAGTGATCAACTGCGCGCAAGCCGTACCGCGAACATTGAATGCCCGCGGAATGGATTCAGATGATCACGGCGTTTTCACACCTGCGTCGGCGCGTGCTGAAGCGCAAGAATGCGCGGTTCCAATGTCGGCTGTTCAGCGCCACAGCGGCTTCGTTCAAGTCGGCTTCCCGCAAGTTTTCCTTGGTCACGACGCCGATCCGGGAAATTGACAGGAACTCGTCCTCGACACCATTCGGGGGACGACCGGCTGCCATGGCCGCACTTGGGGCGTTTGCTGTTTTGCTCCATATGCTCTGGCCGAAGTAGTCACCGCCAAACATAAAGGCCCTGAGGTCGATAGCCTCGGGGCCTTTATGCGTGTGGGTGCGAGCGGGTTACTCTGCTGCGGGGACGACCAAAGCGGCTTTAGCCGCCTTAGCTGCCTTAGCTGTTTTTTTCTTTTCCCGCTTAACCTTGGCCCAGCGCTTTTGCTGAGCAGCGGCGATCCTGGCTCGCCCCTCATCGCTCATGCCGCCCTTAGCGGCATTTTTTGCTGGCGCCTTTGTTACCTTGGCTGTCTTAGCTGCGGTTGCCTTGGCCTTCGGTGCAACAGCCTCACCTTTCAAACACAAGGCACGTGCCTTCTGCAAGGCGTTGATGCCGCGATCGATTTCAGCCAGTAGTTGTTTCGTGCTCATTCAAATCCTCCTTTATGAGTCTACACGAGGTACAAATAAAGTTACCCCGGACATCTT
>PLXP01000005.1 GCA_003151435.1 Acidobacteriaceae bacterium
TATCTACAACTGTAGTACTAGGCCGCTTCAGGACCTTACTCACTCATGGCTCATACCCGACGGCGGCGCCCTCATTCCAGGTGATCCCATCGAACCTCAAGCATCACGAAGATGGAGCCGGCAAGGCGCAGTCCCAGCAACTCGATGCCGAATGGCTCATCTGCCAAACAAATAATTCGTTCTGACATGAGAAATGTTTTGGTGGACGTTGGCGGTATGCATACACGCGCGTATTCTGGCAACGAAGGAGTTGATTCTTATGTCAGGCGGTGCTGAGAATTCCATCGCTTCAAGCTCGAGGCTTTCACCGGAGTCTCAGGGGCTGATTCGAAGGCTATTTCGATTCTTGACCAGGGTGTGCGCACTCGACAAAAGAAGCGAATGCCCAGCTGAATACTGTGTCCTTTTCTTCGTGCTAGCCCTCACAATCTGGGCGGGGATGCTTTGGGGCGTCCTCATCGGCCGTGGAGCACTCTCGGCAGGGCTTGTTCCGGTGATCGAGCCGACGCCGGTGGAGGCTCGGTCCGCCAACTGCGCTCACACCGAATGGCACAGTGAAGTCCATGATCTTGTCAAACTTTGGGGCTTTAGCCGAGAGACAGTACGGCAGATGGTCAAGGATGACCCTGGAGTTATCAAGATCAGGTTCGGCCTGAAGAAGAGCCATACGACATACCGCATTCCTGAATCTGCTGCGAAAAGAATACATTCTAACTTCGGCGGTCTGGAATCATCATTTAGCGAGCAGCACTACAAAATCGGTGACCTAGCAAAACGCTGGAAACTTGGGCGTGAAACTGTGCGCTTGATGGTGAAAGACGAGCCAGGCGTGGTGAAAGTCCGCTTAGGTCGAAAGCAGTCACACACCGCATATAGCGTGCCCGATGCAGTCGCCAAGCGTATTCACAATCGCCTGTTGTGTCCGGCATAAAGACCTTGTGGGTCTTTGAGCGCTTGGATTTTGCCAAGGTCGGAAGAATCATATCCCCAGCGATTCATTCGTCTGATGACCGGCCGCGAATGGAGCGCTCTCCGGTCTGTCTGCGAAAGCGTCCTGAATAATCTTTCTGAGCCTTTTCTGCCGGCTTGGGATCCATTTCGAATAGTAGCGTCGCACCACTTCGACCGTGTCGCCGATGAGTTCAGCCACGTCCGTGTCCTCTACGCCCCGTTCGAGCAGGATGCGTGCAAACGTATGTCTGAATCGATGGGGTCCTGGTTTTTCCTCGAACGGCCCCGCAAGCTTGAAGACCAGCTTCAATCTCTTATTGCGCCAGATATCACAGACTTGTTTGGCGTTCCCGGTCACACCACAGCGGAAAATCACTGGGCCGTGAATCACAGCTCGCGCGCGAAGGCGAGCAACAAGCCAATCGGGTATCCATGTGTAAAGCGGCTTCCCAGTCTTATGCATCCTCAAATAAACGTCATTCCCATCGAGCCGCTTGGAGACGTCAAACAGGCAAATGTCGGAGATCCTTAGACCTGTGTAGATCGAAAGATTAATGAAGTCTTTCGCGTCTTGTCCATCCCAGGTACGAAATCCAGGGCCCGGATTGAGCTGCGGAAGAATCTTGTCGCAGGCCGCGTAGATCCGTTTGAGTTCCTCGTCCTCAAAGGGCGATTTGGCATTCAGTTCCGAGGCCTTTGGCGGTGCCTTCAAGTCTTCGGCAATATTCTCGGTCAGCCATTTTCGCTTAAGACAGAAACGGACAAATCCTCTGAGGCGCTCGAGCTTTTTAGCTTTCCCTTTCTTGGCATCCTTCCAGTCCGCGTAGAACTCGTCCATGTCCGTGACCTGAAGCTGGTCAATGCACGTGTAGCCCTTCTCACTGCAATACGCTTCCAACTGATTCGTCAGCGTCTTATACTTCGCCTGCGTCGAGCCCTTGATCTCCCGGCTCTTGCAGGCGGAGAGGTACGCCTCCACTACCTCGCGTACCACTTTTCGCGCTGGTTTAGGAGCGGCAACCTCAGACGATTTAGCTTCAGGGGCTGGTGCAGAGACGGGCTGTTTCGATCCGCTGGGCCAGCTTCCGGCTTTTTGCCATCCATCTGCTAGCTCCTCAGCTTTGTCCCACTCCCACTTCTCCGTACATTGCCGTTTGAATTTTCCGCCGAGCGTGCCCGACGCGAAAATCTGGCAGGAGCACTTCTTCCAGTTGCGGCGTCCTTCCTCGAATTTGCCTGTTCTGGAGTCTTCCGGACGTTCGGCCTTGCATGCTTTTGAATGGCGGCGATAGAGCTGCAGCCCCATGACTATACCTCTCTGGAAAGTAGAGGAAGTATAGCACCATTGCCCGCTATTGCCCGCTGAGGTGGGGGTATAGGTCTAAGTCTCTTATTTTCTATTGGGGCGGCTAGTGGGGATCGAACCCACGACATCCTGAGCCACAGTCAGGCGTTCTGCCGCTGAACTATAGCCGCCACGTACGCATTCGATTGTAACATTGAACGAAGTTTCCCGGCCGAGGGAGAGCCGCCCATGACCCGACCCACCGCACAGTTGCCCGATGCTTCCGATCCGGGCCGAGGAGCGAATTCGGGCGCGCAACTGGATCGCTGGGATCGCGGGGCGTGGCTGTTCAGGGACAAGACGCTGCGGGGGCTGGAGATTCTGCTGGACGAGGCGTTTCGCATTCCGGGAACGGAGATCCGGTTTGGCATTGATGGGATTATCGGGCTGGTGCCGGGGCTCGGGGACGTCATGGCGGGGCTGCTGTCGCTGGTTATTCCCATTGCGGCATGGATACGCGGCGTGCCGTATGTCACGCTGGCACGGATGGCGGTGAACCTGGGGATTGGCGTGCTGGTGGGATCGATTCCAGTGCTGGGCGACATTTTCGATGTGTTCTGGAAGGCAAACCGGCGCAACTACCGGCTGATGCAGCTGCACTTGCGGGAACCGCGGCGGCACGGCTGGCGGGACTGGGCGTTTCTTGGGGTGCTGGTTTGCGGGCTGGGGCTGGTTTTCACCATTCCCGTGCTCCTGTTTATCTGGCTGGTGGTGTGGCTGCTGCAGCGGTAAGGATCGTGGTCCTGTGCGCGGGTGGATGGGAAAGCGATTCGCGATACAATCAAAGAATTGAGTCGGGGCGTAGCGCAGCCTGGTAGCGCATCTGCTTTGGGAGCAGAGGGTCGGGGGTTCGAATCCCTCCGCCCCGACCATCGTAAATTATTGATATATAAATGGATATTGACGATTTCGGCCACGCATCTGCTTTTTATCGCTACACCGATGTAGACGATTTTGTAGCGGTCGTCGCCTCCAAGCAAATTCAACGGATGATTCAAAGGGATTTCTTCGAGTAAATCCGTTTGGGTTGTCGTGAAGATTGCCTCAGCGTATTCCCGCTGGAACCCTCCGTGGTTGTTCCCTTGGACTCCATTGTTCACCACTCACCACAGGCTTGTGGTAAGATTTTCTTACTAGCCGTAAGGAGGACAAATGAGCCGAGACGAAGCACTCCAAATGGTCTGCCATGCCATTGCCCAGATTCAGGAACAGAGCGGCAGGAAGGTCGATGTGCTCAATGAACACTCACGTCCATTCGTCGATGTCGATGGATTCGACAGCCTGAATGGCGAAGAGGTCACTGCACTCCTGCTGGAAGATCTTTCCTTTGGACCGGACTTCAACCCGTTTACCCCTGCTGACGACGGCGATCTCACAATCGGCGAAATTGCAGATCGCCTCGCAGCCAACGCCACGGCAAAGCAGGAGGTCGTATGACCATCGAACAGCGGAATGCAATCGCGTCGCGACTTCGCCTTGCTCGGGAGAGGGCTGGATTGAGTCAAGGCCAGGTTGCCAAGCTGGTAGCGATGCATCGCCCGTCGGTCTCCGAAATTGAAGCGGGGCGCAGGAGCGTCACTGCCGAAGAATTGACGAAGTTCGCCAAGATATATTCCGTCACTGTCGGCTGGCTCACGGGCGAGCCGCGCGACCCTGCCGCCGACAGACTGGAGCTCGCCGCGCGCGAATTGTCGAAGCTGAAGCCCGGCGACGTTGATCTTTTGATGGACTTGCTGACCTCTTTACGGAGCAAGCCGGAGGGTGAATGAATAACCGGCAGGCCTTGGCAAAATCGGCGGCGACACGCGCGCTCCGGATTCGAGCGGAGGTGCACGCCAAGCCGTGGGATGCGATTGACGTCTTCGACGTGGCGCAGCAGCTCGGCGTTGAGGTGCGCTTCACCAAAATATCGAGCATGGAGGGCATGTATCTGCGGCAGGACGCCCCCGTCATCTTGATCGCCTCAGAGCGACCCGCCGGACGGCAGCGGTTCTCATGCGCTCATGAACTTGGCCACCATGCATTCGGAGACGGTACACGGGTTGACGAACTTTTCGATCCCAATTCCGGCACGGTCCGACAGGACGACGAAGTGCGTGCTGATATGTTCGCCGGACTGCTGCTCATGCCGAAGTCTGCGGTTGACCACGCGTTTTCGGTGAGGAAGTTGAACCCCGCTACCGCGAATCCCGTGGAGTGCTACCGCGTTGCGTGCTGGCTCGGCGTGGGATATTCAACGCTCGCCGGGCACCTTCATTACGCGCTTCGTGCGATCACCCAAGAACGGTTTGCCACTGTGGACCGATTCACGCCGAAAGCGATCCGAGAATCCATCTTCGGCCAATCCACGTCCGAGGAACTCATCATCGTCGATGAGCAGTGGAGCGGAAGGCCGGTCGATGCGGCGGTAGGAGACCTACTGCTGCTTCCTCCAGGCACCTCGTCAGAAGGACCGTTTTGCGAGAAGCGCGCGGTACTCACGCACGGGGTACTGCACCAAGCGGTCACTCCCGGCATTGGCCGCTTCGAGTCGCCGAGCGGTTGGGCTGCATTCGTAAGAGTTTCGCGGAAGCACTACGAGGGTCGCAGCATATTCCGTCATTTGGAGGAGGTCGAATATGACTAAAGGGCCGGTGGTCATTGAAAGCGAGAGAGTATCAACGGCATGGGCAATGGCTTTCAGCGAGATCGTCGATGCGCCAAAGCACGAGATCGTTCCCTTGATCGTGTGCGTCACAGGATTCGACGAGAACGTCGTTCGCGAGGACCTGCGCATCCGCGCGTACCTGGACGCCGAACTCCGGAGTCACGGTATGCAATCAATCCGCACAGTCGCGAGCACGATTTTTCCATCCTCGCTCTGGAACCCTAATAGCTCGCCCCAACATCTCTTCGACCGCTACCTGCGCGTATTGCCACGGGTCCAGAAGTGCCAACAGAATCACAACGGGGTCTACTTCGAGAGGATGATCCGATTCCATCCAAAGGGCGTGCCCGCCCCAGTCAATCAGCTAGCGCACATCCTCGCGACACGGGAAGCCGGAAACCCTCGGCGAAGCGCCTACCAGTTGTCCATCTTCGACCCAACGCGGGATCATACGAATCAGCGCCAGCGCGGTTTTCCCTGCCTCCAGCAGGTTTCTATTAGCCCCATCGGCGACGACGAGTTGTCGGTGACAGGCTTTTATGCAACCCAAACGCTATTTGAGCGTGCCTACGGAAACTACATCGGCCTGTGCGAACTTGGAAGGTTTTTCGCCCATGAGTGGAGTCGGCAGCTTACGCGCGTGACGTGCGTGGCGTCGATTGCGAAGCTCGACAATGTTGCGAGGATTGGTGCGAAAGAAGGGCGAACCATCGCCCACCGCGCGCTCGCGCTCGTAGCAGGCCTACCAGAAGCGATTGTGGCGACGAATGAAGGATAGAATGCCCGGCCAATTATTCATCTTTGAAGGTCCGGACGGGACCGGAAAGACGACGCTCAGCCTCCGGCTTGTTGAGTGGCTCACGTCGCAAGGAAATCATGCACGCTACGTCAGTTCCCCAGGACGCATTGAAGGGTCAGTCGGGGAACTTGTATACAACCTCCATCATTCGCCGGAACGGCACGGACTCCATGAGATCACTCCTGCGGCAAAACAGTTGCTCCATGTAGCCGCGCACATTGATGCCTTGCAGACGACCATCATTCCGGCGCTCGAATCCGGCGAGATCGTCGTGATGGATCGTTTCTGGTGGTCTACTGTCGCATACGGGAAGGTTTCCGGCATGGACCCGGAGTCGCTCAGACTCATGATCGATCTTGAGCTTCACCATTGGTCACATCACCGCCCGACTGCCATTTTTCTCCTTGTGCGATCAACACCGGCGCGGAAGGAGCAATCGCCCGCTGTACACAATCTCCTCGAAGACGCTTACGCAGAGCTCGAGGCGACTGAAAAGGAGAAGTATGCCGTTTATCGCATTTCGACCACCCGAACCATCGAGGAGTCTCTCTACGACATTTTGTCCGTAGTAAAGGTCGTGGCAGCCGTGGCACCGCAACGTAGAGCGCTTCCTCCACGGCAACGCACGCTTCCGCTTCATTCAGAACCTCCGTCATCGCGTGGGCAGGCACCCGTGGTCTTTACGAAGCTGACCCCGGCGATTCCATCGGAAGTCTACGATACCTATTGGCGCTTTGCGGCGAAGCGCCAGGACGTGTTCTTCAAGCGGGCATATCACGCGTTGCCGCCCTGGACCAATGACCCGATCCTTTCGCACTTCAAATTCACCAATGCCTACCGCGCATCGGATCGGGTCAGTCAGTTCTTGATTCGGAACGTTATCTACCAAGGCGATCAACGCCCCGACGAGGTGTTCTTCAGGACCATCTTGTTCAAGTTCTTCAACAAAATCGAAACGTGGCAGCTCCTGGAGAACACACTCGGACCGTTGACCACCCGAACATTCGACCTCAGTTCCTTCGATGACGTCTTGACGAGAGCGATGGCCCGCAAACAAACCATCTACTCCGCCGCGTACATTATGCCCTCCGGGGGAAAGCATGGTGAGCCTAAGAAGCATCGCAATCACCTCGCGCTGTTGCGCAACATGCTGGTCGACGGTGTTCCGGAACGAATCACGCAGATGAAGCGAATGCGCGATGTGTTTGAGGTATTGCTTTCCTATCCGATGATTGGGGATTTCTTGGCATATCAATACGCCACCGACCTCAATTACAGCGAGCTGACTTCATTTAGCGAAATGGAGTTCGTCGTTCCCGGTCCCGGTGCACGGGACGGAATACGGAAGTGCTTCAAGGACCTCGGCGGACTGAACGAAGCCGACATTATCAAATTGGTCGCTGACCGGCAGCAGAAGGAATTTGAACGCTTGGGTATCGAATTCAAATCACTATGGGGTCGATCACTTCAATTGATCGACTGTCAGAACCTGTTTTGTGAAGTTGACAAATACGCCCGGCACGCACATCCGGATGTCGTCGGAATCACCGGGAGAACCCGCATCAAACAGGTCTTTCGAAGCACACCGTCGCCGATTGAGTATTGGTATCCACCCAAGTGGGGCCTCAATGAATTGATCGAGCGCGAGAAGGAGGCACCCCATGCGGTCATTTGATGCTGCGTCCGCCGATGAGGCATGGCGACTTGCTGTTGACGCGATCAAGGATGGGACACACGTGCTACGGCAGAACGGGAGAGGGGGATACACCTCCGAACTGCTGCATGTGACGATTCACGTTCATGATTCGCGCCAACGGTGGGTGGTATCACGCACCCCGGCACTGAGCGTTGCATTTGCCGTCGTCGAAGTCATTGGCATCCTGAACGGCCGTCGCGACTCCGCATACCTCAACTTCTTCAATCCTCGCTTGCCGAAATTTGCGGGCACCGGGGCGGAGTACCACGGCGCATACGGCTTTCGGCTGCGGAGCGGCGTCGGATTCGACCAACTGGAACGCGCGAGCAACGCACTCAAGGCGAACGGGGATGGGCGTCAGATCGTATTGCAGATCTGGGACGCGACGTTGGATTTCCCGTCGGATGGCGGCACGCCGGTCGAAGACGACATCCCGTGCAACATCTGCTCCATGCTCAAGGTGCGGAACGGGAAGCTTGAGTGGTCGCAGATCATGCGCAGCAACGACATTTTCCTGGGTCTCCCGCATAACTTTGTGCAGTTCATGACATTGCAAGAGGTACTTGCGGGGTGGATCGGCATCGAGCCGGGAACCTACACGCATTTTGCCGACAGTTTGCATCTCTACGAAAAGGACGCTGAAAATGTCTTTTCTTCCGCCGTGGTGCCCATGGCCGGGACCTCGGACTCGTTGGCGCTGCCCAAGCATGAGACCGACCCGATTTGGCGTGAAATGAATAGGCGGGTTGATGCGCTGGTGCAGAAGGAGCTCACGCCGAAGGAATATGGAACCATTGCTCGACTTGATGATGCACCGCAGGCCTTCGGCAACCTGATGGCGGTCGTAGCCGCCGATGCCGCCCGTCGCAGGAAGAGTCTCGATGGCGTTTACGAGGCCATATCTCTCTGCGAGAGCCCTATTTTGATGCAGCTTTGGGAACGCTGGGCGGAACGAAAAGGGTTTAATCGACGAGAGACGCCGGTTGGTGATTCTCCTCAATTAGAGAGATGAAACGCTGGAGAATTGCCGGATGCAATGTTTACCCCTTCGCAGTGATTTGCTGTTTTGCAAATGGTTAGATCGCCGTGCCGGATGCAACAAGCCTCATGTAGATAAAGTCCTGCCTGAAACGCCGCCGCAGCCTCTTCTTCCACGTGTGCAACGCGTAAAGGTCGTTGCCGGTGAATACCCCGTCCACTTCGAATCGCACAAGTTCATCCGGCACGCCCGTATTCTTGGTTTCGTCCCAGTACCACCCCATTACCCGCGCAAGGGTGTACCCGCTGAACATCCGCTGCATTTCGTCGATGGTCCTCTGGATCAATACCCCGGAAATCGGCTTTCGATAGCCTTTTGGGTCCGGATTGTGGAACAGTGGCAAGAGGAGAATAAGGGTTTGCCAATGGTGCGGGTTGTCTGTCCACTGCGCCTTGTTCCCGGTCGTAGCGAGGGCCACGCCACTTCCAATCCGCCCTCGTTCTGGCAACGTTGGCTTTGGCATCGAGCGTCCTCGCTGGCGTAGCATGCCGTCAATCTCGAAAGCTGCGGTTGGCATGGCTACTTCCTCTTGGCATCGCCGTTGAGATGGACAAATTCACAAGGAATGGCAAATCGGTAGGTCATCACATTTGAGAGTTCAGTACTCTCCGAGACGAGGATTTCCTCGGGCAACATGGCAAGCCCCATAGCCTTGAGCGCCTTGCCTAATTGCCAACGCAGCCGCTGGATATACACTTTGACTGATTTGCGAGCCAGCCTGACCGCCGGCCTCAGTGCACGTGAGGCATTTGCGCCCAATCGGACGCAAAATGGATCTGAGGAGAGGAGGCGCTCGATCTGTGCGGCGGTGAGGAGCATCGGTCTTTTCCGCGCAAGAACATCTGCGACTACGAGGCCGATGGGAGAAAGACTTAAGGGAATCACCCTGGAATGAACGGCGAGACCGACCTGTTCCACGGTCTCACCAGGCAGGCACTTCGTCAGTGGCTGATGCTCTCCATGCACCACAACAAGACGCGGGCTAGCAGACGAAGCCTGTGCCCGCTTGGCGCGCAGGTATTCGATCTCTTCTACAACCTCGCGAATGCTGCTATTGCTCATGAAACACCCTCACGTTTAACTGATCGCCGAAGAGGCGGTCGGCAGGTCCAATCGACGGCCACCGCAGTAAACAGACGACAGCTATCGTGTGCTGAATGTTTGCCGCCGATTCGCAGAGCGCTTTCAGATCGTTCCGCCACCAAGACGGCGAGGAAGAAACAAATACCACCGTGCTAATGCCTTGAGGGATCACCGCCTTCATAGCAGTCCGATGATCGTGATGAACCGACACACAGCAATCTGCTGCTTCCAGAGCTTCCTTTAGGCCTATCGCATGGTTACGGTCCGGATCGACGATCAATATCTGTTCCATAGCAACGCTTGCCTCCCTGATCCTGGACTGGCAAACCAACCAGCCCAGGGTTTGCGCTTTTTATTGCGTTACGCTGCAACCGCATTCAAAATCACGGGCAGATTGATGAACTTGTCGGCGCAGTCCTTTAGGCAGACTGCCGTTGACTCTCTTACGCCGATCACCACCACCCTTACAGGCCTACGCTGGTTCTTTACCAAACGAACCACGTCGATCGTGCAGTGATCGCCTCCCATGATGACAAGAGTGTCAGCGATGACTCCGGCACCGGCGACCTTCCTAACAAAGCGGTCGTCACAATCTGGCGCAAGTCCGCGGTCAACGGTATAGCCTAGGTGCTCGAAGCGGTCGGCAACATAGGCAGGTAAGCCGGGGTTTGCCACAATGGTTGCTTCGTAAATCACGCCGAACTCTCTAGCGATGTTGAGCACTGCCGCCAAATCCGGCCGCGCGCCCTTGCCGTACACGCCCTCAACCGTCCGGGTCAGGTTCGGGCTATCACCCACAAGACATACTGTGGGTTCACTGGCGGCATCCTCTTGTTCTTTCAACGCCGCTTCAAAAACGCCCAACTGCTTCTTGGTCAAAATCACGCTCATACTCTTCTCCTTTGTGCGCATCTCAAATCCGGAAGGCTTGCTTGGCCAGGCTGCCAGGATCGAGAGGCTACGTTCGATTCGTTGTTGGAGGAGAAGACCGCACAAACGCACCGCTGTCCGGAAATTCTTTCAGGGAGGTAGAGCAATCCAGGGCAGGTTACAGAAAACAAATACTTTGAGTCGCTAGCCATTGGCCGAGACAGAGGGGGAGATGGTGTACTATTTCCTGTAACCACGAAGCAGTGTTGCTGATGGTGCAAGTAGGGGAGGACTGTGGATTACGATCTTCAATTCGCGAACCCCGACGAGGAACTGGCTGAACGTTTTTTGGGATCGCCCGATTCGTACCGTGAAGCTTTTGCAGAAAGGTGCGCTGTATTGCTGCGTAAATATGTGTGCAGACTCGTCTATGCAGAAGACCGGGGGCCAAATTCAGCGAACAAGGAGACGTTCACGGAGGACGTATACTCCCTGGCGTTGTCGAAGTTCGTCCCAGCTCTTCGGCAACTGAAATGCGCAAGAGCGCTGCATTCGTGGCTTTGGATGATTGCCAAATCCGCAGTCGTGGAAGAAACGACCTCTCGAACGCGCAGAACACGCATACCCATTCGGTTCGAGTCGCTCGACGACCTGATCTCGCGCGCTGCCGAAGAACCATGGGCGGCTCGCGAACTTGGCGCTCTTGAAGCCGCCATGGCGACTTACCAGTCCTGCCACTGGCATGACCCAGAAACGGTCGCTATTCAGAACGAACGCCAAGACATTCTGAGAAGAATCTATGATGAGCACTGCACGGCGTCGAACAAAGGTGCCGAATGCGGTGTGATCGTTTCTCTCATCTACAGCGACGAAATGACGGTAAGACAAATTACTGACGTTCTGGGGAAACCGAAGAGCACGGTCCACGACATTTTGCGTGACAACATGACTGCCTACCGTGAGATGTATACGCGCGTCGTTGATGGGAAACCCGCGCACCGCAAGGGGAGTGCATTATGAGCCCGTCTCAATCTCAGAAATGCCAGGAACTGTTAGAGGACATTCATCGGTACGTGTGGAATGACCTCTCGCCTTCACAGGCAGCTATCGTTGAACGCCACCTTGCTGAGTGCGAATCCTGCATGGAAATCGTCAAATTCATGCGGGAATTTGGCCGTAATCTCAGCGGCAACATTTTCGATCCCGAGGAATCCAAAGAGGACTGCCCGCCAACTGACCTTCTAGCAAGTGTCGAAGCCGAACTCGCCAACGAAGACGAGGCGCGCCATGTGCGCGCGCACGTCGTTCATTGCCGCGAGTGCTCCAAGAAGTTTCTGATGCTGCGTGGGCTTAGAAATAGGGAGCAGGCCATTTCCGATGTGGTCGAACAACCCGAGACAGCTCCACAACTCTCGTGGTGGGCGCAATGCTATGAGAGAGCGCGTCAGGTTTTGATTGACATTGGAATCCAGTGTGCCCCCGGCACACTCATAGGCGCCATCCGCGTGACTGGTCCAATGCCAGCATTGGCTCTGCGCGGTGAATCTTCACAACATACCACTGGCTTCATGTTTGAGGTCTCCGTTGGGAACAATGTCTACGGCTTCGATCTCAGACTTCATGAAAACGAACTCACCTTTGACGTTGCAGGCTACAAATGGACCGATAAAATCCCGGCGACAATCACGGTATATCGCGAGAGCGGCGCGGTTCTCGGATCAACAACGACCGACTTGTACGGCAACGCGCACCTCTCCCTTGAATACAATTGGCCTTCAGAGGAGAGAATCGTACTCGCAATCGCGCTCAGCGATGATGTATGGGAATCACTTTTTCTCGCACTGGGTGATCGAGATGGGCGATAGCTTGTTTCAGCCCAGGCCATTGATCGTAAACCCTGCCCACCAGTAAGGTTCCGCAAACGGGAGCACACCTGCGATCCGGAGGACAGGGAAGTTCCTCAGAACATTTTCCATCTCGTCGCTATCCGGCATGCCTCCCTTTTCCGGTAATCTCACGTTGTTCCGCAACATAGCCGCGACTTCGATCATTGCATCATCTTTAGGGAGCGCACGAAGCCATTGCTGAGCAATCTTAAGTGCTTCCGAAATGTCCGTGCCTTGCGCAAGCTGTCGCACCAGCCGGGTCATTAGTAAATACGTTGCCGGGTCGTCCACTGGCCACAAAGAGCTAACAACTGTTTTCGCTCCCGCGTACAAGAACCCAGCTGGCAGACCGATATACTCATCATGGGATTGTTCGATCTTGCTGATACCGGATTCGCAAGCGCTCAGTACAACAATTGGCGTACGTTGTAGGTGTACACGTTCGAATATTCCCCCAAGCGTGAGCCGTGCAGGGCGCATTGTTTCTTCCTCAAGCGCCTCTCGATTACTGTGTGGATCGTCGTTCCCTACGAAATTGAGTCCGCTCAACATCGGAGAGGAATGGTTGTAGCTTCCATGGCACGAGAAATGAATGTAGTCCGCATCCGTAATGTCTTGAATGATTTCAGCGACGCTCTTTTCGTTGCCAAGTATCGTGGAGCCGCCAAGGATTTGTGAAACGCTTTTTGCCTCCCTTTCAAACGAGTGGCTGTCGGACAAGCCTGCAATCGCAACAGCCTTCGGTGTTTCCGACCTCTTTTCAGTTGCTACCTCACCGGGGGCACCGTGCACCAAACGGCAAAGAACTGATGCCGAAGGAACATAGCGAATTGCAACGGTGTCGCCCCAAATCTCGCCGGACGGCAGTCGAATTGCGTGGAGCGGAATCAAGTGTAGTAACTTGTGCGGTACGAGAATAAGCCGTTCAACTCTTGCGCCTGTGGACCCCTCCCATTGCGCGACAATCCTAGCCGGGTATTCGGCCAATGCACTAAGACGCTCAAGAGTCTGCGGCAGCCTACTCTTTCCCCAATGCCACCAATTCCTCCTATTGCCGCCCTGCGTCACGGCACCCGTGTCGCCGCGGATCATTTCCGTCACTGCTTCGGAATCGAGAACAAGTTCTTTCCAAAAGATTCGGTTTCGAAAGCGAGGGACTTTCGGCGCAAGAATAACGATATATACCCGACTATTGCTCATGTGGTACTGAACGAGCACAGTCGTTTTCACTTTTGCTAGACTGTTTATAACCTTTTGAATCTCGTAAAAGTGTGCGGGCGCGACGGGCATATCGGGGTCGTACTGCGGGTCGTTGTAATTCACTCTGATTTCAGCCAGCGCCTTAAAGTGTTCGTCTTCAAGATCATCCCGCTTTTTCCTAAGGACAGAGACCGCCCGCTCATCCGCGAGCGTTGTTTCTCTTGTCTGTAAATCGATCTCTGCCTGGTGCCATGCCCTCCGTGACGCTAGGAATTTACTCATCGTCTCCGCGTCCACACCTCGAGGCAGGATGGCTCTATTTACCATCTCCTCTTGCAAGAACACCGCGCGACTGCGCTCGGAGAATGTAAAGAGGCATCGAACGGCGACATATTCCGCCGCAAATTCGCTCAAATTCATCTCCGGCTTACGAATGCGCTTGTAACGGACAGCCGCAAAAAGCAGATTGTTATAGAGGGACGACGTGGTTCCGATTCGATACCACTTCAAGCGTACGGTGCGCGATGACCTTTGGAGACGATCCAAAAGCCGAGAAGACAGCGCCAATGCCTTGTACGCCCGAGCGTACTCACGCTTGTTCATATGCACCAAACCGAGTACATAGGCCGCTTCCTGACATAGAGCTATCATTGCCCTGCCCCGAGATTCAACGAGGGCGATTTGAAGATTCTTTGCCATGACATCGAGCCTCGGCATCATCTTGGTACGCTCTGCGTCTACAGCCATTTCGGTCAATCCCACAATCGCATAGGCATTACCGATAAGGGCGCGGAGCAGAGGCTTGACGAACTTCGTTTTGCCCTGCAATTCAATCACTTTGTCGAAATGGCGCATCGCGAGATTCAAGTCCTCCTTATCGCGCGGTCTGCCACACTCGAGATATGTGTATCCGATTTCGCAGTTGACGTTTGCCGATTGGTCGCGATCTCGCGTGATGCCCGTGAGCGCAGCTGTAAAGCATTCAATTGAGGCAGCTAAATTGCCTTGCTTGCGATACACAGCTCCCAGCTGACAGTTAATTCTATACATCAGAGGCGCTAATTGCGACCATGCGTAAGCAGGATCATTAATGCCAGATTCCACTCGCCCTCGTCCCCGCTGCAAATCCCATGCATAACTCATTGATTTGCGAAACTGCATCGAGCTGGACATTTGCTTCCATTCGTTCTGGTTCCTCATCTCCTCAGGAGGTGGCTTTACGTCCCCTACATCCGGGACGACAAGTTCCTTGGCGCGAAGCAATGCTATTCGTGCATTATCCGTAGAATCTGCCTCATACGGGTGCGCCAAATGGGCCTCCCCGAGTTCGCACCATATTCTCGCGGCATCCCAACGCACTTGAGGATGGTCTATACCCTCAAGATATCTGGCACCGTCACTGAGATGCCTAAACGCAGTTGCGCAATCGTACGCAGAATCATTTGGGTGCAACTCCAGATAGGTTGAAGCAAGGAGTCTGTAGATTGAGGCTACAGCTCTGGACTGCCTGACGACTGGCGGCGTTCTCTTACTGCGATTGGCCCTCTCCGTAATGTAGTCCTTCGCCCCTTTGTGATACAGATCGATGGCCAGTTCGCAAAAGTGCACAACTTGTTTCGCAACTTCCACCGGTAATCGTCCGCGCATCTCTTCCGGGAGTACCGTAAGGCACCACACGATCATCGCGTAGTGGCCAAAGCGAAGCCAGAGCCTGATTGGAAACATGTAGGCGTCCTCGGCAGGCAGAGGACGCTGTTCCATCTCCACTGCGAGCGCGAGGAGTTTGGTGGCGAGAAGTCTATAGGCCTCGTCGCTCGCTATCTTCCCCTGAGTGAAGCGGATGCCTATTGGCATAAGCGCGAATCTGACGCGGAGGAACAGGCTTAGATGAAACCAGATAGCGCCAAATCTGAGCCACCATAAACGCTCAAGAAACTTCATCGGCATGGGCTCCGAAGGATTTGAAGTGGCTCAATTGTAGCTCGTTCAGTGCGGAAGATACGGAAAAGTACCAGGGATTTGTGGCCTGGAGTTGACCGATGGACCTCGCCGACATAAGGCTCAGGGGAGAGGCACCCCGGCCAGCTTACCGGGTATCAGTGGAATTTGTCTCGGAGGTCGCCATGCACCCCTCAATGATTTTCAAAAAGGGGCTCCACATCGGTACTTTGAGCGGCTCTTGCCAATCACGCCTTTCACATCGCTTTCGCATATTGTTTGACTTTTCGGGAGAATACTCTGCTCCGAATATCGCGCGAAATCGCTCCGGGTCGTACTCGGCAAGTTTCGCGCGAATTGCCAAACGTTTAGTTGGGCTATTGATGATAGCGTCCTCTACAGTCCCGATTTCCTTGAATTCCTGATCGGTGAGCGTGACAAGATCGCGGGGGAAAACGTCCGGGGCAAGAACGTGCAATGTCCAGAGGCTCTCAAACGCATTACGCTGTGTTTCGGTGTGGGGTTCATCATGTTGTGCCCCCCCTGTGCGGTATTCTTCTAGAATCCGCAAAGTTGTCTCTGACTGGGCGCTCACCTGTTGGGAGATTTCGTCGAGCGCCTCTTGAGAAAGGTACTCGCGCCAAGCGTCAATTTCTAAAAGCGGCTCTTCAAGATCGTAATAACGCCAGGACGCCAGCTCGCCTTCGGGAACTCGGATGTGATCTCGTGCCCAGTCCTCTTCGCTGGTATAGCTGAACGCCCGGCGAAGTGTTTTGGTGATCGCGGGCAGGATTGTACTCGCCTGCTGCTTTAGTATCTCCGGCGCTCTTTTGACAAGATCCTCGTGAATGGACCGATCAAGCTCTTCACTCTCTCTCCTGTGTCTTTCAAGAGATTCATGAATTTCCCTATTGAGTTCCTCCATCGACCGAGGCTGTGACCCAACGGACGGAAGGTCACGAGACTTTACCTCAGGCATGCTTTCCGCAGCCTTCTTCTGTTCCTCTTCTTGATTTTCACGCTTGTTGAAAAACGAGCGGAAGGATTCAAATGAAATGGTAGTGGTATATAGGAATAGCGACCTTCTATGAGTCTTATCGTAGCATTAGCGGCGATAAATGCAACCAAGGCACCTCGTGCCTGGGCGTCGGTTGAAAAGGCTCATGCGGACCAATGAATCCGAGTGGCCGCGGAGATTTCTGCCGAGACGAACGTCAATCAATTCACAACGGATGCACTTCGGCATGGCCGACTATGCATTGGATTTCAAGAATTGATGCACATCCGACTCTCTGGAGACATTGAAATCACTGAATACGCAGTTTCGTCGGCCTCTCTCATAGTGCACCCGCACCGCAGATATCCCCACAAATCCGGAACATTTCCAGATGCAGTGCACAGAGGTTTCGTGATTGCGCTTGAATTGTGCGGCCTGTTGGGCTTCCGTTTTGTAGAAGACACTCCGGGGTCTGGAAAACCTTGCATGGGATGCATTTTTGTTTACCTATCGCTCTTTGTTTGGGTTGTTACACTTAAAGCAAACGTCGATAAATAAATTGATCTTTGACAACATGACTCACCCAACTCTTGCGAGCTATCTTCGCTATCATCGGAAGCGGTCAGGTCTAAGTCAGCGGGAAATTGCTCAACTCCTGGGATACCCCGACCAAGAACCGGTCTCCCGCCACGAACGATCACGCAGTGTGCCGCCGCTCACAATCGCGCTCTGTTATCAGGCGATCTTTCGCGTGCCAGTCGCCGATCTCTTTCTTGGGCATTACGAAAACACAAGGCGGACAATCGAAGAACGGCTGGCAAAGATGGAGCACGATCTCCAACAGCGCAGTGCGAAAGATCGCGACGCCGTGATGACCGCCCGCAAACTTGAATGGATGTGGGAGCGGAACAATACGCAGCAATCTGACTCAAGACATGAACCAGAACTTGCTTGACAGGAGAATACTCGCCATCGCTCTGCGTTCACGGCGGTTTGCCTACGCGGTGTTTGAAAGGTCGGACAGGCTCCTGGACTGGGGCATGGTGTTTTATCCGTTGAACAATACTAAGCAACGCGCAGCAGCAAGCAAGCGAATAGCATCTCTGTTCACGCAATTTATTCCTTCGGAAGTCGTTGTGGGAAAAGCGCACCTGCTGAATATCCACAAGGGCTCTGGTGTTCGCCCGATTCTCAGATCGATCAGGCGCGAGACATCTTCCCGTTTGATTCCGGTGCGCCTCATGAACAGGATAGAGATGAAGAAGGCTTTTTGTCTGTTCCGCGCGAAATCCAAGTACGAGATTGCTTCGATGCTTGCCGAAGTCTTTCCAGAGCTTCTTTGGAAACTGCCACCGAAGCGCAAGATATGGGAAAGCGAGCCTCCACGTATGGCAATGTTTGACGCCATTGCCCTGGGCTTTGCATATTGCCAGCGATACGGAACCCGAGAACCAACGGCAGATTGATGGACACGACGACACAAGAACAGGTTGGGCTCTTTCGCCGGCCTCTCGGTGACGTATAGACGAATGATTCGTCCGTCACGCCGTGAGAGGCCGACGAAAGGATCCATACCCAACACTTAGACTTATCCACTGGACAAAGACAGCACTGTCGCTATACTTACTTATATAGCAGTCATATTCTAAAGCGTCGCCCCTCTTGATCGATTAATTAATCCCACCACTTTTATGCAACGTAAGATTCTTTTCATGATCGCACTCGCATCCGCAATGTGCGCGTTTATGGGTGTGTTGGTCAGCCATGCGAGCTATCTTCCCGGTCAGACCTTGAATCCTTCGTGCGGGCCAAATGACCCTGGTTGTTATGTACAGTTGCCTACCGTTTCGACCACGACGACAAATTCTGCCGCTACGACCACCATCAACAACGTCTCCGGTCCTGTTTTCACTCTCACCACCTCAACGGCAATCGGCACCTGGACGGTGAGTACTTCGACGGGTCAACTGACAATAACCCTTCCCTCGAACGTCAGCTTCTTTACGAACGATGCAGGCTACGTGACAAACTCCGTCCAATCGATTAACGGCGTCCAAACATCTTCGATCACCCTCGCTCCCGGTGCCAACATATCGATTACCACTTCAACGAACTCTGTCACCATCTCTGCATCCACCACCGCGACCACCTCTATTAATGGCGTATCAGGTCCCACCTTCACGCTCTCAACCTCCACCCAGCCGGGCATCTTCTCTGTGAGCACCTCGACGGGGAACCTCACCCTCACACTTCCTTCAAACGTTGGTTTCTTCACGAACGATGCAGGCTACCTGACGACCGCCATTCAATCTTTGGATGGCCTCACCACATCTACCCTTTCCCTTATCCCCGGATCGAACATCACGATCTCAACCTCAACAAACGGTATCACGATCAATTCCGCCAGTTCCTCGCCTGCCACCACATCAACCCTCGGCATTATTCAACTCTCGGGTGATATCGGTGGCAATGCAAGCTCCGTCCTCGTGACTGGCCTCGAGGGTTATCCCGTTGCCACAACGACGCCGACTTCAACCCAAGTTCTTACCTATAACGGTTCTGCATGGGCACCGGCCAATATTCCGGTCACGCTACCGAGTGGTGTGACGAGCAATGGAAGCAATGGATTAACCATTTCTGGCAACCTCGCGGTCGGCGCTACGGTCCTTAATCCACTACCCGGTTACGTCTATTCCGCCAATGTGAGTGCCAGTAATCAGAACGCCATACTCTTTGGTGATTCGATCACCGACCTCAATGGCGGTGCAGCCTCCTATCCTACCTCTCCCTTTTCCCATGGGTATTTCGACTGGGCAAATGCCCTGCTCGGGCAGCCTCTTACGTTGGTTAAAAATGCTGGTATCGGGGGGAACACAACCATTCAAATGTTAGCTCGCATCAGCACCGATGTTTATCCATATTGCTCAAATGCAGGATGGATATTTATTATGGGAGGAGTGAACGATATTCCCAATTCTCCTTCTGAAACCGCTGCATCGATAGAAGCTAATCTTAAAGCCATATATCAAGGCATAAGAAGCAATTGCGGCGGTATCAACATCGTTGCCCTTACCGTGACAGCGAGGACGACGTTTACGACTACTGCATTCCAGCAGGAATGGTCGGAAGTAAACCGCTGGATTCAAGATTATGGTCGTAGTCAGCCACACTTTTTCGTGGTGGATACGGCGGCAACTTCCGTCGATCCGCTAAATGCCACAGGTCCAGTGCCGATTGCGGGCTGGGCGTCAGATGACGTTCATCCTACACCATACGGAGCGTTCCTGATGGGGTCAGCGATTGCAGCCAGTATTCGATCTTATGTATCAGCCCCGGCATTGCTCCCAAGCTGGAGTGGAGACCCAACCAATACAATTACGAATGGGTTTATGACA
This sequence comes from Acidobacteriaceae bacterium, assembly GCA_003151435.1. Lineage (GTDB taxonomy): Bacteria > Acidobacteriota > Terriglobia > Terriglobales > Acidobacteriaceae > Telmatobacter. The sequence continues at coordinate 19,847 of PLXP01000005.1, forward strand.
GGCACCGCTGGTACGTTGGGGTCTGGTGCCACCGGCACCGTTCCGACCGGATGGACAGCTAGTTGTGGTTCGGGAGTAACGGGTGTATGGGGTGTATCTTCTCGTGCCGATGGCTTTGGGAAGCAAGTTACTATAACCATCACAGGCACTAATAATCTGTCAGTCTGTAGCATGACGCGCAACATAACTCCTGGCGCAACCGGAGAAAAGTGGATTTTTACCGAAGAGCTTCTCTCATCATCAAACCCTACATTTCAAAATAGCGTTTACTGCTCCACTTGTACGCCGACCGTCTTTTATGGGTTACAGGATGATTCCACGTACGGAAGTCTTACCGCAAGCCCATTCTCCGCAATTGTACGGTCGTATCCGTTTATTATACCAACAGGGGGATCAGTAGCTATCACGGTAGGTATGCGCGGTGCGTCCGGCAGTCTTGTGATTGGTCGTGTGGCACTACAACGACTCAGTGGACAGTAACGTCGATAGGCGGCGAAAGCCGGAAGCAAAGAAGTGAGGGTGAGGGTGCCAAAACCTCCGAAGAAATTGCAATATATCATCCGCATGTACTACCAACACTTTCGCAGGAACTTAATAGCCGTCCTCGCAATCGCTCTCCTCTTCAGCCCCCTCCTTGCGTTTGCATCCTCAAGTCAAGGCACTATTGACGCGGCCCACAGTTACGCCTGGGGAGAGAACCTCGGCTGGGTTAACTTCGCCGCCTTGAGCAGTAACGTCACCGTCATGGACTCCGGCATTACCGGTTATGCGTGGTCCCAAACCTATGGCTGGATCAATCTCAATCCGACCCACGGCGGAGTCATGAACGACGGCCAAGGCAACCTCTCGGGCTACGCCTGGGGACAGGACACGGGCTGGATCAACTTTCAGGGAGCCGTGATCAATAGCTCCGGAAGGTTCACCGGCATCATTGGTGACGCAAGCAGTACCGCCGGGCGTATCTCATTCGATTGCGCCCAGTGCGACGTGGAGACCGATTGGCGCCCGCAAAGCGTAAGGGGATCAAGTGCTCCTGTCTCGGTCGGTGGCAGCTCTTCTTACGGTCTTTCGATTAACGGCGGCGCATCAACGACCGCAACCTCAAGTGTTACGCTTTCTCTCTACGGCACCGGCGCGTATACGATGGAACTTTCAAATACTCCGAGCTTCGCAAGTTCGACCGCGATCTCCTATGTGACCTCACTGCCATGGACCCTCGCCTCAAGCACCGGAGAGCAGACGGTCTTTGCGCAATTCCATGCGGTATCAGGCAGCATCGTGGGGAATGCTGAAGCAAGCATCGATCTTACAAACGCTTCCCTCCCTACGACGGTTACCACGACATCCACCGCAGGAATGAGCATCTCTCAATTACAAAATCTCCTTGCATCCCTTGAGGCAGAACTTCAAACGCTTGAGGCGGAAGCAGGAACCCAGACTTCTGCCACCACCCCATCATTCACCTTCGCCCGCAATCTTCAACTCAACATGACGGGCAACGATGTGAAGCAATTGCAACAATTCCTCATCGGCCAGAATGCAGGCCCTGCCGCTAGGAAGCTTGCCGCTCACGGCACAACCCAGAACTTTGGATCGCTTACGAAGGCAGCGCTTATCGAGTTCCAGAAGAAAGCTGGAATTTCACCTACCTCCGGTTACTTCGGTCCGATCACGCGGAAATACGTCAACAACGTCATCCCATGAAATTCTTTATCGCCTCGCCGTGGCGGAACAAGGAAACCGTGAAAGAGCTTGAATCCGCCCTTGTCCTGCGCGGCCATTCGGCATGGTCGTTCCTCGACAACGGCGCGAACCTCTGCACGGATACGGGCATCATGGAGGAGTTCAAGAAGTTCGGCTTGTCCATGACGAACTGGGAGAGCGATCCGTTGATAGAAAATATCTTCAAGTCTGAGATTCAGGCGTTGAAGGACTGCGACACCCTGATCCTCCTCGAACCGTCAGGCCATTCCTCCCTTGCCGAGGCGGGTATTGCTTACGGCATGGGGAAGCGGGTCGTCCTCGTCGGTCTCGTGGAGCATCCCGAAGTCGTCCATCTGATCTGCGAGAGCAGGTATCCCACCGTCGAGGCGTTCCTGAAGGACATTGACCCCTGCCCCCCCCCTATCCCTGAAAAAATCCGGTGATAGGGCGGAGCGTTCCGCGAAAAAGACGAAATAGTTTTTTGTTGTATCGGAATCCGGACGCTCAACCATTCCAAGAGATAAAGCTTTCCTCTCTTAACGAGGGAGCTTCGCTGATCTTCATTAGATCGGCGACGATGTCCGCATCTACAACCGCGCCCTTTCTGCCGCAGAGGTTCAGGCGATGTATAACGCGGAAAAATAAAACAGCAGCCGTTTCATACCGACGCATCGCATGACCCGTCTCCAAACGCATATTCATTCACCTATCATCAGGGTAAGTTAGGCTTATAGAATGAAACTAGCGTGTCTTGGAATTAAATAGCTTAGTCGATCTATCGTGTGATTCTATGCTTTAGTGTTCGGATCACTCATTACTTCATGGATATTCTGCATCAATGCCCGCAACTCCGCATTGTCCTCGACGGAAAAGGTGCGAATATCCCTCACGAAGGCCCGCCACAAATCAACAAGGTTCAACAGGGTTCAATAGGTTGCTCCTCATTAAAAAACACCGAGTCTATCGGTGTTTTTTGATTTCTCGCGAACCGGGTTCGAACCGATCTTCCCTGCGGCAGGTAAGGATTCGAACCCATGCCTCCGAAATCTCGGGTCTTAATGCTTTTTTAATCGTCCTCTTCGGTTTGGAGTTCAGGATCAATTCTCGAGAGCATTTCGATGAGCCTCAGGACTTCTTCCGCCCTAATACGTGCGTCGCCAAACGAAAGGATTTCTCCAAACTCTTCCCGGTAGAGACGGATGAACTCATGGATATCATCGTCGGTAAGAAACATGGTAGTAAGTCATGGTTTTCGACCTTTGACCTACCCGTATAGCACATCCGCTTGACTTCGTTTCTTAAATGTAGGAAGCTTAACTTAAATAAAGTAAATTAATCCATCTATGGAAAAAGAATTTTCCGCCTACAATGAGGATGGCAAAGTCGAAGATCCGGATGTCGCACACACTATGGCGGATGCCGAGAATCCTTATCACGATAAAGTCTTTTTTGGTCTTGTTAAACCATCAAAGGGGAAATTAGAAAAAGGAGAAAAGGCTGGAGAGGATGCCGTTGAGGCTGGAGAACCCATCAACAAAGGAGAAATTCCGGAGGATGTCGAACGCCGTTTTTATGCTTTCCGAGCAAGTTATCGAGACGCCCGCACGGGACAATTTAGAGAGCCGATAACCTATTCAAAGGTAGATTATGGTAATGGAAAAGTGAAATATCGTATTCATGGAATAATGGCTGAACATGATGAGCGGGGGCACTTCGAGAGCGAAAGACCGGCTTATTACGAGGTTAAAACCCTCAACGGAGAAGTAGCGAAAGAGGAGGAGTAAAGAAGTCATTTCTCGTGCACAAATGTGAGCATCAGTTAGGACGATTGTGGTGCCCATCCCGACTTCGCGTCATCCATGACATCTCATATGGCCGCCATTAAGAGATCAGGATGGCAATGATGAATCGTTTTCAGATACATCATCCATAACCATGCGGATATTTTGGAGCATTTCTTGACACTCAGCACTGTCGTCATCGCAATGGGTGCGAACATCCCTCACGTAGGCCCGCAAGTCGGAAATATCTGTTGAGTCCGCCCATCGGCGGAACGGTTTACGCACGTCAATGCTGAGTTTTTTGTTCTCTAGCACAAGGTTCGAACCGACCGTTGAGAGGATTATCCGCTTTCGCTGTAGATTTCCTTCCATATAGCGATCAACCAAGCAGCTATTGAATGAAACGATGCGTTGCGAAGGTTCGAACCGTGCATCTCTCTTTGCGAGCGCATCCAGTTTTTGCGTGAAGCCAATCTGGGCCCGCTCAAGCTCTTGTCGTTCCTTCATGTACTCCTCGTCAGAGAGCAAATCACGAATCCTTAACTTGGTGAGGTTTTGCAATTCTCTGGCGTTTGCCGCCTGAGCGCGTTGGAGAGATTCTATTTTTGCTTTATGATCCTGCCGCTTTTGATTTAGCGTCCGCTCCAAGCGTTGCTGCGCCCACCGGTGGAACCGATCCGGCAGTCTGATTTCTTGGAGGAATGCCGCGATCTGGGCTTCGATGTCATCGAGCGACAGATACGGCTGATTGCAATGGCGGTCCAGGCGTCGTTTGCTGCAATGATAGTAGGTGTAATGGGTTCCGAAGCGATTGATCTTCTCTTCACCGGTGACCATGAAGCCGCATTCGCCGCACGTGATCATGCCGGTGTACGAGAACGATCTCGTCTTTCTCGGTCTCCCGGGCCGTCCCAGAAGTTTTTGAACGTGTTCGAATTCCTCAAGGGTGATCATGGCCTTATGCTTGCCCGGATATGTCTTTCCTTCCCGTTCAAGGATGCCCGCATAAAAGGGATTCGTAAGGGTGCGGTAGACGGCGCTCAAGGAGGGCGGTTTTCCGCCTATGCGTTTTCGTTTGACCGTGCGGAGTCCCCAGTCCTGCGTGGCCATTTCCCAAAGACGGCGTGGGGTATAGTTGCCCGTTCCCATGAGCTGCCACATTCTTTGAATCAAGGGGAAACTCTCGGGATCGGAAACTATCGTTTTGGTTTCCTTGTCATTCAAGTATCCCAAAGGGGGAACGTTGGGAAGCCATCCCTGCTGGATCTTCGCGCGATTCCCCC
>PLXP01000237.1 GCA_003151435.1 Acidobacteriaceae bacterium
GTCGCCGTCGCGTGCGGCCCAAAGGGCCTCAAAGCACCACCCCAATTCCTGTATCGCAACAACGGGGACAGTACCTTCACCGATGTCTCCAAGGAGTCGGGTATCTCTTCTTTCCGGGGTTCCTATGGACTCACTGCTGTCTCTTTTGACGCCGACGAAGATGGCTGGCCGGATATCTATGTGGCGTGCGACACGACTTCAAGCCTGCTGCTGTTGAACAACCATGACGGCACTTTCCGCGAAGAAGGTTTGATGCGCGGAGTGGCAATCAGTCCCGACGGCGAAGAGATGGCCGGCATGGGGATTGCGGTGGGCGACTACGACCTGGACGGCCACCTCGACATCTTCAAGACGCATTTCCAGCTTCAGGCAGCCGGCCTCTACCACAATGTTGGCAAAGGGGAGTTTGAAGACGAGGCCCATGCCGCCGGCCTCGCCGGGGAACGAACTTACGTCAGTTGGGGGAATGGGATGTTCGACCTGGACAACGACGGCCACCCCGACATCTTCTGGGTTACCGGGAACGTTTACGCCGAAATAGAGAGGATCAATCCGAGGTTTCCTTACAAGGGCCCGCGTCTGCTCTTCCGCAACCGGGGAAATGGCACCTTTGCCCGGATGGGCAACGAGGCGGGCCCAGCCATCAACGAGCTGCATGTCAGCCGCGGATGCGCCTTCGGGGACTTCGACAATGATGGGGACCTGGACATCGTCATCATGAATCAGCGCGAGCCGCCCTCTCTGCTGCGCAATGACTGCCCCAAAGAGAATCATTGGTTGAAGGTGCGGCTGGAGGGGACCAAAAGCAATCGCAGCGCCATCGGGGCACGCGTCCTGGTGCGCTACGGGGGCAAGGTGCAGGCCCAAGGCGTCCTGAGCCAGGCCAGTTACATGTCGTCAAATGACCCACGCTTGCACTTCGGTCTTGGCGCCGAGAAAACGGCCGACATTGAGGTGCACTGGCCCTCAGGCGCAGTCGAGAAATTCCCCTCGCAGGCCGCCAACCGGCTGGTAACGATCCTCGAAGGCAAAGGGATCGTTCCCGGACGGCCATTCAGCGCCGCCTGAGACCCAGAAGAACCCTTAATATCGCCCGCCCCCACGCCCTTGTGGGTGATCTGCATCACCCTCGCTCCGGGGGCATTTTGAGTCCTGCGTTCAGCCACCAATCTGGACCTTTTTGGTCCGCCACTGGAAGTCGAACTGCCGCTTCCACACGTCCCATCCCATCCTCGGGCCATTTTGAAGCTTTAACGTTAAAGTCCGGCAAATCAGCGGGATATGGATAAACGATTTAGTAGAGGTAATTTGTTAAAAAAAGAGCTTGCCCTTCGTATCTCCGTTGTGATATCGATACCGAGATTCAAAATGATAACTTCTGGTGCCGGGCTAGGCCTAAAGACCGGTCTGGCTTCTGTTCGCCAGAGTTCAATGACAGCAAGTAACAACAGTTAGATTCAGGAGGCTGTGAATGTTTTCAACACACCAAGTGACATCAAGTAAATCCTTGATGGCAAACTGGTTAAGGCGGGTGCCATGGTTGCTTATCCCAATCCTGGCCCTGTCCTTTTCCGTCACCTACGCACAGCAACTCACCGCAACGTTGAGTGGTATCGCGACTGACCAGACAGACGCCCGCATTCCGGGAGCCCGTGTGGTGATCAAGAACGATGCCACCGGCGACATTCGCGAAACCAAAACGGACTCATCGGGTTTCTTCTCGGTACCGGCCTTGATCCCCGGCACCTACACCGTCACGATCTCCGTAAAGGGCTTCGCGACTTGGGAAGAAAACGGAATTCTTCTGAACCAGGGCGACAGTCGCACGCTGCCCAACATTCACATGAAGATCGGTTCTGAAGCCACAGCCGTCACCGTTATTTCCGGTGCGGATGCGGAAATCCCCACGGATAACGCCGAAATCAGCGCCACGCTCAACAATGAGCTGGTCGACTCCGCTACCCTGACCGGTCGCAACGCGGCCGAACTTATCAAGATGATGCCTGGCGTTACGTTTAACAACGGCGGCGGCGCAGGCTCCGCATACAACAGCCAGACAACCGGCACCAACAACGGTCCGGCCGGAAGCTTCTCTTCGAACGGCTCGCAGCCCAACGGTTCGACGGCCGTCATTCTCGACGGCGCCAACTTGATCGATCCGGGCAATGCCGGAACCCAGGTTGCCAACATCAACCAGGACATGACAGACAGCGTCAAGTATCTGTCAGCCTCCTACGGCGCTGAATACGCCAAGGGCCCTGCGGTTCTGCAGGCCTTCAGCAAGAGCGGCGGCCAGAAGTTCCACGGCGAAGCCTATCTTTATGCCCGCAATACGGGCATCGGCTATGCCAACGACTGGTTCAACAAGGCGAACCAGGAAAGTGCGGCAGCAGCACTTCCAGGCGCGACGAGGCAGTCGATCCTGGCGGCAAATAAGCTGACCGACCAGCACTTCTACTATGCTGGCGGCAACATCGGCGGACCAATCTCACTGCTCGGCTTCAATAAGAACAAGGACAAACTGTTCTTCTGGGGCGGCTACGAGAAGATGATCCAGCACCCTTATAACGCGCCCCAGGAGATGAACGTTCCCACGGCGGATCAGCGGAACGGCGACTTCAACAACAATGGCGTCAATTCCAACGTCATCAGCACCTATGGCGGTACATATGCGACTCCTTGCAACACCGATGACGGATGGCAGGGCTGCAGCCCGTCTGTCTCTCCCTGGGGTGGTCACGCCGCCGGATCGATTCCGAACATCAAGGCCTATTTCGACCCGTTGGGCGTGATCATGAGCAATCTCAATCCGGCGCCAAACCAGTCGCCCACCGCAACCAACGGCTGGAACAACTACAACTATTCGCCCAACACTCCTGTGAATCGCTGGGAAGCCACGGGCAAGGTTACCTACGCATTCAACGACAACAACAAGATCTGGGGTTCTTACACGTACCAGACCGAAGTCGACGACCACCCCCTGTCGATCTGGTGGGCGCCCGAATGGACCATTCCCTATGCTGGGAATCCCGTCGGCAAAGAAACCGCCAACGTGTATTTGGTCAACTTCACACACGTGTTCAATGCCACCTCCACCAACGAATTCGTGTTCTCATACGCGAAATTCGTCAACAACAACTCCCTGGGCAATGCGGCGGCAGTCAGCCGCACCAAGCTCGGAATCCCGGCCATGAGTCTCTTCGGTGCGTCTAAGACTGATCAGATTCCAAATTCCACCGGCGGATGGAACTCCGGCCTGACTGAGATCAACGAGTTTGATTTCAACAGCGGAATCTACGGCAAGAACACCTTTGGCAAGACCTCAATGGCTCCTGCCATCAGCGACACATTCACGAAGATCGTTTCAACTCACTCCATCAAGGCTGGCTTCTACTGGGATACCCAGGAGAACCTCCAGGCTAACGGCAGCGACATCAACGGCAACTACGACTTCGAGAACTGGGGCTCCACTTCGACCTACAACATGACTCTCGACCGTCTGATGGGCCGTGTGCAGAACTACAACGAAAACAACACTGACCCCGTGCCGGACCTTCTCTGGCATCAATGGTCCTTGTGGGCACAGGATTCCTGGAAGGCAACCCGGAAGCTGACTCTCGACATTGGCCTCCGCGCCGATCACGTCGGACAGTGGTATGACAAACTCGGTGGTACGCAGGTTTGGAATCCCGCGGTGTACGACAACGGTCCCAACCCTGCCCCCAATACAGGCTTGCAATGGACCAAGACCAACTCAAAGATTCCGACTTCGGGATGGGCGAGCCAGTTGTTCCTCTACAATCCTCGCCTGGGCGCCGCGTTTGACGTCTTCGGCACAGGCAGAACAGTAGTTCGCGCCGGCTTCGGCACCTACCGCTATCAGGTCTCGGGCAATGACGGCAGCGGTTCCATGAGCGGTCCACTGGGCTCGTACAACTACGGCACCGGCAGCGCAGGTGTGAATGGGTTCTACGGCTTCGGCATCCAGGGCGGCAATCTGTGTACCAAAATCGGTGCCAGCGGCCTGAATGCGGACTGCACGGCTCAACAGCAGCTTTCGATTCCCACCGGCTTGAACCAGAATGGCGCCTCCGGAATCAAGGCTGACAAGATGGGTGATAACAAGGTTCCCTATGCCGACACCTGGAGCTTCGGCGTGGCGCAGGCAATGCCTGGTCACACCGTAATGGAAGTATCCTACGTGGGCAGCGCGAGCCGCAACCAACTGCTGAATGGCGGCAATGGACACATTCAGGATGCCAACCCGATCGCGAACGGCGCGTTCTTCACGCCCGATCCGCTGACCGGACAATACACCAACGTAAGCCCCATCACCCCGCCGGCCATGATTGCCGCAAAGGATTCTCTCAATGGCGCGAATACGAACGATTGGCATCCATTGAAGAATTACGGCGACATCTGGATCCAGACCCATGGCGGCTACGCCAACTACCACTCCCTGCAGGTCGCCGCGCAGAAGCAGTCCGGCAATCTGTTCCTGTTCACCAACTTCACCTTCGGCAAGGTACTGGGCACCCGCGACGGTTCCACGTCCAACGGAACCGGCAACGGCTCAGTGGTCAATCCTTACAACCTCGACGCCAACTACGGCCCGTTGCAGTATGACCACACCAAGGTCTTCAACCTTTCGTTCAGCTACAAGCTCCCCAAGCCCATCCACAACAATTGGGCATTGGGCGAACTGATCAACGGGTGGCAGCTTTCCGGCTACACGACTTATGAAGACGGAAACCCGTATCAGTCCGGCACGGTGAACATGAACATGAACTATCGCCAATTCCAGGACGCGCAGGGCAATATCACCAACACGCCCTTCGCCATGCCAATTCCGACTACGTCGGTTGCGCAGCGAAACAGCGACAAGGTACTGGTCCCCGCCGGCAACATGACAAACAACATCTCCTCGAACACCTGGTTTGGAACCAGCCAGGGCCTGGCGATCATGCCCGTTCTGCTTTGCGACCCGAGAAAGGGCCTGAAGTCGGGGCAGTACTTCAACCCCAACTGCTTTGCGGCACCGCTTCCGCCAACCGCCACAGCAATCGGACAGAGCGGCCAGACCATTTGGCCCTATATCCGCAACCCGCACTACATCGGCAGCGATATGGCGATCTTCAAGGCCTTCCGCGTTACGGATGCTCAGCGCATCGAAATCCGTATCTCGGCAACCAACTGGCTCAACCACCCGAACGCGCAGTTTGGTCTGGCCGGCCTTGCCGATAACACATTGCTCTTCAACGGCCTCAGCACCGGGTCACAACTCACCATGAACTCAAACACAAGCACCACCGGTATTCCCCAGAACAAGGTCGGATATCGCTGGATGCAGTTCGCAGCCAAGTACTACTTCTAGTTCACTCTGGGTAGTACAACCTGAGAGGGGGTGGCTTAACGCCACCCCCTCTTTTTTGGTACCATGCGCATCTCATTCGCATACAGCCTTCTACCATCGGCGCTGCTTTTAGCTGGTTTGGTGCTTGCCCCTCCGCCGGCGAGTCAGCAACCACCCTCTCCGCCTTTTCGTTTTGATCTGACCGAGTTACCCTTTCATCTCAACAGCAACGAAAGCCCGCCCCGGAATGCTCCCGAATCCATGGCCGGCGGCATTGCCGTCTTCCACTACAACGCCGAAAGGTCGAGATCAAGTGGCCGAGCGGAATCTTGCGGACAGTTGAGAATGTAGGGGCCGATCGGGTTATACAGTTTACAGAGGCAGTTCCCGCGCCTGAGGCGGACAAGCACTAAGGCACCGAGACGAGCCTAGTCGTTTCTGTGCGGTCCCGCCTGCTGCTGTTCGGCCCCGATCTTCTGCACAATCCCCCGTTCTCTCTGGCCATCCTCGGGCCGATGAAGCTTGTAATATAGCGTCGCAAGTTCAACATGGGGATCAAGCCAATCCGGATCCGACTTCTCGAGATCTTCCAATGTCTTTGCGGCCTCGGCATAGTTGCCGGTCATGCTGTTGAGCTTGGCCATCTTGAGTCGCGCCAGTGGAACCGTGGGTTGAAGCTGNNGCGGATGATTCCCAGGTAGAGATTTGCCATAAAATCTCTGGGGTCGGCACGCAGGCCGGTTTGCAACGCGGAGATTGCCGCATCCTTTTCTCCCAGCGCATAGAGAATCTGCCCCAGCATGGTTTGGACTCCGGGCAAGGAAGGATTCATGGCAATCGCCGCCTCGATATCGGCGCGTGCCTCATGGAACTGGCCCTGACTCAGACGGGTGGATCCTGCGATGAGCCAGGCGTCAGCGCGGTGTGTGGCGGCCGCCACTTTTTCAATACGTTGAAGTCCCTCGGCGTACTTGCCGGTTTGGATCTGAGCAAAGGCGAGGACGTATTCCAGGTCCATGTTCGATTCGTGGCCGGACTCGAGCGGGGAGAGCAACTCAGCGGCTTGCGATTCCCGTCCCAGTTTGATGTAGGTGTATCCGAGCAGAACCGCGGCGGGTACGTCGAGAGGATGCGCGGCATGGATCCGCTCAGACTCCGATCGCGCATGGCTCACGTCGCCCTTCTTGTAATAAGCCATCGCCAAGTCCATACGGACGCCAGTGTCGTCCGGCTCGGCGGCCAGGGCTCGCGTGTCCTCCTCGATCGCAGCGTCAAACTGACCCGCCGCGCCCAGGGCCGCACCCAGAGCGGCGTGCGCTTCCACCTTGTCCGGCTCGATCGCGATGGCCTTGCGAAGATCGCCGATCGCAGCTTTCAAATCTCCGTGCCGCTGCGCCTCGACTCCGCTGCGCACAAGCTCGTCGGCCGAGGCAGAAGAAACTTGCTTCGGTGCCTGACCCGCCGCTGTCACAAGGCAGGGCAGAAAGAGTAGAAAACAGGCGGATCGCATTGACACTAGGATAGAACACTCTCGACTGGCTTGCAGTCTCCACGCTTGGGCATTTCGCAGCCAGGTGCCGCCGGCGATCGCGATTGGAATAGTACAATCCAGAAGGGGGTGGCTTACCGTCGCCCCCTTTTTTTGCCATGCGCAACCCACTCACTTTGAGTCTGCTTTCATCGGCGGTGCTTCTCGCTGGCCTTGGGCTGGCCGGCCCCTTGTCGGCCAAACAACAAACATCGGCACCGATTCGTTTCGAACTCAAGAACATCCCATTTCGACTGGACAGCAGCCAGACCGCTGCGAAAAATGTCCCGGAAACGATGGCTGGCGGCGTGGCGGTGTTTGATTACAACGGCGATGGCCGGCCAGACATCTTCTTCACCAACGGCGCCGACATCGCCACTCTGAAGAAATCCTCCCCAAAGTATTCCAACAGGCTTTTCCGGAATGACGGGAATGGCGTGTTCACCGATGTTACCGCGGAGGCGGGACTGGCGGGCATCGGATTTGACGACGGCGCGGCGGTGGGCGACTATGACAATGACGGCTACCCGGATCTATTTGTCGCCGGCGTGCACGGCAACACGCTCTACCACAATAACGGCGACGGAACCTTTACCAACGTAACGAAGAAAGCCGGGCTGGATAAGTGGAATGACCCCGACTTTGGCCCTCTGTGGGCCGTGGCGGCCGCCTGGGTCGACGTGAACAATGACGGGCTCCTCGATCTCTTTGTGGTGAATTACCTGCAGTGGACTTACTCTGACCAGCCTAAATGCGTGATCGAAACGGTGGCGGAGTATTGCCATCCGCGCTACTACAAGGGACAACCGAACCAGCTCTTTCTCAACCAGGGCGACGGCACCTTCAAGGATGTCTCAAAAGAGTGGGGCATACGCGATCATGTGGGCAAGGGCATGGGGGTCGGCGTCGCCGACTACGATCTGGACGGCAAGCCTGACCTGTTCGTGACCAACGATTCGGAGTACGCATTCCTCTTTCACAACCTGGGCAACAAGTTTGAGGAAGTGGCATTTCAGACAAATGTCGCGCTGGCGGAGGATGCCGCGTTTATATCCGGAATGGGAGTGGATTTTCGAGATGTCAACAACGACGGGTATCCTGACATCGTCTATGTCGCGCTCAAGAGCCAGACGTTTCCGCTTTATCTCAACACCGGCAAGGGCGACTTCACTGAGGCTACGGCGGAGACCGGAATGCGCGCCCTATCTCTCCCCATGGCTGGCTTTGGACCGGCGCTCTACGACTTTGACAACGATGGCTGGAAAGACCTGTTTGTCACGCGAGGACACGTAACGTCGGTGTATCCTCCCGGGTTCAAATTCGCGGAACCGAATACGGTGTTTCACAACCCTGGGGCCAGCGGCAAGTGGACAGCATTCACCGCCGAAGCAGGCTTCACTGAAGCGACAGCCGCTCGCCATCGCGGTTGCGCCCTCGGGGACTTTGACGGGGATGGCCGCGTGGATATCGTCGTAACGAGCCTCGACCGTGATGCGGAAATATGGATGAACCGCAGCCCCAACCCGGGACACTGGCTGGATATCGCGCTGCATGGCGTAAAGAGCAATCGCGACGGCATTGGAGCCCGCATCAAGGTGGTCACCAAGGCCGGCGCGCAGTACAACCACCAGACGTCCAGCGTTTGCTACGCCTCGTCGAGCCTCGGCCCTGTGCACTTTGGCCTGGGCGGGGATTCGAAGGCCATCAAGGTTGAGATCACGTGGCCGAGCGGAATTGTGCAGACGCTCAATGATGTGGAGGCCGACCGCATAGTGAAGGTGACAGAACCCGTTCCTGCGCCCGCAACGGCAAAGTGAAATTGCTCTGGAGCCCTCCGTTACTGCTTGGGCGGTCCCGCCTTCTGCTGCTTGGCCTCGATCTGCTGCACGATGTCCCGTTCTCGCTGACCATCCTCGGGACGGTGAAGCTTGTAGTAGATCGGAGCTAATTCAATGTGCGGATCGAGCCAGTTCGGATCGGCCTTCTCGAGATCCTCCAACGTGGCGGCTGCTTCGGCATTTTTGCCTGTCATCGCATTGAGCTTCGCCATTTGCAGGCGAGCCTGCGGCATCTTGGGTTCAAGCTCCAAAGCGAGTTCAAGAAGAGGTCTGGCGCTGTCGAAATCCCGTTGCTTTAGCCGCATGGTCCCCAGATAGAGATTCGCGGTGAAATCCCTGGGATCGCTGCGCAAGGCGGCCTGAAACGCAGGGAGTGCCGCATCGGTATCTCCCAGCGCATCCCGGGCCTGCCCGACCATGGTGTAAAGTCCGGGAATGGACGGATCCAATTCCACCGCGGCATCCAGGTCGGCGCGAGCCTCATGAAACTCCCGGCGATGCAGGCGTGTCGATCCAGCGATAACATAGGCATCGGCGGCGCGAGTGGCTCTAGCCACCTTTTCCATGCGCGGAAGGCCCTCGGCTTCCTTGCCTGATTGGATCATCGCCGTGGCCAGAACATATTCCAAATCCATATTGCTTTCGCGGCCGCGCTCAAGCGGTAACAGCAGGTCAACGGCTTCCGACCCTTTTTCAAGCTTGATGTCGGTGTAACCCAACAGCATTGCGGCCGATAAGTCGAGGGGCTTGGCTGCATGAACCGCGGCAAACTCCGGGCGGGCACGCTTGAAGTCCCCTTTCTTGTAGTAGGCCAGCGCCAGGTTCATGCGAACTGCGGTCTTGTCCGGCGCTACCGCCAGTGCGCGGGTGTCTTCCTCAATGGCAGCGTCAAACTGCCCCGCAGCAGCCAGGGCAGCACCAAGGTTAGCGCGCACTTCGGCCAACTCGGGGCGAATCGCGAGAGCCTTGCGATAATCTTCGATCGCGTTCTTCAAGTCTCCGGACTGCTGGGCGGCAATCCCCTTGCGTAGAAACTCATCGGCTTCGGTCGGAGAGGCTTGCATGGGAGCCTGACCCACCGCTCCCTGGAGACATAGCGCAAGAAACAGGAAAGGAACGGATCGCATGTCTATAAGGATAGAACAAGTCGATCGTTTCATTAATAGAACAACACCGGAATGGAACGCCGCTCATGCGACGTTCCACCGGTCAGTGTTATCGCTTTTCCACGGGAGTGAATCCGCCCACGATCCTCATGTTTGATCCGAACCGCCGGTAGTTCCGGAACTCTATTGTGTTCATCACAGCTTCGTGGCGGCCCTGCCTCAAGCGCATCTCCGCGCTAATCGGCATCAGGTAGTCGTGTCCGTTGATGGCCACGTAATCGTAGTCCACGCCAATACTCGTGGAGTGGGTAGGAAAATCGCGTGGCAGGTTGTCCGCTTCGAGACTGATGCGCCGTACATTGCGCGTCGCGGTGTCGATGAAAACCAGGCCATGAAATGCCACCATCACCTGTTTGTCGTTCATTCCCACCACTGAAAACACTGAGTTGGCTTGGGCAACCCTATAGCTGAACACCTGCACCGTTCCGCTGCCCAGCGCATCGGTTTCCTTCCACGTGAAATCCGCCTTCGCCGAGTCAAGGAACACCGCCTTCAATACTCCGCCCAATTCGCCGGAAGAGAAAGTTCCCTTCATAGCTTCGCGGTCGGTCGCGTTGGCCTTGCCATTCACTTCAAGCATGGTGCGAGACTCGCTCTTGTCACGATACCGCAGAAGTTCACTGACACTGTCGCGCAGCTTCCATCTGCCGGAACCGGCGGAATCGACCGACCTGTTGGTCACTTCAACGCACATGAAGTTCGGCAGCGAATCAATGTAATGCAACGCGCGGTCGCGTGTATCGGCGATCAACTGCTGAATCTCCTCGCGCGAGGGTGGTGGGACGGGGTCAGTAATTGCCGTGATGGCGAGCAGACCGCTGGCCGGGGCATCATTTCCCTCACCCGCCGTCATTCCATCCGCAGCGGTGGCGTCTCCATGTCCTTGCGGATTTGCGTTTGCAGTCGCCCCGGATGTGGATGCGACTTGCTCGCCCTCAACAGTGAAAGAAAGCGATTGTATTGTCGTCTTTCCGCCTTGGGTCATCATCGCTTTCACTTCATAATCACCGGGCGCGAGGCCGGACTTGAAACTCGCCAGGTAGGGCGCGGTCGCGTCCGCACTGTCGAGGCGCAGCGGCAATGGCAGGCGCTTTCCTGGCCTGCCATTCCGACTCGCTACCATTTCGAGTGTGGCTGGCTCTTTGGATTTTGGATCCGGATGAAGAATGAAGAACAAAGAGACCGACTTTGCATTTTGCGGAACATCGCCGGAGAGATTAGGAGTGATTTTGCCTTTTTCGTAGCGCATCGGCTCCTGCGGATCGTCGTCTTCCTGAAATGCATCCATCTTCCTGACCAGAACGAGGTCGCTGAGCGATGGGCCGGTCACGACGGGGGGAACTTCGAACTCTATCCTTTGTGCGCCGACCTTGTCGTTGGCCCGGTCAACAACCGCAACTTCCAATGTGTATTGGCCGGGAATCGTCATGAAATGGCGCTGCAGGGTGATGGTTGCCGATTTGTCCTTTTCGATGGTTTCCAGCGCGTCCCGCCGCGCGATGTCTTCGCCGAAGTGCTCAACCACCGTGCCATTCTTGTCCTTGATTTGCGCCACGATGGATATATGCGCCGAGAACAAGTTGGTGTGCGTGTCCGTCTTGGTCTCCAATCCCGAGATGGGCACTTCAACCGCCATGGTGCTCGTATTGCCGTCGGGCAGCTCGCCAAATTGAAGGACGGCGGCGTGGAACTTTATGTCCGTAGGCAACCGGGGTTCTTTCAACAGCTTTAACAGGGGAACCTCAAAGGACCGAATTCCACCTGTCCCACCTGGAGGCAGCGCGAAATAGCCGGACTTGGTTTGTATGTTGAGCCCCGTCCGCAGCGGCTTGACTCCGATCGTACGAAACTTCCCGTCGTACTCCTTGATCGTAGGAACGTAGGTGGCCTCGTAGTATGTGGTCAAGTCGGCAAGCATCTCCTGCAGCGACTTCTTGATGCTGTTTTGAGCGTCGATATAAGAGCCCCCGGTGTCCTTCGCCAGACCTGCCATCGGGCTCGTGGTATCGCCAAACGGGTTCGGATCAGTCTTCGCTCTCATGAAATCTGTCATGACGGCGATGTCCTGCTGTGGACCCCACTGTGGACCGGTTGCAGAGGGCGCGCCTGCAATCGGCGCTCCACCCTGTTGCTGCAAGGGAATTGCAGTATCGCCGTGAGCATTGACGACCACCGGCGTCGGATTGTACGGGGCCTTCCCATTGAGCATCGCATTGTCAGCCTGATATTGGCCGTTGTTGTTGAGGGCATCCATGTCGACGATGTATATGCTCACGCCTGCCCGGCTGGCCGCTCCGGCAATGGTGGTCAGCATTTCCTTGGCGGCAGAATCCATCTGCCGATTGAAAGTGAAATAGATAAGTGCTTTTCTTTCTCCGATGCGTTGCTGCGATTTCACCAGGGCGAGCAATCCGGCCAGCGATCGCCGCGTGTGCTGATCCTGCACAATCTTTTGCGAATCTTCGAGCGCCGCCAGCAACGTCTGTGCACGCGCTCGTTCCGCCACTTCCACATGCCTCCCGGAGAGGTCGGCGCCCGTTCGCGCCACTGCGATCAGATTCTTTTCCGCCTCTGACGCAGCCTTCGTTCTGCCATCGTCTGCTTTATCGGTAACGATGCTGACTGACAGGGTATACGTACTCTCCATTGCAATGGCCCGGCTCTCGGTAACCGTAGCGACGGCCTGCTCAACCACCTTCCGATCTTGCGTGAACCCTTGGATCAGCCTCAGGCGGCCGGCGATGTCCAACACGGCAAAGGAGTATCCGTCCGAAGGAAATATCTTGAGAATCTTATTCGCGGCATTTCTGGCATCAACAGCCGATGCACCCTTGAAGGGGTCAAACACCAGCGTGATCATGTGTCCCCTGGTCGTCTCTCCTTTTACAAGACGAAAACTGTTCAGCTTCACTGGCGCATCGTTGTCAGTTACAGCCACGTCTTCCGGCTTGAGATCGAGAATGAGCTTGTGCCTCTTGTCGTGAACCACGAGATCGAGACTGACTTCATCCACATTCGTGCTTGCCGTAGGTGCATCCGTGGCCGGTGCGGGCTCCGTTTGTGGTGCAGGCGCTTGAGGTGCGGGCGCCGTTTGACCGTAAGCGACTGAAGCAAACAGAACCAAAAGCAACAGGGCGGGCCCGCAGCCTGCTATGCGCTGCAGTGTCTTCTGACTTTGTAAACGTTTCCCATAACTGCTCATGAGCAAAATCCAATTTCTTTGCACGTCGCGTGCAATGGCACTCCGAAAGTTGGCTGCAAGAACCAGGCTCGTTCAATTGTTGCAAAGACGTTCTGCAGCAGCATTTTCCCGCGCGGAATTGTCACTAAGATGGTACTCTCTTGCGACCTGTTTGGCAGGATTTGTACCTTCCCTTTTCCGTAGACGACTTTCTATCCCCAAAAGCCGCAACTTAACCGCTGCCATTCAGTTTGAACTCAAGCGGATTCCGTTTCACCTTGAAAGCAACGTAACCCAGACGAGAAACGCTTCCGGAACCTCGGCGCGGAAGCTGCGACCCCCGTCGAAATCATCTGCCCAGCGGCATTGTGCAAATGTTCGAGAATGTGGCCGCCGAGCGGATCGTGAAAGTGACAGAACAGGTTGCGGCGACCGTGGCGGCGCCAAATTAGCCGCAGCGTGAGAGTGTCCTTTCCGAGTCGTCCACGCACCCTGTTGACTGTCTCCCGGTTGCGGCGCCTGGCATTCGGTCAACCAACGGGCATTTTGGGGTCGTAAGGGCCTCATCCGCTTTGCTACTATAGCTGCAGCAATCCGCCTGCTCGGACATCTCCCGGACCACCACCTCAACGCAAGCTCTGAGAACGGCTTCGGACTACACCTCCGACAGGCCTATGGAGATTTCATGGAACGGGTGTTTGTAGTGGCCGCGGCTGTTCTGCTGGCCACGGGGGCCGGTCTCACCGGCAAAGTAATTGCCGCGGGAACCAGCCAGGACGGCCAAACTGCAGCGGCATCTTCAGACAGTTCCGCGCCCGTTCCGGAATACCTCAGGGCGGTTCCGATGTTCACCACCCATCCGGGGCTGAACATCGATGTACCGGCAAACGGCGTCATCTATCCGCCCGATATCATCCCTCCTCAATTTGCATGGCGTGACGACAATCGTGCGGCCACCGTGTGGCGCATTGAGGTGGTCTTCGGCGAGCACGCAAAGCCCATCAAGGTCTGGTCAAACGGCGAGCACATGCAGGTGGGTGAACTCGACACCGAGTTGGTAGGCTATGTTCCCCCAACTCTGACGAAGGAAGAGGCGGAGGATCACACGTGGCGGCCCGACCCCAAGACCTGGGAAGAGATCAAGAAGCACTCTGTAAATGAGCCTGCGACGGTGATCGTGAGCGGCTATGCGAGCGAAAAGGACAGCCAACCGCTCTCCCGCGAGCAGGCCACGATACGAACCTCAAAGGACCCTGTTGGCGCCCCCATTTTCTATCGCAATGTGCCCCTGATTCCGCCGCCGCCTGAGAGCGAGCAGCGCGGAGTGATCAAGCCGCTGCCTGATTCAGTGCTGCCGAAAATCAAATGGATGTTGCGCTATGTGAACGAAACCCAAAGCAAGGTGATGATGACGGGCTTGCCGACTTGCGGAAACTGCCACTCGTTTTCGCGCGATGGCAAGACCCTGGGAATTGACGTGGATGGCCCGGCCAACGACAAGGGACTCTACGCGCTGATTCCGCTCAAAAAAGTCAGCTCCATCAGCAACGAGTATTTGATTCACTGGAGCGCATTCTCAGAGGAACACGCGCAGAAGAGGTTCGGCTTCATGAGCCAGGTGTCGCCCGATGGAAAGTACGTCGTAAACTCCATCGATGTGCCGCACGCGCACGGCACACGCCTGGCGGACCGCCTCTATAACGGCTTCTACTCCTTCTACGGGTTTGGGCAGGTGTTTTATCCAACCCGCGGTGTGCTGGCCTGGTACAGCAGGGAGACGAACACCCTGACGCCTCTGCCGGGGGCGGACGATCCCAACTTCGTGCAGACCTCCGCCTTCTGGAGCCCGGATGGGAAGTATCTTCTTTACTCGCGGGCGGCGGCAAAAGATCCTTACCCCGCGGGAAACAAACGATCGATGTATGCCAACGATCCCGCCGAAACGCAGGTGCAATACGATCTCTACAAGATTCCTTTCAACGACGGCAAGGGCGGCACTCCGGAGAGGATCGTAGGGGCCTCGGAAAACGGGATGAGCAACAACTTTCCCAAGGTCTCGCCGGACGGCAAGTGGATCGTCTTTGTCCAATGCAAGAACGGCTTGCTGATGCGGCCCGACAGCAAGCTTTACATTGTTCCCTTCGAAGGTGGAGAGGCGCGGCCGCTCGAATCGAATTTGCCGGTGATGAATTCCTGGCATACCTTCTCGCCCAATGGGCATTGGTTGGCCTTCTCTTCAAAGAGCCCCTCGTTCTACACACACCTTTACCTGACGCACATTGACGAAGAGGGACATGCCAGCCCGCCGGTGGTTGTGGAGAATGCCACGGCTGCGAATCGTGCTGTCAATATTCCTGAGTTCGTCAATCTGGGCCCCGAAGGTCTGGACCATATCGATACTCCAGCGATCGATTTCTACAGGGAGTTCGACGCGGCTCAGCAGTTGCAGGACGAACACAAATACACCGAGGCAGTCCCTGCGTGGAAGGTGGCGGCGGCAAAGGATCCCACAGACGCACGCCCCTACAACAACATGGGCGTAGCGCTGGCCGCAACGGGAAAGACCGAAGAGGCCATCGACCAATACAACAAATCGCTGGCGCTGAACGCGGACAGCTCTCAGACGCACAACAACCTCGGGAGCGCCCTGGCCGAGGCCGGCAAGATGGACGAGGCTATGGTGCACATCAAGAAGGCCATCGAACTGAACCCGGACAACGGGTCGGCACACGTGAACCTGGGACATATGCTGGAGCAGATGGGCGGCCATCGACAGGAAGCGATTGAAGAGCTGCTCAAGGGAATCGAGCTCGCGCCAAAGTCGTCGGATGGTCACAACATCTATGGCGTCATCCTGGCTCGCGAAGGAAAACTGGATGAGGCGATCGCCGAGCTGCAAAAAGCAGTTGAACTGGCTCCGCGGTCCGCTGAATGCCGCTACAACCTGGGGCGGGCGCTGGCGGCAAGCAGCCGTTTTCCCGAGGCGCTGCCGCAGCTTGAATCGGCAAACTCTCTCTCTGGCGGACAGCAGCCGGCCATCTTGCAGATGCTTGCAGCCATGTACTCGGAGACAGGCGAGTTTCAAAAGGCCATCGCAACCGCGCAAAAGGCTCTTGACCTAGCTACACAGCAGCAGAACGAAGAGCTGGCAAAAGAACTGCGCGGCAATCTGGCGCGGTACGAACTCCAGGCCCAGGCAGCTCAAAAACCCTAAAGCGGTGCACACACCGCAAGACTGACAACAGCGCTTCCCTGCCCTGCTCCGATTGGCCGCGACCTGCCGCGTCCACGGCCAATCCGAGCTTCTTGCTTTGGATGGTTGTGTTCCGCCTCGCCCCCTGCCGATCGCAACGGACTCGCGTTGACGGGAAAGCACAAAGCGACTGCGGTAGAGACTGTGCACCGATGCAAACAACACAAATTTCAGTGCGTGAGACAAAGGCGTGAAGGATTTGGTCTGATTGGTGTGTGAGCCGTTCGAAGATCCGCTTGGCCGTATGCTTACACGTTCAATTACATTGAAGGAGTTTGAGCCGAGGCCCTAATTCACCGTCAAAGTGAACGTAGCTATGGGTGTCGGAGTGACCGATGGGCTTCCGGTAGCGGTGACGGTGAAGGTGTACGTTCCGGCTGTAGTCGCGGGAACAGTTGTGCCAACGCTCCTGCTACGTCCGCCCCCACCGCCGCAACCGGCAATACTGCCGAGGGCCACCATCACCACCAGCATCCCCACAAGAGACCGCCAATTACGCTGCCTTCCGGGAATCCCAAAGAACACGAGGAATGCCAGAATCGCACCGCCGCCGGCGCCCACCCATCCCCGGCCTGCTCCTGGTCCTGGCCGCGACATGGCGATGGTTGTTGGCGCCGTCGTGCCCACCGTGACCGTCGCGGTTCCGGTCGTCGTGGTGTCGGTTAGCGTCACGGTCGAACTGCCATTGGAACAGGTGGGCAGTTGCGTTGCACCGTTGGGACTCGATGTCAGAGCGCAGGTGATTGTGACGGTGCCCGCATAGCTTGTTATTGCGCTCACCGTAACAGTGGACGTTGCGCCCTCACCCGCAGCTACGCCGGCCGGTGTTGTCGCTGCAAGCGAAAGTACGGATTGCATCACTGTCACGGATGCCAACCCTGTGGCGGCGGCGTAGTTTGAATTGCCACTGTAACTCACGGTGAGGGTATCTGTACCGACACTCAGGCTGTTTGCGGGGATGGCGAAGATGTAACTGCCGCTCGAAAGCGTGCTCGCAGATGAAGTATATCCACCACCGGAGAGTGTCACCGTGCCGGTTGGCATGACCCCAGAGCCGGTCACCGCGGCCGTTACGTTCAGAACATCCCCCGCGCCAAGAGTGGTTGTCGCGGGTGTTACCTTTACGATCGGGATCGCCGTTACATTTACCGAGGCCGTGCCCGCTATTGAGGCATAATTCGAGTCACCGCTGTAGTTGACGGTGAGGGTATCCGTTCCAACCGCAAGGCTGTTTGCAGGAATGGTAAATATGTATCCGCCGCCAACCAGCGTCACAGGGGAAGCAGTGTATCCGCCGCCCGAAAGCGTCACGGTGCCTGTAGGGGTCGGATTTCCGCTTGAGGGATTGACAGCGACCGTGACGTTCAATGCTTGCGCCGTGGTGATGCTCGACGAAGATGGAGTCACCACCTCAATCGGCGTGGCCTTGTTCACCACCAGATTCACCGCCTTGGTGGCGGTACTGTTGTCGATCGTGTCGGTCGGCGTCAAGGTCACCGACAAGGTCTGCGATCCGGCGTTGAGTACCGTCCCAGCTGTGGGTGTATAGACAAAAGTTCCAGCCACCGTCGAGCTTGCATTCAGCTGCGTTGCACCAAGCGCCGTTCCGTAGGTGATCGCCGCCGGGTTTGCCCAGGTGATCGAAGGCGTGGCCTGGTTGACGGTCAACGCGACCGTTGCGGTCGCTGCCGAGTAATCGGTGGTGTCGTTCGGCGTGAAGGTCACCGACAGGGTCTGCGATCCGACGTTGAGTACCGTCCCAGCTGTGGGTGTATAGACAAAAGTTCCAGCCACCGTAGAGTTGGCATTCAGTTGCGTTGCACCGACCGCCGTACCATAGGTGATGGCCGCAGAGCTTGCCCAGGTGATCGAAGGTGCCGCCTGGGTGATGGTCACCGTCCCGCTCACATAGCTGAGGGTATAGTTGGACGACACCGCGCCGCCAGAGCAACTCGTTGTGGGCGGTGTTGCGTTCACCTTGGTGGTGGACGTGTAGGTGGTCGAACATGTCGGAGCCGTTGTCATCACCCCGTAGATGCCGGCGACGCGGGACGCCGACAGCATCTCCGGGTACACCCGCAAGTCCCATACGTAGCCGTGAAGATGATTTGTGCCAGGAAAACTTGTCCCCACATAGAGATTACTGATTGTGTACTCCGCGTTGATGTTCCGCTGACTGAAGATTCCAGCCAAAACGCCATTAACGTAGGCATACGTGTTCACATCGTCTGTAGTGACGACCAAATTGTATGGCGTGCCAGTGGTCAGGGCGACATTCGTCGCTTGAAAGGCGCCGCCGAGAAAGATCGCGAACCTGTACCCCCCACTTTTCGCGATGTTGACCAACCATTTCGGGTAGCCGTCGGTCGCCGATTCTCCGACGCTGATAACCGGATCGCCTGCGTTCAGTTGGTCAAATTGGACCCAGAGGCTAAAAGCCATCTCGTTGCCCAACATCGTGCGCAGGTCTATCGCTTTTTGCAGGCTAGCCAGTCCTGTGCGGTTGATTCCAATGAGTGACTGTGTAACCGCTGTGCCATTCGAGCCGGAATACATGGCATAAAGCATCGACCCCAACTCGGGAGAGTATGCGGATTTGTGCACGTCCATCATGGGCACGCTGGGCGTGTCCATGTAGTGTGCGTCATAGGTCTGGTCATTGATGGCCGCATAGCCGAGAAACTCACGCGATGCGGCGGTAAAGAGAGGGCTTGTCGAACGCCACAGCCCTATGCCGTGATCATAGAGCGCGACTCCACCGGGAGTGACATCGCGCGGAATCAGCATGTAGTAATAGGCTCCATCAGCCCATACCCCGGCACAAAACGATCCGGTATCGCCAAAGATGGGATTGTTGGGAGCAGCCGTGAAAGTTGCGAAATCATCGTCTGAATAGTAGATGTTTTGATCACCATGACTAGGCGAACCGTTCATATACACGTAGTATCGTGAGCCAACCAGCATAACGGAGGTTGGGTCATAATTTGCCCCAAATGCGTTGAAAAGACCGTCATTCACGCCGCCGTTGTTTTTTCGTACAAACGGCAGACTTCCATCACTGCTGGTGGCCTCACCCATGTGATAGTTCCCATCAGCCGAAGAGCCCCTGTAAAGCATCACCCAACTTCCGTCGGATACCTTCTGGAATACGCTTGCCACCTGAACTTGGTAGTCCCACGCCCCACTTGCGGCCGGGGCCAGCGTTAATGTTCCTGCGCTTCAAGAAATCAGATCGGAACTTTCCCACCGATAAATCCCCATGCCAGTCGGAGCGAAGAAATACCATCCCCCGGCAGGATTGCGCACCAGTTGTCCATAGGTGACTTCCGCCGTCTGTGGATTGGTCAGCACCGGGTTTCTTGGGTGTTTAGTCCAGAGATTCGCCAGCGCGGCGGCTTGCATCTTTGGCACGGCTACGCTGAGATACTCTCCATTCGTCAGATGGAACGCCGGTATCCCGTCCACGGTAGATGCCACCGCAGATGTGTTATTCCCTACCAATACCGCCGGCAAGGTTGGATCATTCCCCGCAACGCTCGTATTTGCGGCGTTGTCAGAGAGTGCCCAACCGATAAAGCCTGCCGCTACGTTGCCAGGCGTTCCGATCCCTGAAACGCTCAAAGCAGGAGCCGAAAGGCCGTCTCCGTTCTGTAATCCGCTGTAACTGGCTGTGATGGTCGGAACCGCAGAGCCGTACACCACTGTCGGGCTGGACGCCGTCACCGTCAGCGTCGCCTTATTCACCGTCAGTTGGACTGTCGTGGTTGCCGCGGTGTAGTTGATCGTGTCGGTCGGCGTAAAGGTGACCGACAGCGTCTGCGGCCCAGCGTCGAGGACCACACCCGCATCGGGATTGTGTGCGAAAGTGCCCGGCACGTTAGCACTAGCATTCAACTGGACTGCCGACAACGCCGTTCCGTACACGATTGGAGTCGGCGTCGCCCAAGTCAGTACGGGGCTCGCCGGACTCAATGTCACCGAGTTCAATCCCGATGCGGAGTTGTAGATGGTTGAGCTGGACGTTTCGGGAGTGTAGCTCACGGTCAGAATGTCAGTGCCTGCCGCTAGCGCACCGGCGGGAACATTGATCGTCGCGCTTCCACTCCCCAGAGTCGCCGCTGTCGACGTATACGACCCGCTGGTCAACGTGACTGAGCCTGTAGGCGTCGGAATGCCGCTCCCGCCGCTGACGGCAACCGACACTGAAAGAGGCTGTGCCGTCGTGATGCTGGACCAGGGCGGGTTTACTGCCACGACCGGTGTTAGCTTCGTCACCGTCACCGAGGCTATGCCTGAGGCGCCGTTGTAGATTGAGGTACTCGTCGAATCGGGCGTATAGCTGACGGACAGAATTTTCGTGCCCGCGCTCAGAGAACCGGCCGGAATGCTGATCGTGGTGTTGCCGCCGCTGAGGTTTGCTGCGCTAGATGTGAAGGTCCCGCTCGTAAGCGCCGCTGTTCCAGTGGGCGCCGGGCTGCCCGTGTCACCTCTGACCTTGACCGTCACCGAAAGCGCCTGCATCGTCGTAATGCTCGCCGACGACGGGGTGACGGTCACGATAGGCGTTGCTGCCGGCTGAAACATCCAAACGTCGTTGAGTTCCGAGGTATCGTCATTGGTGCCGTTGGCAGCCCTGCCCCAGCCCCCAAAGAGCCAGAAATGCCCGCTGCCGTCTGTCCTCCGGAACTTGTCCCTCAGCGCCTGAGCAGCAGCATCGAGATCGACCGCCCTCTTTTCGTCTCCATGGCGGCGTGCGGTCTCCGCCTGAGCCTCCTTTGCCTTAGCGTGAATGTGTCCAGGCACAGAAAAGTAATACGTAACCTCGAAGTCTGCATCCTTCTTGGGATATTCCGTGAAGTGCCAGAGCCCTTCGCTGTTCATAATTTCACTCCAAACGAGCAGGCCTAAGAACTTTCCAGCCTCCGTGTGTGCGTTCTCGGGTGTGAACGATGCAGCAATCAAGCAATCGTAGAGCGGGTCAAATTCTGGGTACCACTCATCCTTCACCCGGCCTGTGCAGGCAATCTGGGCAGCCGTTACCGCGGGATTCAAAGCAATATACTTTTGGATGGCCTTGCGGGCGATCCCTTCGGCCTGCGAGTTGAAGTCATTCAAGAGGCCGAGATACATAGAGAATTCGTTCGGGCGCGCTTGCTGCTCTGCCCTATTGCCGCTTGCTCCGTCGTTTACAGTAAATTTCACTAGCATGACTAAATCTCCATTAAAGATTCTGGCCCAAACCCAACACCGATCCCCAAGCCCACGATTCGGCTCGTCTTCACGCCTCCACGAGTATTTTGATGTTCGAGGGGGCAACGCCGAGCCCTGTTACTCGGTGGTTGTGATGCTCTCATTGGTTTTCTCCGTAAGGAAATTACCACTGAGTTGATAGAGAGTGTCTGTCTTCGAGGCTGTCTCGCTGGATACACTCCACCACTTCCAGTCGTCACGCGCTTCCGTGGCTGCCGCGTCTTGCCAAGCCGCTATCGTCGACAGTGGTTAGCCCTGGCTTTCGGGAGGGTCTGCGGGGGCGTCCTCCGTTGGCTCGGCAAGCCCTTCGGTCCACGCTTCGAGAACCTTGCCCCACACCTCGGTGATGTTGGCGCGTGTCACCAGTTTCTTGACGTCCGCGAACTCAGCAAGGCTGTGTGCCTTGTGTATGCAAGCGAACAGCATGGCTCGCACCAGGTTGATTGCGGGAGCTTCAATATCGCGCCGGCGGAGGCCGGTGAGCAGTGCGCGCCCGGTGATCTCCTCGGCGTCGGCAATTGCCTCGAAGTCAAACACGAGGTTAAAAGAACTGCCGGCGATCTGCAATTTGACCGCCGGCGAAGTGGGATTCTGCATAGGTTATTAGCTCCCCTGAGTCTGAGTGATAACGGTGGTCAGCTTGATCGTCACTTTGAAATTCACAATCTTGTCGAACTGCACATCGGGTACCGGGAACTCCTGGACGTAGCCGGAAAAGGCGTACAGGTTTCCAGCGGTGGTCTGGCCCGGTCCCATCGGCAGCTGCACCTTGAAGTTCTCCAGAGTGCCTGCCTGGAAGGCCGTATTAAGCGCCTCTTGTCCCGCGTCGGCGGGCAGGAAGATACCGCCGACGGCAAGTTCGCCGGGGGCCATCTTGGCGGGCAATGCCTCTTCCAGAACGCCGACGCCAACGACGGGAGAGTTGAGGTTCGTTACATCGTCGAAGGACCATTTTTGTCCGTTGAACTGGATCGTCTTGATTTGCCCGACCGCGGTGTACACGGCCGCCGGACCCATCGAAAGAATCGTTCCTTTACCTGTGAACCCTGTAGATGGTGCCATGAGATTTTCCTTTCACTCGTGGGTTAGCAATCCTTGTACTGAAAGAGCACGTGGACGGCGGTGCATGAAATGCGGCTGCCATCTTCCCAACGGTCCACCAGGTTGACGAACTCGGCGAGAAAGACGTGAGTGCCATCCGGGAGTGTCCCGGAGTAGCCGTTTAACGCGGCCTTGACAGCTAGAGCGAGATTGCGGGCGTCGAGATAGCGGAGCGCCTTGCAATCAAAAACGATGCAGGAGGTTGCCACACCTACCGGGCCGTCGTTGGCGTTATCGCTCACGTCGGACGGGCTTTGATAGGTGATGAGCGGATACTGGCTTAGGTCCTCCGGCGCGGGGATTGGCTGAATGCTTTGGTTCACAATTGCGGTGACGGCTGTTTGTGTGAGCAGGTAGGTGACTACAATCTGGACGGGCACCTAGACCTGGTCAAGACCCACTTTATCGATCAAGCCACTGGCATTTATAGCAACGACGGCAAGGGCAACTTCGACGACCGGACGACTCAGGCCGGTCTTAACAACGAAACCCGCTACGTCAGCTTCGGCGCAGGTTTGGTCGACCTCGACAACGACGGCTACCCGGACATCCTCATCTCTACCGGCTCCGTCTATCCTGAGCTGGATCGCATCTCGCCCAGGTACGCGCTGCGCACGCCCCGCGTCCTTTTTCGCAATCGGGGTGACGGCACCTTCGCCGAAGTGGGTTCGGAGGCTGGTCCAGGTATCGTTGCCCGCCACTGCGGCCGCGGCGTTGCCTTTGGCGACTTCGACAACGACGGCGATATGGATGTCCTGATCATGAACGTCAACGAGCCGCCGTCGCTGTTGCGCAACGACGCTCCTGCCGGCAACCACTGGATCAAGATCCGTCTTGAGGGAGTGAAGAGCAACCGCAGCGCCATCGGGGCGCGCGTCCTGGCTCGCTACGGCGGCAAGGTGCAGGCGCAGGAGGTACTGAGTCAATCCAGTTATCTCTCCGCCAGCGATCCCCGTCTGCACTTCGGCCTCGGGGCGGCGACAACCGCCGACATTGAGATCCATTGGCCCCTCGGACTCGTCGAGAAGTACCCCTCGCTAGCCGCCGGTCAGCTTGTCACCATCCGAGAGGGCGCAGGCATCGTGAAGGGCCGCCCCTTCAGCAAATCCTGAATCTCCCCAATGTATAGCGAAAGCTCCCGAGGATCCATTGTGTCCTTTCGGCAAGCCTGCCTAGTCGAGGCGGCTGGCTGATTCTTGGCGGGTTTGCCGTCAAGGGTGCATGGGTGGGAGAAGCTGGTTGGCTTGTCGACTCAAATGGCCCGGGGACCACATTCAGCGCCTGCCGATTCGCTCATTTCCTCTCGCTGTTCCT
>PLXP01000208.1 GCA_003151435.1 Acidobacteriaceae bacterium
TTAGTTATGCGCGGTTGTATAGCTCCCCAAAACGAATTTGAGTTGAAACTGCCACTGCCGAGTGATTGGGACATGAAGTTCTTCTTTACGGCGTGCGGCGGCTTCTGTGGCTTCCTTGACGGCAGGCGATGCAATCTTGGCCTTGCACGGGGCTATGCCACAGTTACGGGGAGCGGCGGACATGAGAGCATGATGGGGTTTGACGGCGTGTGGGCTGCCAATGCTCCCGAACTCCAAGAGGACTTCGGTTGGCGTAGCAATCACGTCATCACGCTCA
The DNA here is from genome assembly GCA_003151435.1 of Acidobacteriaceae bacterium. Lineage (GTDB taxonomy): Bacteria > Acidobacteriota > Terriglobia > Terriglobales > Acidobacteriaceae > Telmatobacter. The sequence goes on from PLXP01000208.1 coordinate 278, forward strand.
TTGCCAAGTTCATCGTCATGCGCTACTACGGCATACCCATCAAGTATTCCTATATGGTTGGCAATTCCAAGGGTGGTCAAGCAGTGCTGATGGAGGCTCAACGGTTTCCGGAAGACTTCGATGGACTGATGCCCAGTGCGCCGGTTTACGACTACACCGGACGGAATACGATCGCAGCGGCCTGGTTTGCGCAAGGCATCAGCGATGGTCGTGGAGGCTCGGTGATCACCGCCGAGACATCTCAAGCCGTGCACAAATCCGTGCTCGAGCACTGTGGAGCGCAGGCGAGGGTCGAAGAAGGATTCGTTACCGATCCGCCATCGTGCAAATGGCAGCCTGAGATGATTGCCTGCGCGGCTGGCAAGGAGAGCCCTGACTGCCTGAATGAAAAGCAGGTCAGCGCGATCAAGCGCCTAATGTCTCCGGCAACAAACTCAAAGGGCGAAGTGATCTGGGCTTACCCCTACATCCCGGGAACTGAAACGCAGTGGGTAGCCTGGAACTACTTCGGCGCTCTAAGTGCCGGACTACCTCCGCGCACTGCCAAGCTCGACCTGCCCGGGCAGCACATGAAATACCTTGCAAACGAGAAGGTGCGGGAAAACGTTGACGCTCTCAACTTCGACTTTGATCGCGATCCACCGACACTTGCCAGGTCGCGACGGATCTACGACGCAACCTCTTTCGACCTGCGTGCATTCAAGGCGCATGGAGGCAAGATACTGATGTGGCATGGTTGGGCAGATGGAGCCATCTCGGCGACATCGTCAATTGGTTATTACGAAGGTGTCACCAGTTTCATGGGAGGACGCAGGCAAACGGAAGACTTCTTTCGGCTGTTCCTGATCCCGGGAGTGCATCACGGCGGGGGCGGTCCCGGCCTCACTGAATTCGACGCATTCACAGCCCTGGAAGATTGGGTCGAGACAGGCCACGCTCCCGATAAGGTGATTGCGGGACGCTCAGCAAACGGTGTCGTGGAGCGCTCGCGGCCGGTATTTCCATATCCGATTGTGGCCCATTACTCCGGGCACGGCGATCCCAAACGATTTGACAGTTTCGTACCCGTCGATCCTTCCGCACACTAATGCTCTTATTGACGCATTTGGGTTACCTTGGGCGAACGAGCGCTGCGCTCAAGTTTGGGGTCATTCCGAAATTTGCGTGTCGCTTTACGCCACCAGGCCGTAGCACGTCTCCAGATTGATCAAACCTGAAAGCGCGCCCAGGCGATAATGCGCCAGTTGAATCGCTGGTTCACGAATCTGCCGAATCGCCAACCCCAGATTCCTTGTGATCCCTTGCGGAGAGCAAATCTCGTCGGTCCCGGCGGCTATGCTACATTTCTCGCATGTCGAAGGGGGCGTGGCTCATTGAATGCCATTGTAACCACACAGTACGGGCCACCAGCGGACGTGCTGCAGCTCAGAGAGGTGCCAACTCCCAAGCCCACGGAGACAGAGGTCCTGATCAAGCTGTATGCGTCGTCGGTCAATCCGCTCGACGGTTTCACGATAAGAGGGCCATTGTTTTTCTTTCCGAAGCTTGGGAGGCTTCTCAAACCGACACACAAGATCGCAGGCGCTGATTTCTCGGGGCGAATTGAATCGATTGGCCGAGATATAAGACGGTTTCTGCCGGGCGACGAAGTTTTCGGGGCATCGTTCAGGGGAAAAGGCCTGGGAGGATTTGCTGAGTATGCGTGTGCTCGTGAAGACAGCCTCGCGCCGAAGCCATCCAACCTTTCGTTCGAGGAGGCGGCAGCCGTGCCGGTGGCGGCGATCACTGCCCTTCAGGGTCTCCGCGACCAGGGTCAGATCCAGCCCGGCCAGAAGGTTCTGATCGACGGAGCATCTGGCGGAGTGGGTACTTTCGCTGTCCAGATCGCCAAATCGTTCGGGGCCGAAGTGACTGCCGTGTGCAGCCCGAGGAACGTGGACAGGGCGCGAGCGATCGGTGCAGACCACGTGATCGATTACACACGAGAAGATTTCACGCTAAGCGGGTTGCGGTACGATCTGATTCTCGGTGCGAACGCCCATCATTCGATTTTCGATTACAGGCGTGCGCTCAATAAGGACGGAATCTTTGTGATGGTCGGAGGTGGTTTTGCTCGAATTCTCCAGGCGATGTCTCTGGGGCCACTTCTGTCGTGGACTGGCAATAAGAAAATGCGCTTCTTTATTGCGAAGATTAACGGAAGGGATCTGCTTCTTTTGAAAGACCTTCTTGAAGCTGGAAAGATTGTACCTGTCATCGACAGGCGATACCCACTAGGCGAGGTAGCTGAAGCACTCCGTTATCGCGAAGAAGGACATGCACAGGGGAAAGTTGTTATCACCATTTGTCATGGTAAAGATGTCCAGGGTAGTGTTTGAACGTTCCAGACGTCGATGATCCCCCATTAAGATCTGGCCAACCGACAGACCAAAAGTTTCACTCTCAACTGGCTACAGGCCTTAGTACGTTCCTAGAACACTCAGAGCTGATGTCGCTTGAGACCTTGGCTGACGATAGCTCGATACAGGCGATAATGTTCCTTATCGTTAACTTTTTAGGTCGGCGAGTTGCATCAGTCCGGTGGATTTGCCGCAAGGAAATGCGCCGCTATCCCTCCAGACCCGAGGACGCTTCCCGGTTTTTTACCGACTTCAACTAAGTCAAAACGATCAGCGGCCGGTGTTCATTCCGACAGCCGAAGTATTTCTATCAGAGCGGCCAGAGCAGCGGGCTGGTTCCGGCGGCTGGGATAGTAGAGGAAATATCCGGGAAAGGACGGGCACCAGTCCTTCAAGACCTGGATCAGGCGCCGCTTGGCAATCAAGTCTCTCAGCGATTCTTCCATCGCCGTTCCGATCCCGACTCCATCCAGCACAGCCTGGATCACCAGGTCTGGATCGTCGAAGGATGCGGGTCCCTGGGGGCTCACCGTCAACACCTTTCTGCCTTTCTCGAACTCCCATCGATACAGGCCCCTGCTGAAGCGAAAGCCGATACAGGAGTGGTCCTTCAGATCTTGCGGGTGCAGTGGAATGGGGTTCGCTTCGAAATACGCCGGAGAGCCCACCACCGCGAGACGCATTTCCCTGGTCACGCGGACTGCAATCATGTCCCGTTGAATGAACTCACCGAGTTGAACACCCGCGTCATACTGTCCGGCTACCAGGTCTGCTGGGTCGTTGGACGATGTGACCTCCAATACGATTTCAGGATAGGCGCGGGCAAACTGGGCCAGCTTCGGCAAAATCACCATCGCTGCCGCCGTCCGGGGAATGATGATTCGAATTCGACCGGATGGACTTTCCCGTTGTTTACGCGTTTCCGCAACAGCCCTCTCGATCCGCTCCAGGGCGGGCGCGAGTTCTTGAAGAAGCGTTGCGCCCGCTGCTGTGGGCGAGACGCTTCGCGTGGTTCGCGCGAGCAGCTGAATTCCCAACCGTTTTTCCAGGCCTCGCATGGAGTGGCTCAAAGCAGATTGCGAAATACCCAGGCGCACGGCGGCACGGGTGAAACTGCGCTCCTGGGCGACGATAGCGAAGGCCGAGAGTTCTATCAAGTCGTTCTTCATGATTCATGAATTATATTCATGACTCTTTGAGTCAGGCCCCGGCTACTCGCATAGGGCACATCCGGCTAGACTTGTAACTGTCGGACGCTACGGTCGATTCGAGGAGAAATCATGCAAAAGCGCGCATTAGGAAAAAGCGGTCTTGAAGTTTCAGCACTTGGACTCGGTTGCATGGGCTTGAGCTTCGGCCTTGGACCCGCCACGGAAAAGGCAGTAGCCGTACAACTCATCCGGGCTGCGGTTGAGCGCGGCGTCACGTTTTTTGATACCGCCGAAGTTTACGGCCCCTATGTGAACGAAGAAGTTGTCGGCGAAGCACTCGCTCCCTTCCGCGGGAGCGTCGTCATTGCAACCAAGTTCGGCTTTGAACCCAATCCCGCCGACGGCAAGTGGACAGCCGTCAACAGCCGCCCCGACCACATCCGGCAGGTTGTCGATAGTTCGCTGAAGCGTCTGAAAATCGAGACCATCGATCTGCTCTACCAACATCGCGTAGATCCGAACACACCCATTGAAGAAACCGCCGGAGCAGTCAGGGATCTAATTCAGGCAGGCAAGGTAAAGCACTTCGGCCTCTCCGAAGCGGGTGCAAAGACCATCCGCCGCGCTCACGTCGTACAGCCGGTTACTGCATTGCAGAGTGAGTATTCGCTGTTCTGGCGGGAGCCTGAAGAGTCCGTGATGCCCACCCTGGAAGAGCTCGGCATCGGCTTCGTTCCGTTCAGCCCGCTCGGCAAGGGGTTTCTTACCGGGAAGATCGACGCATCCACCCAGTTCGACAGCACCGACTTCCGTGCCATCGTCCCGCGCTTCAGCGAAGACAATCGCAAAGCCAATCGGGCACTTGTGGAAGCGGTGACAAAGTTTGCTCAACAGAAGAATGCCACGACGGCGCAAATCGCTCTGGCATGGCTGCTCGCAAAGAAGCCTTGGATCGTGCCGATCCCAGGTACAACCAAGCTCTCGCGACTCGAGGAGAACCTGGGCGGCGCAGCCCTTGAGCTTACCGCGGAAGATGTCCGCGCGCTCGAAGAAGCCTCCTCTGCAATCCAGTTGAAAGGCGATCGTTATCCCGCATCGCACCAGAAGCTGATCGACCGCTAACAGTAACCAAGTGCATTCAACGCCAACGGCGGAGGTAGGAATGAACATCAGATTTGAAAATAAGGTCGCTCTGGTGACGGGCGCGGCTTCCGGGTTGGGACTCGCGACGGCTAAGGCATTTGCCGAGGCGGGCGCGTCCGTGGCGTTGGCCGACTGGAACCAAAAGGAGGTACAGGCGGCTGCGAATAACCTTGCGAGCAAAGGCTATAAGACTCTCGCAGTCCTTTGTGACGTGTCGGATGACGCGCAGGTGGAGGCCATGGTCAAGCAGACTGTTACCACCTTTGGAAGGCTCGATGCGGCCTATAACAACGCCGGCATTCAAAACGTTCTCGCCGAAACGGCCGACTCTCCCCGTGATGACTACGACCGCGTGATGGCGATCACCGACATTTCATACCGGCAGTGATCGCAAAGCCAGCGATTTCGTCGAATCGACCAGGCATCTGCGCCAGCACACCGTGGACACACCCAACCGCCCGGCCAGCGCAGTGCCGCGAGGTATTCGGCGCAAGCCTCCTCGCTGCTAAAGCGCCTTTCCAGCTCCAGCAAAGTCCGCGGAAAATCCTCGTCCATGACCCCGAAGTCTACATATTGGGGTTGGTGGCGTCAAGTAAATACCCCTATCAGTAAATGGTTCCAGAGGCAGACGCCCTCAGACGGGGTTGGAAGCGTTTTATTCGGTGGAAATGCAATTCAAGGCCGTTTGCGGAAAGAGCCCAAACGTGTCGACGCATGTACGGGAATGATGTACTCGCGCCCTGCAAAAATGGCGGCTTTGTCCACCTTTTGTCCACCCCGCGGCCCAAATTGACGCCAATTTTCGCCGATTGACCACGATCGAACGCAAAAAAGACGCAATCTGAAAATCTCATCTATATCATTGAAATCATTTGTTTTATCTGGAAAATTTGGAGGCGCGGGCCGGGATCGAACCGGCGCATAAAGGTTTTGCAGACCTCTCCCTTACCACTTGGGTACCGCGCCTTGGCAGGGCAGCCTATCGAATTGCGGATCGCTCCAAACCGCCGTAGCCAACCCGGCTGGCGCCGGAGGGCGGAATGGAGCGGGAGACGAGATTTGAACTCGCGACCCTCGCCTTGGCAAGGCGATGCTCTACCACTGAGCTACTCCCGCTTGTCGCAAGATTGAGTATACCGGGGTGCCCAAATGAGGTCAAACTCGACTTGGAGCCGGGTCAGTCAATCACTCATCCACGGCGTCAAACCAGGCTCCTGGCCGAGTAAAACTGCCGCTTGTCTGCGCTGTCAAACCAGCGCCGTTAACGGCCAAATGGCCTGATCGTTTCCGGACGCGAACCATCTTCCACCTTCACGATTTCTCCGTCGCGCATGTGGAGGATGCGGCCGGCGATGGCCGCCGCCTCAGGATTATGCGTGATCATGAGTGTGGTCTGGCCCAACTCACGGTTTGAGCGTGCCAGCATATCCAGCACGGCATTGGAGTTTTTTGTGTCCAGGTTGCCGGTAGGTTCGTCCGCCAGCACAATCGCCGGCCGCGTGATGAGCGCGCGCGCAATGGCCACTCGCTGCTGCTCGCCTCCGCTAAGTTCCGAGGGCCGGTGCTTAAGGCGCCCGCGGATCGACAGCAGATCGCTTAGGTGGTCGAGATAGACGCGGTCCAGCGGCTCGGTCCGTCCGCTCACGGCGTATGCGATCTCGATATTGCCCATGGCTGAGAGCGTGGGCAGCAGGTTGAACTTCTGAAAGACAAATGCAATGCGATGCTTGCGCAGCTTTGTGCGTTCGGCGTCGCTGAGTGACGCAAAGTCGACGCCGTCAATCACGACGCGTCCCTCCGTCGCCCGGGTGAGGCCGCCCAGCAGGTAGAAAAGAGTAGATTTGCCCGAACCCGAGGGGCCGACGATGGCCACAAATTCTCCGGGCTGCACAGCAAACGAAACGCCGCGCACGGCAGGAACCTGGATTGGACCCGAGCGATAAATCTTGGTCAGATTTTCGGCGAGAATGATGGGAGAAGACTCTTGAACCGGCACAGTTTGTATTGTAAATGCGACGTCTGCGGGGTTGCTCCCTTAGAATGGAACTGCACCGAATCCCCTCACCAGGACCTCTGAAATGACCGTCGATTTGAATCCGTCTCTTGAGAAATCGCTAAAATCAGCCGCCACGCAGGCCGGCCTGGTTCTGGTCTCCGCAACCCAGGGCAGCGACTTCCACGGCCAGCCCACGGCCGTCTTCCAGCTTGGCTTGCCCGGCGCGGGGAACGAGGGCCGCTCCTTGCGGCTTGAACTCAGCGAGACGTTCAACTTCGACAAACCGCACCTGCTGCCGGAGATCACTGCCCACCTGGCCGCAGAGGCCAAGCGCCTTCGCAATCCCCGGCCGGAGTGCTATGTGACGCTGGCGGGCCTGCCGCTCGCTTTTGGGAAATTCGCGTGGCCGTTCCACCGCTCGACCTCGGGATCTGACACCTATATCGTGCATGGCGAGATGTACCTGGCCGATGGCGGACCGCAGAACCTGCATGCGAAGCTGGCCGCCTCGGTCACGGTGACCTTCGCGGAGATCGTACCGGCCATGGAACAGCCCTACGCCGAGACGTTTGTCTACAACGCGATCCGCAAGACGGTGGACCTCGGCCAGCTTGAGTTCATCAAGAGCGGCAACCGCCAGCCGGTTCCAGTGACGACTCGTTTTTATAGCCGCTGGAAGAAGCGGTTCGTGTTTACGGACACCGACGACCAGGAGCGGCTGAAGTACCTGCTCTGCAAGGTGTACTGGCTTAGCGGCGTTCTGGGTGAGGGCAAGCCGGTGTGGATCGCCGATCCGAGGGACGCACAGTACCTGAACACTACTGAGGCGGACCTGCTGCGGATGGCCGGCGATGAAGCGGGCGAGGGGCTGATGACGCTCGATAGCGAATTTGCCGCTGCCACGCCGCAGTTGATGGCGCGCGCACCGCAGTTCCAGGCCGCGTTGGAAGCCGCGCTGGACTTCACCAAGCCCCAGTTCAACGAGTCAATGCGCTCTGGCCAGGCGAATATGTAGGAGTCCCCGATTGGGGTCTACAGAACCGATCCGCAGGCTGAGCAGAACCGCGACCCGGCCACATTGGTGTGCTGGCAGTTGCCGCAGGCGATCAACGTTCCCGCCAGGGGGAGAGTCGACCCGGGCGGAGGGTTCGCTGGCCCGGGTGGAACGTTCCCGGTGACATTTACCGGCCACCCCCATCCCATCGGTACGCTCATTCCCAGCGTTGCAGCAATACCGGCCGCCTGGATGGCGTTGAACTCCCGTACCCGGCTGGGCATGAAGAAGCACTCGATGAACCCCAGAACGGAGGTAATGCCGGTCCAACAGAAGCAGCAGTAGAGAATGCCCAGGCCCGTCCTGCGCAAATAAAAGTGATGAATGCCAAATGTGCCCAAAAACAATGCCAGCAGAATGCCAACCACCTCATCGCGGCGCACGACTTCATACTGCTCATAAAAGATTGCTTGCGCATTGGGATACGGAACGCCGCTCATGGCAGGTTCTCCTTTGTTCGTAATCGCTTATACGCGGTCACCGGGCGGGGAGTTCCCCGGTGACCGGATCGCGGGACCCTGTGGCTGATTGTGCCACACGGCGGCCGACAGATAGCATCTCATCTGTTATGAACACTCTGTCAGCCTCTGCCAGCGGCACCTTCCTCATTGGCGGCGATCTGCCGGTCCATCGTTTCGGCTACGGGACCATGCGCCTGGTGGGGGAGGGCGCATGGGGCGAACCCAGCGATCCGGCGGAAGCCCTCCGCGTCCTTCGTAGCGCCGTTGAACTCGGAGTCACTCTCATTGACACGGCCGACGCCTATGGGCCGGAGATTGCCGAACGGCTCATCGCCGAAGCGCTCCACCCCTATCCCCCCGGCCTGGTGATCGCCACCAAGGGCGGCATTACCCGCCAGGGGCCCGCCAAAACGGAATACGTGGGCCGCGCTGGCTACCTGATTCAGTGTGTGGAGATGAGCCTGCGGCGGCTCAAGCTCGAACGCATCGATCTTTACCAGCTTCACCGCATCGACCCGCGCACGCCCCTTGAGGAGAGCCTGGGCGCCCTGAAACAGATGCAGCAGCAGGGCAAGATTCGCCACATCGGCCTCAGCGAAGTTACCCCGGCGGAAATCGAGGAGGCGCGAAAGATCGTGCCGGTCGTCACCGTGCAGAACCGCTATTCGCTCGCTGATCGGCGCCACGAGGAGACGCTTAAGTGGTGCGAACAGCAAGGCATCGGCTTCCTGCCGTGGTACCCCATCGCCGGGGGCAAACTGCTGAAGCCGGATCAGGCCTCCGCCCGGAGTCTTGCTGATATAGCGGCTCGCAACTCCATCTCAGTGGCGCAGCTTTCGCTTGCCTGGCTGCTGCATCGCTCGCCGGTGATGCTGCCGATTCCCGGTACGTCCAAGGTTGCGCATCTTGAAGAAAATGTTGCCGCCGCCGGACTGAGATGGGATGAGCTGGTTGGGGCCGAGACGCTATGAGTTGCCTCAGCAGAGCCACTGTCCAGTGAGAGGGTGGCCCGGCAGTTATTAGGGGTGACGGACCGATTGCGGGCGATCATCGCCCCGAACCACGTTCGTGTCCTTCGCGGTTGCGGACGAATGACTCGTTTCGGCGGCCTTTGGCGCGTCTACGTGGGCGACTTTATGACGCGATTGATGCGAAGAGTGAAGTGGCCTTTCTTCTTGGTTAGCTTTCTTGTCCATTGGGTGTGATCGCTCCTTTGCCTGTTCGATGCAGCATCGATGCGATAACTTTGTCTCGCCTCTCCTGTGTGCGAATCATCCTGCTCAACCGGGCACAGCCCCTCGCCTCCACTGGCGGTACAATTGCGTCTGCCCTCTAAATCCAGTTGAAAACGCTGGTGAAAGCTGGAATCAAGTGATTCACGAAACCATTCTGTTGCCCTCACAGACGAGCCGACCGCCGCGTGGCCGCCTCCTTTTGATCCTTATCATTGCCTTCATCGCCATTCTCGTGTTCAGCTTTCGGACCGCAGTTTCGTATTACGTGGATAATCTGTGGTTCGGCTCACTCGGATACGCGGGGGTGTTCTGGAAGAGCCTGGGTCTGCAGTGGACTGTCTTTGCGGTATTCGCGGCCGTAACTTTTGTCGTCCTGTATGGATGGTTCCTCATCCTGTTGCGCGTGTGCCGGCCTGACCTGAGGGATGCCGGAACCATCGTGATCGGCATGCGAACGTTCAATCTCCCGGTGGAAGGCGTACTGCGTGTGGGTGCGGTGCTGCTTGCGGTACTGGTGGCGCTTGGCTCCGGCGCGAGCATGATGGCTGACTGGCCGCGATTTGCGCTCTACTGGTACCAGGATCACGCGACGGCAGGCGCTCTCGATCCCATCTTTGGCAGGCCGCTCAACTTCTATCTGTTTACCCTTCCGGTGTGGCAATTCATCTCGGGATGGTTGTTGATGCTGGCAATTCTCGCCTGTGCATCCGCTGTCTTGTTTGTTCTCATCGCCGGCAGCAACCGTCTCTCCACCAGCGGCTTTGATCGCTCCACTCCGCTGCCTTGGCGCACGTTTTCCGTCGCAATCGCTTTCCTGCTCTTGATTGTGGCCGCACGCGTGTATATCGGCCGATTCGAACAGTTGCTGACTGACCATACTGTCTTTGGCGGTGTCACATACACAGACGCTCACGTGATGCTGAGCGGATTGCTTGTGGTCTGCATCGCGCTGGTTGTGGGCGCCGCGATTGCGGCCATCAACCTGATTTCGACGCCGCGCATGCGCTGGCTGGTATTGGCGCCTATCCCCGCGATCATATGCTACTTCGTTGTGCAGATCGCCGGCTGGTACGTGGGCAGCTTCATCGTGAAGCCAAATCAGCTTGTGCGCGAGAAGCCGTACATTGTCAACAATATCGAGTTCACGCGGCAGGCTTATGGACTGGATCGCGTCGCGCAGCACGAGTTCCCCGCGGAGACGACGGTAGAGGCCACAGATCCTGCGAATAACCAGGCCACATTGCAAAATATCCGTCTGTGGGACTGGCATGCACTGCAGGACACGCTGCGCCAGATCCAGGAAATTCGCACCTATTACGATTTTCCCGATGTCGACATCGACCGCTACATGATCGACGGACAGGAGCGCCAGGTGATGCTGGCAGCACGCGAGTTAAGCGTGGAAAAGCTGCCGGAAAGCAGTCGCAACTGGATCAACGAGAAGCTCATCTACACACATGGCTACGGCATCACAATGAATCCGGTGAATGGGTTCACGTCCGAAGGGCTGCCGACGTTGATGTTGAGCAACATGCCGATTCAAAGCACGGTTGCGAGCATCGTGGTGAAGCGGCCGGAGGTTTATTTCGGCCAGTTGACCGATACCGACGTCTACGTGAAGACGCATCAGAAGGAATTCGATTACCCGCAGGGCGAGTCGAACAGCCTGACTTCGTATGAAGGTGATGGCGGCATTCTGCTGGGAAGGTTCCTGCGCCGCATCCTTATTGCGTTCGACCGCGGCGACCTGACCAAGCTTCCGTTCAGTGACGACATCGACTCGCAGAGCCGGTTGTTGATGCGCCGCAACGTCGAGGATCGCGTGAAGACGCTGGCGCCCTTCCTTACCTTCGATACGGATCCCTACATCATTGTTGGCGATGACGGTCGACTGTCGTGGATGCTGGACGCGTTTACAACCGCTGATACTTATCCTTACGCGAGCCACTACGCGCTGGGTGACCGGCAAATCAATTACATGCGCAACAGCGTGAAGGTTGTGGTGGATGCCTACAGCGGCGCAACCACGTTTTACGTGTTCGAGGCCACGGACCCCATTATCGCGGCCTATCGTGCCATCTTCCCATCGCTGTTCAAAGATGCGAACGCCATGCCTGCGGACTTGCGCAAACATGTGCGCTATCCGGAAATGTTGCTCAAACTGCAAGCCGCGGTCTACGGGCTCTATCACATGACAGACCCCGTGGTGTTCTACAACCGTGAGGATCTGTGGACCGTCGCTTCTGAAGTTGGCTTGAATCAATCCGGTGAGCAGGCGTCCCAGCCGATGGAGCCGAATTTCGTCCTGATGAAATTGCCCGGTGAATCAGCGATTGAGTTTGTCGAGATTCTCCCATTCACTCCCTCCAACCGCAACAATCTGATCGGCTGGTTTGCGGGGCGCAGCGATGGCGCGCAGTATGGCACGTCGGTAGTTTATGACTTCCCGAAAACGAAGCTGGTGGATGGTCCATTGCAGATCGAAGCTCGCATCGATCAGAACGCGCAATTATCAGGACAACTTACGCTGTGGAATCAGCAAGGCTCCCACGTGCAACGAGGGACTCTGCTGGTGATCCCATGCGGCAAGGCGCTGATGTATGCGGAGCCGATTTACCTGAAGGCCGAACGCAGTCCCATGCCCGAGTTGCGGCTGGTGGTGCTGGCGTTGCAAGACAAGCTCGCCTATGGTTCGACCTTTGAAGCGGCGATGCAAGCCCTTTTTGCCGGTGGACCTTCATCATTGAGCGCTGAACCTGCGCCTGCCGCCGCTGAGGCGGGCAAGAGCGCTGAAGGATCTGGTGGCGCAGCGAAGCCGGGTGCGGATGTAAATTCGCTCATCAACGGCGCAGCGCGAGATCTGGCCGATTACCAACGCCTGACCGCGGAAGGCAAGCTTGGGGAGGCGGGGCAGAAACTGGACCAACTGAAGCAGAAGCTCGAACAGTTGAATGCACACAAAAAATAGTGTGTTCATCATGTAAAGGTCTCATCGGCAAATCGTTGCACCCTCAGCAACTCGTGGGGAATCACTTATGCGGGGGAGGGGAAAAGTGGAATACCGAATATTGACGGTCAACAGGGAGTTTGGAAGCGGCGGCGGACGAATTGCGCAAACCATTGCGGAGCGGCTTGGCTGGAAGCTGCTGGACCGAGATATTATCGACGCCATCGCCTACGCAGCTCACGTGGATAAGGATGTGGTGCTTAACTACGATGAGCATGTGGAGTCGTGGCTGCGCCGCATCAACCGCGGGGCCATGCGGAGTGCGGCTCTGGCCGCCGGCCTGGAACTCGGCGAAGGCTCCGTCTTCAATGCGGATGAGATGGTAAAAATCTCGCAAAAGATTATTGAGGAAGCCCATTCGACGGGAAACTGCGTGATCGTGGGCCGCGGCGCCCAATGTGTCCTTCAGCACAAGCCGGATGCTTTTCATGTATTCGTCTACGCACCGTATAAGGAACGCATCCTGCGCCTGCGCAAGCGGCTCGAGAGGGGCGCGAATGTCGAGCAACGCATCCGCACCGTCGATGCAGAGCGGGCGAAATATCTGCAGCAGTACTATGGCAAATGCTGGAACGATCCGCATCTCTACGACATGATGCTTTCTTCGCATGAGGATGAAGATGAGAGCGCCCGGCTGATTTTGTATGCAATGACCGGCAGTGAGCAAGCGGTATTGGCGAAGTGAAGGGCGCATTGCGATCGGCGCACACAGGCGACTAAGGGGAGAGGATCAAGGATCACCGGATATATACTCCGGCCATGCGCATTCACCTTATTGCTGCCGTCCTTTCTCTCGCTGCCGCATCGGCGCTGACCTCCGCACAAAAAGCCGCTGATTCGAGGCCTCCCACAGCAGCCGAAGCGCAGGCATTTGTCGATGGTGCCAACGCTGAACTGCTGAAGCTCACCACGAACGCTTCGCGCGCGCAGTGGATTGCGGAAACCGACATTACGGACGATACCGAGGCGACTGCGGCGCTGGTGAATGAACGGACCATGGGCCGCACGCTGGAACTGACCAAGGAAAGCCATCGTTTCGATCACCTCGCGCTGTCAACGGAGTTGCGCCGTCAGATCATGCTGATGCAAGTGAATGCGCCCGCCGCACCGAAAGATCCGAAACTTCTGGCCGAGCAAACGCAGATTGCCGCGCAGCTGACCGGCATGTATGGCAAGGGCAAATTTTGCCCTGATACACCGGCCGGTCAGCAACCGGCGCCAGAGGCGAATTGCCTGGGCATCGATGCTATTTCCGGGACGATGGCGAAGTTGCGCGACCCCGAAGAACTGACGAAGCTGTGGGTGGGATGGCATGCCATTGGCGCGCCGATGAAGGACAAGTATGCGCGCTTCATCGAGTTGCAGAATGTGGGCGCGAGGGAACTTGGTTACCACGATACGGGCGAGCTGTGGCGTGCCGGCTACGACATGACGCCGGCGGAGTTCTCTGCTGAACTCGAACGCGCATGGACCCAGTTGGAGCCGCTCTATCGCGAGTTGCATACATACGTGCGCACCCGCTTGATTGTGCAATACGGCAAGGCGGCTGAGCGCAGTGACGAAATGATTCCGGCGCAACTGCTGGGCAACATGTGGGCGCAGGAGTGGGGCAATATCTATGACATTGTCGCGCCCACCGACCCGCAACTGTCGCAATTCAAGCTGGTGGATCTGGAAGGCGAACTGAAGCAGCAAATCGCGGCCAAGGAGCCTGCGGTCACGCCTGCGTTCGCGGCGGGAAAAGATCTGAGTTCCGACAGGGGCCACGCCGCCAGTCTCGCCGCAGGCAAAGAGATGGTGCATTATGGCGAGGACTTCTTCAAATCGCTGGGATTCGCTCCTCTGCCCAAGACGTTCTGGGAGCGTTCGCAGTTTGTGCATCCGCGCGACCGCGAAGTAGTGTGCCACGCGTCGGCATGGGATGTTGATTCGGCCGACGATCTGCGCGTGAAAATGTGCATCGAGGTCAACGCCGACTATTTCACCACCGTCCATCACGAACTCGGGCACAACTTTTACCAGCGCGCGTATAACAAGCAGCCATTCTTGTTTCGCAATGGCGCGAACGACGGATTCCATGAGGCGATCGGGGATTCAATTGCGCTTTCCATCACGCCCACGTACCTGAAGACCTTGGGGCTCACCGCCGCGGAGCCGCAAGCGGAGGCGGACATTCCGCTGCAACTGCGAACTGCCCTGGATAAAGTCGCGTTCCTGCCCTTCGCGCTGGCTCTTGACAAGTGGCGCTGGCAGGTTTTTTCCGGCGAAATCAAGCCGGCAGATTACAACAAGAGATGGTGGGCGCTGCGAGAAAAATACCAGGGCGTAGCGCCGCCAGTTGAACGCACCGAGGCGGACTTCGACGCCGGAGCCAAGAATCACATCCCTACGAACGTTCCGTATGCGCGGTATTTTCTCGCACGCATTTACCAGTTCCAGTTTTACAAGGCAATGTGCGACGCCAGCGGCTACAAGGGACCGCTAAACCGCTGCAGCTTCTATGGGTCAAAGGCGGCGGGCGACAAGTTGAACGAGATGCTTGAGGCAGGCCAGTCTCAACCGTGGCAACAGACGCTCAAGCAGATGACAGGCACCGATCATCTGGATGCTCAGCCGATGCTGGATTACTTCGCCCCGCTGTATGCCTGGCTCAAGGAGCAGAACAAGGCGAGTGCTTCTCGCTGACAAAAGTAACTCAGTAAATATCCCCCGGCAAAGCCGGGGGCTTTACGGTGTGAGCCGCTCAAAGCGGCTTGAGCGGGGTCGCTAACGCGGCCCCGATTGGGTTGAGCTACCTGAAGGTGGCTGGCTACTTCCACAGGTTCAATTGGTCCAGACGCTCATCTTCCACTTCCTGGTTGCGAATGTATTCCCGAATTACAGCTTCATCTCGACCTACTGTTGACACCAGATACCCTCGCGCCCAGAAATGCTGGCC
>PLXP01000129.1 GCA_003151435.1 Acidobacteriaceae bacterium
GCGTGTAAAGGCACGGAAAGCGTGGGTAGTGGGTCAGTTTGGATTTCCACAGGGGGCGCGGCATGAATAATTCTGACCCATCCGACAGCGGCAGCTTCTTAGCGGTTTCGCGATCTGGCGATCTACCCGATATGCTGATTGCCGTTACTAGAGCTGAATCAGATCATCCGCATTACAAAAACCTCCGCGCCCACATCCAGGTGGGGCCAGATGGGAGAATACCCTCGTCCAACCCATTTGCCTTAGCCTTTGTCGCTGTTCTTCGAGTGGAACGAATTCTTCTAGTTCGCTATCCGAAATTTGAACTAGGGCACCGCATTTGCAGAGGACTGCGAAGAATACTCGGTCAGGCACTTTGGCTCACCCGCGGAAGAGCAAGCATACCAGAAGATGTAAGTGCCACGAAGCGGAGGCGCGTATGAATAGCACCAAATTAAAGATGTTTCGTGAGGAAGCGTTTCTGGCAAACAGGGTGCTGCCGCGTATCATTCTGCCTAAGCCGCTGCCGCCCAAAACTCCGCATCCAAAGCAGCGCCTCGAAAGCGCCAAGCGCATGACCATTGTCTTCGGAATCCTGCAATCAGACGGCATAGTATTCGCGGCGGACACAGAAGAAACCGGCGAATTTCTGAAGTTCAGTACGCCAAAGCTCTACTCCCACAGCCGGACGAACGGCGAGCAACTTGTTATCGGTGGGGCGGGGTCGTCATTTTCCGTCGAGACCGTTCAACAGCGATTAGGGAAGAGCTTCATTGCCGATTCCGCTTCTTTCGAGGAAATCGCCGGAACGATCATCAAGCAGTTTTACGAAGAGCAGGTTGTCACCAATGCCGACCAGCAGGATTTCCAGCTCATTTTTGGCGGATCGTTTAGAACCACGGAGGATACATTCTCGCATAGGCTATGGATCAGCGAACGTGGATGCTTGCGGGATGCCGGAAATATCGCCGCGATTGGAATTGGATCGGGCACCGCGCGGATTTTGCTTAAACAGTATGCCTTTCACGCCGTTCGGCCAATCACAGAACTACTGGCGGCGCATGTGCTGCGCTTGGTGAAAGAGCAAGTTCCCTATTGCGGGAAAGAGAACACTGTCTGGCAACTATCCGGCCTAAACGTACTTCAGATGACATCTGCGCAACTGCAAAAGGCGGAAGAGTTGTCCCGACGATATGACGATCTGCATCGGAACATGTTCTCGGCATTTTTTGCACAAGATACGTCGCTGCCGTACATCTATTCCAAATTCTCGGCCCTTCGGAGCGACTACGCCAAACTACTGGATGACGTAACGGCTCACTACGCGAGCGAAAAAGTTATCAACGAGCAAATCAGGAACAATCCAGAGGAATTCTAGGCGATATCCCCAAGCGCCCTGCGAAACATATCCCGGTCAATGGTCGATTTGGATACCGTGGGCTTGGGGAGTAAGGCAATCAATTCGTCCATCGTCCAGACGTGATCCACCAGGCCGGCTTCCATTGCCGGCGTGACTCGCAGAGTTTGATGTACCCGGCAGAAGTTGTAATACATATAGTGCAAGGCGACCGCATGACAATGGTTCTCGGCCTTCTTGCTGAACCCATTCGTCAGCCGGGTAAACCGACGCATCGACATACGCATGGTGAGGTTCTGACGCTCGACATAGCTGGTACTGACGTGGGCCGGGTCCGGATCTCCCATGACCACCTTCATGTCACAGCCGATGCACTTGGCGGGTGAATACCGCTTCTCGGGCTCATCTGATGCGCCGTAGATTTTCTGGAGTACCGCAAAATCAACGTCCATCCCGAAAGCTCCCTCGACAGCTTGTAGGTATGGCTTGTGGCCGTCCGTGGTGAGCTGCACTCGTCCCTTGATGCGACTGGCGCAATCTTCCATGAAGTCCAGCGCCCAGCCTCCATCCCGACCGCCTACAAGGTAGCCGACCACCAGTTTCGTATCGGCGTCGATTCCTACCCAGGTCCAGATGTCTCCCCATCCTTCTTGCTTCTTTTCCGCCTTGACATTCTTTGCTTTGGCTCCTACAAAGCACCAGATTTCATCGCACTGCATCCGGCGAACTCGAAGATTGCGGACGTGGAAATCATGGAAAGTGGCGCAGGCCGTTCCCATATTCTCAAGCAGCTTGACCACCGTGTTCTTGGCTGCTCCCGTCATGCGGCACGTCGCGCGGATCGAGCAGCCTTCAATGAGGCAATTCACAATTCGCGCTCTGGTTTTGGAGTCCAAGCAGTTCATATTGACTATTATGCTAAAGCGGCTTTAGAATGTCAATAGAAAAATAGTATAGTTGATCGCGCAATCGGTCTCGGGTTAGACTGGCGATCTTTCTGAAAGAGGTTTCTCCGATGCAGCCAGTTCTCGTGAAGAACATTCACTGTTTTTGTTGCGATACGCCCACGCCGCTCCTAACGTCCAGCCTTGAAGGAAAATTAGGGTATCGATCAACGTCATCCACTTATGGGATTGAAATATTTTTTGCGTGTCCTCATTGCAAGACCGTTGGGCAGTCAAGTATTCCGGTCCAATCAGAGCGCCGAACCATTGTGGAAGGACAGCAATCCCCCGCTGATACAGTTCCGTTTTGCGTGCTTCTCGAATGCGCCCAGGCAGGCTGCGAATTTCGCATTTCAATACTTGGAGCAGCGAAAAGGGGAACCATGCACTCCCAAGTGCAGAACTTGTGTCGTACTTGGAAATTCGGGCGTGAGGTGCAATGTGAGGGGATGCATCGTCCGGCGCAACCGCCGCAGATTGCCGGGGTGATATTTGGGGACTAGGTTTAAAAATCGCACACCTCCGTGTATCCTTGAATTAGCGAGATTGCAAGGATCGGAGAGCGCCCTTGGCCGGGCGCTTTTCTATTTACCTTTCTTTATATCATTGCGAGATTGAAATAGCTGTCGATTATGAGGCTCCGCCTTGCGGACGACTTCTCGCAACTGCCCCTCCAATTCTGCGACCCGAGCGGTTAGCTCCCGGTTCCTATCGATCAGACGTTGCGCTTGTGCTTGGCTGCGCTTACCGTACATTTCCCAGTCAGCGAGCCGCTTGCGGAAATAGATGACCACTTCCTGAAGATGCGCCCGCAACTTTTCCTCTTCAGAATCCATGACCGGCATGGTACACCCTTAGACCTTCAAAAATAGGTCGATTGCCTGATCCACAGCAATGCGCGTTAAATCAACATCGCCAGCGATGATCTGCCCTCCCTCGAAGTCCTCTCCAATAAATGCGCGAGTCAATGAGTACACGTACGCTTTGTCGTCTTCTGTGGCGATGTGACCCTCAAAATCGCTCTTGCAGAACTCGAACAGTTTGGAAAACGCGAAAAATCGCGCTCTGGCCAGCAAGTCTCTGCGTCCCGGCGAGGGAAATTCTCTTTTCGGCCAATTGCGCCTGCCTATGAAATTCACGACGATCCTTCCCCTAACTTTTCTTCCCCCACCGGGCATGAGCAGCCTTTGCAGCCGCCCGCTTCCGAGCTTCTGGCGTCATGGTCACCAGGCGCCGCTTGCCGCCCACCATGCCGCCCTTGCGCCCCATAGCAGCCATGTACGCAGATAAGCCGGTCGGAGGCGGGGGAGTCGGCCTCGCTTCCTCAGTAGACTGCTCTACAATCCACTTGGCGAGCTGGTTCGGATCGCGCGGCCGTTTTCCCTTGCCAATGGTCATGGAACCATCATCCCACAAGCCGGAATGCTAAAGCGAGCCTGTGGAAATCCAAACTGACCCACTACCAAAGCGTGGAACATGCAACGGAAACCGGCGTACAGGAACAGGACTCGAAAAAGCGGCGGTTTTTCACCGAAAATACACAGGCGAAAGGCGTACATTAGGCGAAGCAGGTTAAAGGATCTCAATATGCAGGCTTTTATTGCCGCCCTCGCGGCCCTTGCCGGAATTCTCCTGGGCTACTGGCTCTGTCACGCCTCAGCAAAGGCTGAGAAGGCGCAATTGACCGGAAGCGCCGACGAACGCCTGGCCGATCTCAACACTCTTCGCGCTGAGTTGGCGTCGGTGCAGGCCCTCGCCGCGTCGCGAGCCGGCTTCGAGTCCCTGGCTGCCGAGCGCGAAAAGTCAGCCTGCCAGTTGACCTCCGAACGCGACGCGCTACGCTCGGAGTTGCAGGCAAAGACCGAGGCGGAACGGCTTCAATCCGCCACCATCGGCCAGCTTGAAGCCGAACTTCGCAACGAGCGCCAGAACCTGGCCGAGAAGCTGGCCCTGCTGGAGAGCGCCAAGCAAACGCTGGCCCACCAGTTTGAAGCCCTCGCCGCCGACATTCTAGAGAAGAAATCGAAGACCTTTTCCGAAGCCAGCCAGAAAGACCTCGGAACCCTGCTCTCGCCCCTGCGCGATCAGATCAAGGAGTTTCGCGACAAGGTGGAACAGGCGCAAAGCGACTCCAAGACCGGCGTCACCAAGCTTGAGACCCTGATTGGCACCCTGGGCGGATTGAACCAGCAGCTTACCGAGGAAGCGCGCAATCTGACCACCGCTCTGCGCGGCTCCTCCAAGGCACAGGGCGATTGGGGCGAACTCATCGTGCGCAACCTGCTCGAAAAGGCCGGCCTGCGCGAGGGCGAACAGTTCCGCGTGCAGGAAACCTTTGATGGAGCGCCGGCTGACGGAGACGAGCGGCAAAAGAAGGCTCGCCCCGATGTCATCGTGAACCTGCCGGGCGGCCGCCACCTGGTGATCGACTCCAAGGTGTCGCTCAATGCCTATACCGACTCGGTGAACGCCGTCACCGACGAAGAGCGCAAGGCCGCGATCAAGCGCCACCTAGCGAGCGTTCGCAGCCACATCGACGGCCTCGCCCTCCGCCGTTATCACAAGCTCAGTGCTCTTGAGTCGCTCGACTTCGTTGTCATGTTCATCCCCATCGAGCCGGCGTTTCTGTCGGCGCTGCACGAAGATGAGTCCCTGTGGCGTTACGCCTACGAGAAAGAAGTCTTGTTAGTCGGCCCCACTACGTTGTTATTTGTCATTCGCATTGTCGATAACTTGTGGCAGCAGGAGTTACAAGCTCGCAGCGTGCAGGATGTTATGAATCGAGGCACGGCACTCTTCGAGAAATTCGTCGGATTTGTCACCGATCTCGAAGCCATCGGCAAGGGCCTGCGTAACGCCGATCAGAGCTACACGAGTGCGATGAAGAAGCTCACCGAAGGCCCCGGCAACCTCATCCGCCAGGTCGAAATGCTCAAGCAACTCGGCATCCGCACCAGCAAGTCACTGCCGCGCAATCTGCTCGACAATGCAGGCATTGAGGACGGAGCCGAAGGCGCAGGGCTGGCTCTGGCGGCCAACGCCGACGAACCAGTCGCCGCAGAGTAATCAAGAGTGTATGGTGCCAGTTTTCCGCAGCATTTCGAGTAGTTTTGCACCGATTGTTGTGCATTCCAATTCTTTAAGTTGTTGATTATAAATAACTTGGTATTTAGGCGTCGGCGACAATTATTGCTGTAACTTGTTTATTTTGTTTAAGTTAAGCCAAGATTTGCCAACATTTCGGGGAGGGGGGTACCCCATCGGGGCCCCGATAAGGCCGGGGACTTGCCTCTCGCTCTCCAACTAGGATTGTGCTCCCGCGGAGAGTTATCTTCTGCAATGGACTTACCCGGCTGCGCGAAAAGGGCAAATTTCAGTACCCATCCGCGATCAACGTTCCTCGGAGTTGAACAGGGTGCGGAAAAGGGGCGAATCTCCGCTAACATCCGCGAAAAACGCCCCTGAGGNNAGCGTCATCTCACCGCCCGGGAAGTTCGGATCGTCGGCCTTGGTCGTCATCTTGATCTCGTCTCCCGCAAGTGTGCACTCGTGTTTGATCGTCATGCCGTTGAAGCTGACATCGAATGAGAACTTATCGCCGTCCACCTTGCCATTGCTGATATCCATCGGATCGCCCTGCGGCCCCTGCACCGTGCCGGTGAGCTTGGCGCCGTCCTGCTTGAACGTGAACGTGATGGAGAAGGCATCTCCGTTTGGTCCCTTCATGTCGCCGGTCCATGTGCCGGTCACATCGGCGGCCAATGCGGTTAGGGTGGTAAATGCCATCAACAGGGCAGCGCAAACACAAAGCACATTCTTCATCGATATTCCTCGCAGTGATTTTCCAACGTCCACAGCATAAACCAGGGATGCTCAGGCTGTGTTGAATGCCCCTCAAAATGGCCTTATGATTGGCCCGGTCCAGTTCGGACTTCAAGTGCAGCCCGATCCCAATGCGCGCAGTCGGCCGCCGCCTCGTAGGTGCTCTGCAGGAACTCCAGCAAGGCACTATCCGGATCAGCCGACTGCCGCATCGCCTCGTAAGGCAGTACGAATTCGCCGAAATTCGTGTCAAACGACGCCGTGGCCGGAGCGATGGAATAATCCCTGTACCCTGGCGGCTCCGGATAGGCGTAGCTGTAGAACATCGCCTCGACTCCCGATGCGCCCGGCCAGAATCCGCAACTGCACACTTCGTGCGAATATGCGTCGCGGGTCACGCGATCCGGCAGCCTTGGCATGCTGGGATGCTGCGGCGCGGTGCGGCCCGAAAAGCGCGTGCAGGCCAGGTCGAGGGCTCCCCAAAACAGGTGGATCGGGCTGACCTTGCCCGTGAACCGGGCGCGAAACACGTTGAAAACCCGCGTGGTCTGCAGCAGGACGCGCCAGAAGCGCTGCGCAAACTCGGGGTCGTAGGCGCGGTGCACCGTGTCCTGTTCGAAGGGAATCGGGGCCGCAACTTCATTCGGGAGATGCCAGATGCGCACCGGCGCACCCAGGCTCTCCAGCGCGCTCATCACCTGCTGGTAAAACGCCGCCACGGTCATCGGTTCAAGAGAAATCGTTCTGGATTCGCCCTCGCTGGTTTCCACCAGCAGGCGATGTTTAAGAAAATCGAAATCGATCTGCAGCATACGGGAGCCGTAAGGCATGGGCGAGGTGGACACGCCGCGAATCGTGGGGTAGAGGGTCACGTTCCAGCAGTGATTGATGGGCGGTGTAAGTGCCAGCCGGACCTTGCCCACAATCTGCATCCATAGTTGCAACGTGGCGCAAGTATCGCTCCACGCACCCTGGGGCAGCGCCGGCCAAACGTCATTGGGAGGAGTTGGCGTAACAAGATCAGTCAGCATAGCTCCTCGCAGCGACGATGATACCGCACAACTATTCCCGGTTCCCTGGTCCCTGTTCTTTGATTTGTTCAAACGCTTCGCGCAACCGCTTCCAGGTGGTATCCAGATCCTCGGGAAGGACGCGCGTCTCGGCCACCGTCGTCATGAAGTTGGTGTCGCCGGCCCACCGCGGCATGGCATGCATGTGCAGATGCCCTGCAACGCCGGCTCCCGCGGCCTGGCCCAGGTTCATGCCAAAGTTGAAGCCGTGCGGGTGGTAGAGCCGCTGCAAGGCCTGCTCGGTCCGCTGGCTCAATTCGATCAACTCGTGCGCGACTTCAACGGAGAGTTTGGCCAGCCGGTCCAAGTGTGCATAGGGCATCACCATTACGTGGCCCGATGTGTAAGGAAACGCGTTCAGGCAGATGAAGCAGTGCTTTCCGCGCAGAATCAGCCCGCCGGCGGCCTCCGCCTCCTCCGCGCTTGTGCCGTGCTCAATCGCATATTCCACCGACGCAATCAGGTTGCAGAAAACGCAGCCCAGGTCCCCCGGCCACGCAGCCAGGCTCTTCGGTACGCCGGGGCGCGGCGCCCCATCCGCTGAGGTGATATAGGCAAAACGCCAGGGAGTCCAAAGAATATCCATATGAGGCACGCCGTCGCCCCTAAGTATAGTGGGCCGAACCATCGTAAGCCGATCCGGCCCGGTTCGGAAACATCCAGCCCGAGTGAATGCGATGTGAATTCTTCTGGTGCGCCGTGGTTTGCGAAATAGCGGCCAATTCGCCTGTAAGTCCCATTGAACAGGCGATTGCAACCACGAACCTCATCGGCAGGCGCAGTTGAGACGGGAAATGCCCAAGCCGTTGGATTGACGCGCGAAACGCGGGGTTGCTACACTTGAAAGCGTAGCTTCCTGCGCGGATTCCAGCAGTAGGCTGCGGCCGCCCTCCAGCCAGCAGTGCCTGCCGGGTGTTTCCCAAAGGAGATCAGTCGCTTCCAGGCCAATACCTTTGGCTGGGAAGACTGTTCCCTCTAGAAAACTCCACGGATACATGCACAGTTTGGCAGCGCGGGACATAGGCCCCCGGCATCCCTCGTTGGCGGCAATCGCAGCGTAGGAGCCACTCCCTGGCGGAAGGCAAGCCACGCCGCCGGTGCACGGAATCCTGGAGCCAGCAGGAATGTCAAACGTCCTCAATCCCGAAACCGAGAGCATAACCCTGAACACCGAATTGGAAACCCCAACCCTCGAGCCTGCGACGGAGCAAGAGCAGCCGTCGTACGAATCCACGTCCAACCCCGAGACCGCCGAAACCACCGAAGCAGTCGCAATATCAGCGCTGGACGCCGATGCCACAACCGAGCCTGTTGCCGAGGCCGCGCCTCTGGAAGAAGCCACAACCGTGGAAGCTCCTCAAGAGATCGCGCCCGTCGAAGGCGAAACAGCGGAGGTTCAAGCTGCAACGGAACCCGCTGCCACGGTTGAACCTGAGCCGGCCGCCGCGCCTGTTGCTGCCGCCGCCCCAGCCAGCCCTTCGATCCAGAAGCCGACCGCTCACGCTCACCAGCCTGAGCACGGCCTTGAGTCCATGGACGACTTTTCTGCCGCACTTGAAGCATTCGAGCGCGAGCAGGCTGCGGAAGCCGCTGCCGTTGAAGCCTACGGCGACAAGGTCGTTTCCGGCACGGTGATCAAGCAGACCGACAAGCATCTGATTGTGGATGTGGGCTTGAAGTCTGAGGGCATGGTTCCGATCGAGCAGGTTGTGGACCATACCGGCGCAGTGAAGTTCAACGCCGGCGACGTGATCGAAGTGGTGATCGAGCGTGAGGAACCGGAGGGCGGCTATCTCGTCAGCTACGAGAAGGCGCAGCGCCTCCGCGTCTGGGACACGATCGAAAAGGCTGCCAACGACAAGACCCCGGTGATCGGCACAGTTGTAAGCCGCGTCAAGGGCGGTCTCACCATTGACATCGGCATGAAGGCGTTTCTGCCCGGTTCGCAGCTTGAGATTCGGCCCGTCCGCAATCTCGACGGGTATCTCGGCCAGCAGATTGAAGTCCGGGTCATCAAGCTCAACAAGAAGCGCGGCAATGTGGTTGTCAGCCGCAAGGAAATCCTCGAGGAAGAGCAGTCGAGCAAGCGGACACACACGCTGGAGCAGTTGGGTGAGGGCGCCGTTCTTACCGGCACCGTCAAGAACCTGACCGACTACGGCGCGTTTGTCGACCTTGGCGGCATCGACGGCCTCCTCCACATTACCGACATGAGCTGGGGCCGTCTCACCCACCCCCGCGACCTGGTGAATGTGGGCGATGAGATCCAGGTCAAGGTTCTCAAGTTCGACAAGGAAAAGCAGCGCGTTTCGCTGGGCTTCAAGCAGTTGACGCCCGACCCGTGGCTGGATGCAACGGAGCGCTACCCGGTGGGTGCGCACGTCAAGGGCCGCGTTCTTTCGGTCACCGACTACGGCTCTTTCGTTGAGCTGGAGCAGGGAATCGAGGGCCTGGTTCACCTCTCTGAGATGACCTGGTCGAAGCGGCTGAAGCACCCGTCCAAGCTGGTCAAGCCGGGCGATGAAGTTGAGACAGTCGTTCTCAGCGTCAATCCGGCCGACCGCCGCATTTCGCTGGGCATGAAGCAGCTTCTCGAGAATCCATGGGAGCACCTGACCGAGCGGTATCCGGCCGGGACCGTGGTCGAAGGCCGCGTCCGCAACCTCACCGACTTCGGCGCCTTCATCGAGATCGAAGACGGCATCGACGGCCTGGTACACGTCTCGAACCTGAGCTGGACCAAGCGCGTCAAGCACCCGTCTGAAGTGGTGAAGAAGGGCGAAAAGGTGAAGGCTGTCGTTCTGGGTGTCGAGCCGCAGAACCGCCGCCTCTCGCTGGGCATCAAGCAGTTGCAGCCCGACGTGTGGGAAAGCTTCTTTGCCGCGCATCGCGTAGGCGATGTGGTTCACGGCAAGGTTCTGCGCACGGCGCAGTTCGGCGCGTTTGTGGAGATTGCCGAGGGCGTGGAGGGTCTCTGCCACATCTCCGAAGCGGTCAACGACGATGGCATAGCCGCCAAGATGGACACCGGCGACGAGCACGAGTTCAAGATCATCAAGATCAACGTGGAAGAAAAGAAGGTGGGCCTCAGCCTGCGCTCGGCTGGTCATGAAGCCACCCGCGCGACGGTGGAGAGCTACAAGCAGCCCGTCTCCAGCTCGACCACAACTCTTGGCGATTTGCTTAACTGGCGCAAGAACGAGCGCTAGTCCGACTCGGGGGAGTGAAACAGCAACGGCCGCCCTTCGGGGTGGCCGTTGCTGTTTTTGCGCCATGTGTGACGTGCGTCTCATTGAAAAACCGCGCGGAAGGTTTATCATTTTCAGTCCTTCCAAGTGAGGTTTATTCATGAAGCCAAAGACGTCGCGTCGCGCCTTTTTGTCTGCGGGTTTAATTCTTCCTGTCGTCGGTGCCACTTCCCGCATGGGGTTTGCGAGTTCCGGCCTGGGACTCTTGCAGCCGTCAGACAAGCCGCTCGAAAAGCCAGCCGGTTCTCCGGTCAAACTGGACTACCGAACCCTGGGCAAGACCGGGCTGAAGGTCACTACCGTGGGCTTCGGGTGCATGATCACCTCGGACCCCAGCGTGGTGACGCGCGCGGCCGACCTCGGAATCACCTACTTCGACACCGCGCGCGGCTATCAGCACGGCAACAACGAGCGCATGGTGGGCGCGGCCCTGGCGGCCAAGCGAAAGCAGATCGTGCTCTCCACCAAGTCGCCCGCGGGCGACAAGGCAAGCCTGCTGAAAGATCTCGACACCAGCCTCAGCGAACTCAAGACCGATTACGTCGACATCTGGTATCTCCACGCCAAAGACAAGCCATCCGATATCCGCGATGACATGATCGAAGCCCAGCAGATTGCCAAGCAGCAGGGCAAAATCCGCTTTGCCGGCATGAGCACACACGCTCTTCCCGCGCAACTCGAGTGGACCGCGCAGAAGAAAGCGTTCGATGTCGTCCTCACCGTCTACAACTTCGCCATGGACCCCGCCATGGACAAGGCGATTGCCACTGTCGCGGCGACGGGAACAGGGGTCGTCGCAATGAAAGTGATGGCCGGCGGCTTCCGCAGCGTCAAGCCCACCGACCCCGTCTTCGAAAAGCTGCATCGGGATGGCGCTATGCTGTCGGCGCTTAAGTGGGTCCTCAAGAAGCCCAACATCGGCACCACCATCCCCAGCATGACCGACATGGATCAACTCGACGAAAACCTCAGGGCCATGTCCGAATCATTCTCTGCCCGCGACGAGAAGATCCTCTCGGCGCACCTGGAGCAAATCCAGCCGCTCTACTGCCGTATGTGCGGCAAGTGCGAAGGCACCTGCCAGAAGGGCCTGCAGGTGGCCAACACGCTGCGCATCCTTACCTACGCCGACGGTTATCGTCAGTTCGCGCTGGCTCGGGAGAGGTTCCAGGAGCTTCCCGCTCACCACGCCGCCGTTCGCTGTGGCGATTGCGCCGAATGCACGGTGCAGTGCCCCTTCGGCGTCCGTGTATCGGACCGCATGGCCCGCGCCCAGGAACTGTTCGCATGAGGGGTGTCTGTCTGCTGTTTGCACTCCTGATTGGGACCGGATCCGCTGGGGCACAAGACTACCTCAACTGCCAGTTCACCCCCGGCTGGGAACAGACCGGGCCGAAACGCCAGTACGCCGCTGACAATCTCTACGAGTACAAGGATGGCGGCGCCGAAGGATACCTGGTCTACAGCTTCATGCACATGCAGGGCATCGACTGCAAGCGGGGCGAAGTCACGCTTTCGATCGACGTTTCCGAGATGGGCGACGCCGACATGGCTTATGGCATGTTCGCCGCCAACCGCGATCCCAACCTGCCCATCGCCAAGATCGGGATGGGCGGCCAGGTGATGCCACAGAGCCTCAGCTTTGCGAAAGGCAAGTACTTCGTTGAAATCGTCGAGACCGACGGCAACCCAAGCAGTAACCAGACCGCAGCGCTACAGGCCTTTGCCGCAAAGATGGAGCCGCGCATCGAGGGGCGCGACACACCTCCGGCTGCGTTGGATTGGTTTCTCAAAGACGGCCTTACCTCGAGCCGCCTGGTCCCCGAGAGCGTGTTGGGCCTGCGGCTGCTCAAGCATGGGTACCTGGCAAAGTACAAGCAGGGCCAGGCGTTCATCGCGCTGGAGGAATCGCCCGAATCCGCCGCGGAGGTCATGAAAAAGCTTCGGGAGAAGTTTGAAGGCTCGACACCTGCAGCCGTCGGTGACGAGGCGTTCCAGGTGAAGGCGCCTTACCTCGATGGACTCTGCGTCTTTCGCAAGGGACGTTACCTTGCGGGCTACGCCAACCTGCCTGATCCCGCGGAAGCCACAACGCAATCCGTTAAGCTGGCTGCCCGCATTCCGTAGAATGCGGGCCTGTTCCACCCGCTGGCTTCACTTGTAACCCGGTCGAACTTCAAAGCCAAGGTTTGAAGGGGCGCAGCTGAAGCCGCTTCTTTCAAAACAGGCTCATCGTCGAACTGGTTCAGAGATTTCCTAGGCTTCGCGATGGCGCCGCTGCGCAAGCACCACGACAATCCCGAGAGACGCCAGCACACAAATCAGCGCGAACAGAAACGCGCTGGAATAGCCGAAGGAGCCAATCACCGCGCCGGCTGTTGGTCCCACCAGGAAGAACGAAACGTCGGAGAAGCCCGTGTACACGCCTAGCGCTGTGCCCCGGTTTTGCTCCGGAACCCGCCGCACGGCCTCCACGCCCAGTGCCGGAAATACCAGCGAGAATCCGAAGCCGGTGAGCGCCGCGCCAGTAAAGGCCACCCATGGCGAGTGGGCGCGCCACAGCATCAGCACTCCCAGCGACTCCACCACAAGGCAGGTGATGGCTACGGGGAACCCTCCGGCGCGGTTGATCGCGTTGATGAAAAGCAGGCGCGCCACAATGAAGGCCACGCCAAATGCGGTCAGGCACAACGCCGCGCCATTCCAGTGCCGGCTGGCGTAGAAGAGCGTGACAAAGGTGGCCAGCACGCTGTAGCCCACGCCGCCCAGGGCCAGTCCCATGCCATGAGGAGCCACCCGCCCCAGCACGTCCCGAAAGGGCAGATGCTCGCCCGGTACAACCGC
The DNA here is from genome assembly GCA_003151435.1 of Acidobacteriaceae bacterium. GTDB lineage: Bacteria > Acidobacteriota > Terriglobia > Terriglobales > Acidobacteriaceae > Telmatobacter. The sequence continues at coordinate 13,265 of PLXP01000129.1, forward strand.
CACCGCCGCTTTGGCGGCGGCGAGCAGCAGGCTCACTCCGCCCACTCCGATGGTGACAAGGCCGAGCGTGCCCAGGCCCCAATGCTGCACCAGCACCACGCCCAGCGGCGCGCCCAATGCCGTGGCGCCGTAGGTGCTGATGCCGTTGAACGAAATCACTTTGGCGGTGTACTCAGGACCCACGCTGCTGATGCCCCAAAGCGTGGCCCCGGTGGACCCCAGGCTTTCTCCCACACCCAGCGCCAGGCGGCTGGCGATAAGGCTGGTGATGCTCAGCCACGGCCGTGCGTGCAGCAGGGCGGCGGTCAGCAGCAGTGCGCCGCTGGCGGTGCAGCCCACCATGCCCCATAGCACCGACACCTTGGCACCCGAGCGGTCTGAGATGCGGCCTGCCCACGGGCGGCTCAGAAACGTGGCAATGTACTGAATGCTGATGACCAGGCCCGCGAGGGCCGCGCTGTACCCCATGTGCAGATGAACATAGGCGGGCAGAATGGCCAGCGGGAGTCCGATGGAAAGGTAAACGACGAAGGTGAAGTAGACGAACCCGACAATCTGCCACGTTCCCGGAGTCGTCTCGACGGTGGCCGGGTCAGGGAGATTCGCGACGTCAACCTCAGCCACAGCAAGCGCCTTTTCGCGATCGGAGAAGAATTTGCGGTACAAAGCAGTCAATCTCCAGTATATCGAAGGGAATTTTTGGTTGGAATTTTGCTCGAAGCCGACTCGAAGCTGGTCTGTCGCGCCGGTAGACTGGAAGGATGGGCCTCGCCTTCCACGTCGAGAATTTCGGCTGCCGTGCCGCCCGAGCCGATGGGGAGGCGGTCAGCGACCGTCTGCGCGCCGCGGGACTTGGCGAGGGCCAGACCTCGACGGCCGATGTGGTGGTGGTGAACACGTGCAGCGTGACGGCCGAGGCCGATCGCGCCGCCCGCGCATTTATACGCCGCGCCCATCGGCTCAACCCCGAGGCCCGCATCGTGGTCACCGGCTGCTATGCCCAGCGCGAGCCTGAAAAGCTGGCCGGCATGCCGGGCGTAGCCGCTGTTGTGGGCAACAGCCACAAGGCCTTGGCCCCCGAGATTGCGCTCAATCTGGCGCGGGACGGTGCGGCGGGAGCTTTACAGGGTGTGGAAAAAGGCGTGCCTTTGCGTTCAATCGGCGAAGAGCATTCCCCCGAGGCTAAAGCCCACGTTGATTCTTTTGGCTTTATGCGGGGGTTGAGACCCCCGCCTCCCTCCGGGTTTGGTTTTTCCGCAGCATGTAAAGCCCCTGAGGGGAGCCCTTCTCCGCTGGAACTCACTTCACCAGGGCTGGTGACAATCCAGTCACTACTGGCATCCAGCGCGTCAGGATCAGCGCCCATCTGGGCCGACGATCGTTTCGCTCACTCGTTTATTGGGGAAACCCAACTCCTACCCGGTGCGCAAACCCGCCCCAACCTCAAAATCCAGGAGGGATGCGGGAACCGGTGCACGTTCTGCGTCATCCCGGAAACGCGCGGCCCCTCCCGGAGCCTTCCCGCGGCCAGCATCCTCAGGCAGGTGGAAGGGTTTGTCGCCGCCGGCGGCAATGAGCTCGTTCTCTCCGGGATTAACCTGGGGCGCTGGGGCCGCGACCTTCCGCCGGCCGGCGAACCTCGACTGTCCCTGGCCAGACTGGTGCGGCAAATCTTTAGTGACACCGCGCTGCCCCGCCTGCGTCTCAGCTCCATCGAACCGATGGATTGGGACGGAGACCTCATCGCGCTCCTCTGCGAGTTTGGCGGCACTCGTTTTGCCCGCCACGCGCATCTTCCGCTGCAATCCGGATCCGACACGGTGCTGCGCCGCATGCACCGCCGCTATCGTCCCTGGCACTACGCCGAGAAAGTGGCCGCGCTGCTTGAGGCGGCCGGACCGGAACTCACTCTCGGCGCCGACGTCATGGTCGGCTTTCCCGGCGAGACCGATCGCGAGTTCCAGGAAACGCTTGAACTGGTGCGCGCCCTGCCGTTCGGCTATCTGCACCTGTTTCCGTTTTCACCTCGGCCGGGAACGCCGGGATGGGCGCTTCATGCGCAGTCGCCTGTTTCCGCTGCCGCCGTGGTGGAGCGGATGGCCGCCTTGCGCGCTTTAGCCGCCGAAAAGAGCGAGACTCATCGAAGGCGCTTTATGGGGCGCGCGATGGAAGCGATCACACTGCACACGCCGGTATCGCTTGAGGCGAAAGGACGTACTGCGGCGTTGACTGAAAACTATCTTCCAGTCGAGATCGAAGGTCAATTGCCTGCCAATTGCCTAGTTCAATTGCACATAGAGGGGTTGACGTCAGAGGCTATCCTTGTAGCTTCCAGCGGGCATCCGGTAAGAGAGTCGATTGTCTAAAACCCCGCTAAAAATACGGGTTTCGCGCTGTCAATTAAATTTTAATATGGGCATAAATTCATTATGCCAGCGCTTGACATAGGACTCGGGCCAGGTGGAGTATGGGGATATTCCGGTGCGCGAACTGGCGAAGTTCAAGTCAAAGATCGGCGCCGAAGGCTACGTCTCGCCAGTGCTTCCCTGAACTGATTCACCACTCCAAGGTTGACCCAGATTAACCTCACTGCACCCCCCATTGAGGTGAGTTTATGGTAGTCAAGACGCAATGCAAGGGACGTGAGGTGATTGGGCTGCACGTAGGCACAGCCAACGCACGCCGCTATTTTTCCAGGCAGATCAGGTCAGTGGAACTGCACTTGGGCGATCTGCAGATTGAGTGTGCGCTAACCCCCGATTTCTGGCTTGACCAGCCGGAAATTCGCGATCCTCGCTTGTGCGAGTGGCTGAAATTCAAGGTCTTCTATGATCTGTCCGGCCGCATGCCAGCCACAATGGCAATGGTGCAATTCGGAATGAACTCATTCAAACTGCTGCCGGCCTCCATGGAGAATGACCTTTCGATTCCGAGTGCCGTTCGGTACTCCTCTGCTGCTTGACGGGCTTTTTGCAGTCCTGAACGCGAGCAAGGCATCCGATCTCAGGCTGCAGATGATTTGAGCGGTGCGTTCGCGGCCAGGGCGGCAGCTCTCAGACGCCAGCTTCTGGGTGTCGGGATGGCTGTCGGGGCATGGACGCAGGAATGAGGCTCCAATGAAAACCAACAATACAACGAGAGAAATGGATGTCCAGGCAGCCCAGGCTCTCGGGTCGCTGCTGGGACAGATATCCGCGATCAAGACCAAAGACATCAGGTTCAAATCCGCGGGCCCTCATCGCGGCGACATCCTGGCGGAAATCGACGTTCTCGGTCGTAATCACAAGCTGGTTTGTCATGTCGCCGATGGCCAGCCAGATGACGTGCACAACACGATCAAGAAGTTGCGCAGCCGTGCAACCGCTGGCGCCGGCGATACAACGCATGTGTTGATTGCACCCTATCTTTCGCCGCAGACGCGGGCGCTGTGTGAAGAAAGCCGCATCGGTTTTCTCGACCTGGAAGGCAACGCGCGTCTTGTGCTGGACGAGGTATTCATCGGCAAACGAAGCTGCCGCAGTGTTACGCCGGAGCGGGCAAGCGAAAGACTCTCCGCGTAAGGGCCCCAGCGCCGCCAAACTCAGCGCGGGGAGCCGTGCTGGCCACTGCGCCGGATCGGGCGGGGTGATTTACCGTCCCGGCTGCATGTTGTACATAAAGATGGCACGGAGTTCCAGATAGGGACCGTGGAATTCCCGCGGCAGCGGTGGATAGTTGGAACCGGTGAGTGCGCCCCAGGCCGCNNTCGTCCGGAATCAGTGGATCCCAGGTCCGTTCGGTTTCCCTGTGCCAGCGCATGAGCCACGAATTGAAGTCCACACCTTGCGTGTCTGACAGCACCTCTACGCCCCCCGTACCGGCTCCCGGGTGCATGGATAAGCCACCGCCGGAGGGTGCATTTGTACCGTAACCGGGACTGCGGGAGGCGCCCTTCATGGCGTCGCGCAACTGGTCGGCGGGGTTCTGCGAGCCCATGGCGAAGTTGGGCCTTGGAACAGCTTGCGGATGAGGGGCTTCCAACTGCGACTGCTGATTGGGCGGGATGGCAGGGGGAGGGGGCTGGGTAGGGGCAGGCACCACCTTCGGCTCGGATGTGGGGGGCAACGCCGGAAGAGACGGTCTGTTCAATGCCTCAAGCGTCTTCTGGTCCACCCTGGGTGGCTTTTGCGGCACCGGTTTCACGGTCACTTTGGGCTGCAGTTTGCGCAGCGCGTCGGGAGGCAAGTCAAGATAACTGAGGTCTTTGCGCTGCTTGATGGCGTCAAAGGGATCGATGACGGCGGGGACCTTGAAGATGTACTTTGGAATCCATGTGAAGGCCGAAAGCAACATCAGGTGGACCAGGATGGCAATCCAGATGCCCTCGCGCAGACGTGCCCAGCGCCGCTCATCCTCGAGCTCGCTGATCATGTTCAGCAGTTCGTGGGTGTCGTAATCTATCCACCGTGAGCCGCGGACAACGGGGGATGCGTCGCGCTCCGGCTCGGGCTGTAACAGAGCCAGATCCGGCTCCGGAGTGTCCGTGTGTGGGCTGGCTCCGGTGGGTTCGTTGGGCTCGTTGAGTTTCGGTGGCACGACTCTGGTGGGCATTCGTGGGTTGGGAACGCGGGGGAACCACTCACCCCGGCTCTGTTTCGAGTCCTTTCAGTCTATTCTCTCATTTTCTGCAACGAAANNTTCTTCCCGCGGTCATCAAGATGGGCTTTTGGGGCGCCGGCGCGGTGGCGCTGCTGGACTCCTCCACTATCCCGGTTCCTATGGATGTGATCCTGGCCGCGTGGGTCTGGAATGACAAAAGCCACTTCTGGGCCTACTGCCTGATGGCGGCGGCGGGGTCCGCGGTGGGTGGACTGCTGCCCTACGGGCTGGGCCGGGCGGGCGGCGAACTCTTTCTGCTGAAAAGGGTTAACCGCGAACGCTACGACCGGATGCGTACCCGTTTTGAGAACCAGGAATTCCTGGCCATGATGATTCCTTCGATGCTGCCGCCGCCAACGCCGTGGAAGGCCTGTGTGTTCGCTGCCGGGGTCTTCGAGATGCGTGTCGCGCCTTTCATGCTGGCGGTTTTTTGCGGCAGGATGGTCCGCTGGCTGGTGTTGTCGCTGCTGGTGTTGAAGCTGGGACCGGGAGCCGCGGGACTGGTGCAGCATCATGCGCTGGTCCTGTTGGCCGTCGTGGGCGGGCTGGCGTTGGTCGGCTTCGGCTGGTGGTGGATGCGGAGAAAGCGGACCGTGGTGGAGCAGAGCTGACTACCGACGGCATGTGCCGCGCGGGTGGTTTTTGCCTGCGAAAGCGGGGTGATGAGGAGTGAAAAACCAGAAGAAAAGTGGGTGCATTTAAGTACACACTTTTCAGGAATTCTGGGCAGAATCCCTCTTTTCTGACCCGAATAAGGGCTGATTCTGGAAGGATATGGATGGGCCTTGGGGTGTAAAAGCACTCAATCGAGCAGCTTTTGGATCTCCGCCAGATCGAATCGGCAGGAACTACCGGGCAGATCGAATGCGGTTTCAGTCAGCCGTTCCAGCTTTCCCCCGGCGTAGCGGAAATGCTGCCCGCTGGGATCGAGGATCAGGATTGTACCGATACCCATCCGGTCGTACTCGGCCAACTTGGTCATCATGCGGCTGAGCGTATCTTCGGGGGCGAGGATTTCGAAGACCGCGATCGGCGGATGGGTCACGATCTGCTCGATGGGCAGTGCGCGATCGAGAATGGTCACGTCGGGAACGCGGTAGTGACCGGCAACCACCTGCACTCTCAATTCCGCAGCAGCCCGGATATTCCATTCAACCCGTCGGCTTCTGAAAAACTCCAGGATTGCCGCTTGCCAGTCCGCATGGTTCCACTCACCCATCGGTCTTTCCTCGATCACGCCGTCCACGTACTCGGCGTCGGGCTCGAAGGAGCTGTTCAGGTAGACCTCAAGCGGCACGAATGTTGGGTGCGGCGCGGCTGCCATGGTTCTCCTCTTCCAGACACGGTAACGCCGAACGAGGCTGAGCGGTTCTTGAAGGGGCCGAAGAAAACCGTGAACGAGTGGAGGTATGCCTGCTTTGATTGGTCGCCCGGCTAATAGCCTGCGGAAAAGGGAATGGTCCACGAGGGGACCCCAAAAGCATTCCCTCAGGGGCTAAAGCCCCGCCGATATTGCTGATCTAAATGTACGGGCTAAAGCCCGTACCCTTCAACGAGGTCGAGTCTTTCCGGAGTAGGCAAAGCCGTTGCGTTTCAAGGCGCGGACTTAGTCAGGAAGTACCTGGACGAAGCAGGCGGACTAGTCCTGTCTCTGAAGTTCGCGACATATTTGTGCCGTTTGAACCGCAGATCCTTCGACTCCGTTGGGCGCAAAAAACGCGCCCAACTCTGCTCAGGATGACATTCGCTTTTGGTACGGACTTCTGAGACAGCGGACTAGCTGGCGATGCCGACTGTCTGCGGTGTGGCGTGTGCCCGGTTGAAGTGCCGCACCAGGGCGGGAACCCCGAAGGCCAGGCCGGCGACGACAGCGGTCGACAGAGCGTCATTGCGGTAGAACGGCAGCCCAGCCGCGTAACACGCGACGAAACCACCCGGAGTGCGGGGATACATGCCGCCCGTAATCCAGACCGCGAAGTTGGAGACCACGAAGAACGAGGTTGGTCCCAGGATGACGCCGGCGGCGACGCGTGTGAAGGTGGTGCGGGAGCGCAGCAGGATCTGTCCAAGCGCCATGGCGGCCAGGTACCAGCCCCAAGTGGGGATGTAGCTCTGCCAGGCAAACGTGTAGTGGTAGCTGTAGACCGTCAGGTAGTAGTCCACGGCCATGAGGGTGGCAAGAGGGGCGAGCATCTCGCGCCAGGAGCGCCGCGCGCCAAAGTAGAGCAGGGCTCCGCCTACAGCGGTAAAGTTCAGCCAGTCAGGATGGGGGACAATACGGCTCAACACAGCAACTAACAGCAGCAGATAGGCGGGCATGACGACCTCGGGCTTCAGATTTGCGAGCATCTCCCTCTCAGCAGAGAACTGCTGTGGAAGGAATTGCGTGACTCTTTCATTCTGGGGGCCAGCCCCCGATGGGTCAACTGCCGACACGGCACCAGCCCGCAGAATTTCACGGGGCGAACATTTTTTTCCATCTGAATGTCAGCAGGTCAGCGGGTCAGCGAGTGAGCAGGTCAGCGATTTGCTCAGCGACGTAGTTCGGAGGGGAGCTGTACGGCGCTACTTCTGTTCGCGGCCACCCATGGCTTGGCCGGCATCGTCGCGGTTGTCGACGATGTAGACCCAGCCATTGAGCACTGCGGGGGTTCTGGCGCCGGCTGCATGCCGGAAAGAGTAGCCGAAACGCAGGTCGGTGAACTCGATGGTGGTCCACGGCCGGTTGGGCGGGAGCTGGGGCGGGTCCATGCCGGCTACAGGCTCCTGGCCCACGTCGCGCACCACGGCCCATGTGCCCCAGTCGAGATAGACCTGGCCGAGGTGGGTGCGTTTGGCGGCTTCCATGGCGGGCGTGTCCGTGGGCTTGAACAGAACATCCCGCTGGGGGTCGGTGTCGATGGAGCCGGTGCGGGTGTCGATCTCGGCCGTCTGGTAGAACCCGGGCGTCTCAACAATGGCGTGCCAAAGGTAAGGATTGACGGGGTAGGGCTCCAGTGCGACGCGCTTCACCGGCTCTGAAGTCACCTGGGTGTTCAGCAGCATGGCCTCACCCTGCGCGTGCTCTGCCCAGCGCCAGCACCACAGCGCCACCATGCCGCAGAGCGCAAAGATGGCCCATCCACGGCCACGGAAGGCCGACCGGCGCACACCAATCTCGCGGTCGGCGAGTCCGAAGAGAGCAGGCAGAACCAGGGCCGCCAAAAACAGCGCCCACAGCACCGGTTCGGCAATGAACATGAAGCTGCCGGCGTACCAGCGGGGATTGAAGGGAAAGAACGGCCGGAGGCCGTAGTTGTTGGTCCAGTCGAGCAGCAGGTGACTAAGAGCTGCGATGAAGGCCGACGCATAGAGCCAACCCCAATGGACCGGTTTCTGCTGGAGGCGCAGTGGCACCGGCTCCCCAGGGCGGAACGTCATGGCGGCGAGCTTGCGCTTCCGCCTGCTTTCGCTCCAGCCATGGAGCAGCCAGACCGCGCCCACGACGACACCGGCGACGACCGGCACGGCGATAAAGGTGTGAGTGATGCCGCGATGGTGTTGCAACTCATCGACTGGCCCGCGCAGTCCCCAGAGAATGTCGATGTCGGCGGCTTCGGCGGCCAGGGTAGCGGCCAGCGTTGCGTACGCGGTCTTGCGGTTCAGCCCCGCGCGGCCGATGCAGGCTCCGGTAAGAAAGTGGGTGATGGGCTCCATGCGTGCTGCACCCCATAGTAACCGCTCTGCCCGCGGGATCAAGGTTTCGCCAGCGTGAACCTCGAGGTTTCGCTGGTCGCATCCTATAATCCAGCCCATGGACTTGAGCAACAAAACGAATGCCGCGCAGCGCGCCGAGGAGTTGCGCGCGGAACTGCGGCGGCACGAGCACCTCTACTACGTGATGGACGCGCCCACGATCAGCGATGCCGAGTACGACGCTCTGATGAACGAGTTGAAGCAGATCGAAGCCGAGCACCCGGAGCTGTTGACGCCGGATTCTCCCACCCAGCGCGTGGGGGGGAAACCGGCGGAGGGCTTCAAGAAGGTGCGGCACTCGCGGCCCATGCTGAGCCTGGATAATGCCTACTCCGTGGAGGAACTGCGGGACTGGGACCGGCGCGTGCATGAACTGGCGGGCAATCTGCCAGTGGAGTACACGGCGGAGCTGAAGCTGGACGGGCTGAGCGTGGCGCTGCAGTACGAGGCGGCGGAGGATGGCGGCTCGCGGCTGGCCTATGGCCTGACGCGTGGCGATGGGCAGACAGGCGAGGACGTGACCTCGAACATTCGCACCATTCGCAGTGTGCCGTTGAGCGTCTCCGCAGACACGCTGAAGAAGGCCGGCGTGCCGCAGGCGTTTGAGGTGCGCGGCGAAGTGGTGATGCCGGCGGCGGCTTTCCAGAAGCTGAACGAGGAACGCGAAAAGCAGGGGCTGGCGCCGGCGGTGAATCCGCGCAATGCGGCGGCGGGCACGCTGCGCACCCTGGAGCCCAGCATTGTGGCGCAGCGAAGGCTGGACGTGTATGCCTACTTTCTGCTGGTGGAGGGCGACTATCTGGCCGAGGGGCAGGCGGCCACGCTGGACGCGCTGACGGCGCTGGGGTTTCGCGTGAATCCGCATCGCGAGAGGGTGAAGACCGTCGAGGACATGATGAAGTTCATCGACGCCACCGAGCAGCGGCGCGCAGAACTTGGATACGAGATTGACGGCGTGGTGCTGAAGGTGGACTCGCAGGCCGCGAAGCTGCGGCTTGGGTACACGGGGCGGGCGCCGCGCTGGGCGATCGCGTATAAATTCACGGCCAAATCGGCGATCACGCAGGTTCGCGACATTTTGATCAGCGTGGGTCGCACCGGCAAACTGACCCCTACCGCGGAACTGATGCCGGTGTTTATCGGAGGAACCACGGTGAGCCGCGCCACGCTGCACAACGCGGACTTTATCGAGCGCATGGGCCTGCTGATTGGCGACTGGGTGAAGGTGGAGCGCGGCGGCGACGTCATCCCCAAAGTGGCGGAGGTGGTGGTGGACGCCGAACACCCGCGGGGGACGCTGAAGTTCGTCTATCCCACGCTGTGCCCGGAATGCGGGAACGCGGTGGTGCGCGAAGAGGGCGAGGTGGACTACCGCTGCGTGAACGCGGATTGCCCGGCGCAGTTGCGCGAGACGCTGCTGCATTTTGGGAGCCGCGGCGTGATGAGCATCGAGGGGCTGGGCGAGGCGGTGGTGGCGCAGTTGCTGGACAAGGGGCTGGTGCATCACGTGGCGGATTTGTATTCGCTGACCGAAGAGCAACTGGTGGGGCTGGAACGCTTCGCGGAGAAGTCGGCACGGGCGCTGCTCAAGGAGATTGAGCACTCGAAAAACGCAGGACTGGCGCGCGTGCTGATGGGGCTGGGGATACGCTTTGTGGGCGAGCGCACGGCGCAACTGCTGGCGGAGGAGTTCGGTTCGATTGATGCGCTGATGGCGGCCAGCGCCGAGGAGCTGGAACGCGTGGAGGAGGTGGGGCCGCGCATCTCGCAATCGATCCTGGAGTTTTTTGCGCGACCGGCGAATCGGGCCTTGGTGGAGAGCCTGAAGGCTGCGGGCGTGGAGATGACGGCGGAGAAGAAGCAGCGCTCGACGCAGTTGGCGGGGATGACGTTGGTGCTGACGGGTACGCTGCCGACGCTTTCCAGGGACGAGGCGAAAGCGAGGATCGAGGCTGCGGGCGGCAAGGTGTCGGGGGCAGTGAGCAAGAAGACCAGTTACGTGGTGGCGGGGGAAGAGGCGGGGTCAAAGCTGGACAAGGCGCGGGAACTGAACGTGCCGGTGCTGGATGAGGCGGGGCTGATGAGGCTGCTGGAGAAGTGATTGGCGGACTGATTCGCCGAGGTGCGCCTTCAGGAGCTTTTGCGGCGTGGGGTGGGGAGGGCGCGGGATTCGCGCTCGCGTTCGCGTTCCCAGGCTTCGGCTCTCCAGTGGCGCGAGGTGTAATTGGGGGCCTCCTGGATGCAGGGCTGGGCGGCAGCGGGGCGGGCCGGCATGGCCACCACGGCTGAGGCAGCGGACATGGCCACCAGGGCTGCCGGGACCGGCGCGCTGACGCGCTGCGGTGGGATGGGCGCGGCGGGCGTGATCAGGCGAGCGGACGACTCGAACTCTTCAGATTCGAACCCCTCAGATTGGAACACCGCGTGGGCGGCTTTGGAGGTGAGGCTGGCGTCGGTGCGGGAGACGTGTCCTCCCTCCACCTCGGCCGGGACCGATGGGCCGCGCGCGGCAAGGGTGCGGGAGATGAACTCGTCAACCAGCTTGTGGAGGCAGGTTTGGCCGCAAAGGTGCTTTGAGCCGGCGCGCAGGCGGTTGCGCGAGTTCCAGCCGCTGACCCGCAGTTCGCCGGCCTGGTCGTAGACCACGAACCAATGGTTGGTCTGCTTCTTCTCCGCTCCGCAGATGTCGCACGATATGGCCTGCCGGATCACCGCGATTCCTCCTGTCCGCACGCTCTTCCTATTTCATCGCAGGATGGGGGGAATGGATGAGAGCGGGCGGGCAAGAATCGTGAGGTTTTTCAAAACAGGACGGTGCGGGGTGAGCTGTTCTGGAATGGGATGAAGGGGTCCGGAGAAGATGCAGGCCCGGATCTCAAGCTTCGAGACCTGGGCCTGCGGTGAGTGAAAGTGCGTTGCCGCCTGCGCTACTTCGCCGCCAACTGGCGCAGCACGTACTGCAGGATGCCGCCATGCTCGAAGTATTCGATCTCCTGCGGCGTGTCGATGCGGACCTTGGCGCTGAATGTCTTCTTTGACCCGCCGGTCGTTGTGGCGATCAATTCGAGGGTGCGGCCGTGGGCGAGCTTGGCCCCCAGAAGCGCGGTGAGGCCGGCGAAGTCGTAGACCTCTTCGCCCGTAAGGCCGAGCGACTCGACGTTTTGGCCGTCAGCGAATTGCAGGGGCAGGATGCCCATGCCGACGAGGTTGGAGCGGTGAATGCGCTCGAAGCTTTCGGCGATCACCGCGCGTACGCCCAGCAGGTTTGGCCCTTTGGCCGCCCAGTCACGCGAGGAGCCGGAGCCGTATTCCTTGCCCGCCAGAATCACGAGCGGCACGCCGCGTTCGGCGTACTTCACGCTGGCGTCGAAGATGGACATCGGATCGCCTTCGGGCAGCAGCCGCGTTACGCCGCCTTCGGTGCCCGGCGCGAGCTTGTTGCGCAGGCGCACGTTGGCAAAGGTGCCTCGGACCATGACTTCATGATTGCCGCGACGCGAGCCGTAGCTGTTGAAGTCCGCCGGCTTGACGCCATGTTCGGCCAGGTACTTGCCCGCGGGCCCGTTGGCCTTGATGGAGCCGGCCGGGGAGATGTGATCGGTGGTGACGGAGTCGCCCAGGACGGCGAGAACCCGTGCGCCAAGGATGTCGGTGAGCGGCGCGGGCGTCCTGGTGATGCCGTCGAAGTATGGCGCCTGGCGGATGTAGGTGGAGTCCGGCTCCCACTGGTAGACGTCGCCGGTGGGGAAGCGCAGGCCCTGCCAGTTGGCGTCGCCCAGGCTGACGGTGGCGTACTCCTTGCGGAAGCTCTCGCTGCTGAGGCCCTTCTCGATGGCTGCGGCGACCTCGGCTTGCGTGGGCCAGATGTCCTTGAGGTAGACGGGCTGACCGGCCTGGTCGTTGCCGAGGGGATCGGTGTCGAAGTTGTGGCCAATTTTGCCGGCCAGCGCGTAGGCGACGACCAGCGGCGGGCTCATGAGGTAGTTGGCGCGGACGTCGACGTTCACGCGGCCCTCGAAGTTGCGATTGCCGGAGAGCACGCTGACGGCCACCAGCCCATGCTCGTCGATGGACTTTGACACGTCGGAAGGCAGCGGTCCGGAGTTGCCGATGCAGGTGGT
>PLXP01000167.1 GCA_003151435.1 Acidobacteriaceae bacterium
CCATGGTGTTGCCCGGGCGGACACACCCAACAGGCGTTCCGGAGCCTGTTCAATTGCCGGAGAATTGCGCAGTTGTTCTGCTTGCAGATTGGGGCGGAGACAACGATGCTGCAAAGAGGATTGCGGGAGTTGTTCGTAGGCAAAAGCCTGATTTCATCGTGCATCTTGGAGACATCTATTACGGAGGAACTAAATTTGAGTGCGATTTGTTTTTAGACATGTGGCCGATGAGGGTGAACATGGCAGACCCCAAGTCTCCACTTCAGGCGCAGGGCAGTTTCGCATTGAACGGGAATCACGAGATGTATAGCGGGGGCGAATATTACTTCAATACCGTCCTGCCAGCATTTGGTCAGAAGCAGCCATTCTTCTGTTTAGAGAACTCGAACTGGCGGATTATCGGGCTGGATACCGCCTATAACGGTGGGAGGCTAAAACCTCAATCGCCGACTGACCCGATGATTACTCAGTGGAATTGGTTGATAGACACCCTGAGAAAAGAAAAGAAGGCCACGATATTTCTGACCCATCATCAGCCGGTGTCTGCCCACCAAGCCGAATTTAGCGATTCGAAACCACTCCGTGAAGACATCAATGAGCTATTGCAGATGGATGGCGTTGGGGATGATGCAATTTTCGGGTGGTTCTTTGGTCATGAGCACAGATGTGCCTTATATCGCGATACCGACTTGAAGTTCAATGCTCGTCTGATTGGGAATGGATGCATTCCACACGAGGTGCAGAAGGAAAAAGAAGCAGACCCCGGCTGCAATGCTGTCGATTTCTTCAACAAGAAGGAAACTGCTCCCGGCACTAACTCCGCTGTTTCATCGTTCACAACACTGACATTTCGAGGCTCAGGCGTGGCAATCGAGTATATCGACGAAACTTTCTCTCGATGGGGAGCAGAAGCGTGGTACGCCGAGAAGGGGCGTCTCAAGGGCGATAAATTCATTGAGTCAGACGGGACAGAACAATAGCAGCTTGAGGGTGTGGTTTCGCCGGTAAAGAATTCGCGGGAGAAAGGCGTTGACTAGGGTTCTTGGTGCGGCTCAAGTAGCCATACAGGAGCGCAACATGGGGACTCCACAACTCACCGTTCAACAAATCGCTCAGGTCTCCGCTCTCGTTTCCGAGTACATATTTGCCCAGCGCAATGAATATGTTCGGCAGTGTCCCCCTTTGACTCCTGAGCAAAAAGCGACAATGGAGGGATTTTTTCCACCGAATCTCCTCGACGGCGTGGGGATTATCAGGCTCGACGGCCACCGAGTCGCAAATCCCTCTTTCTATCCGATGTTGGCGGAAATGGGGTTCGCGAACTTGCCAGATTTCGGCGAGATGGCCGCGATTACATTCTCTAATGTGGTCGTTTCTCACGTGCCTTTCACTGACGGGCTCCTGTTCCATGAACTGGTGCATGTCGAGCAATATCGGCGACTTGGAATCTCGCGCTTCGCGGAACTGTATGTACAGGGATTTCTCACTGGTGGCGGATACGATGCCATCCCGCTCGAAGTTCATGCTTACGGGCTTGGAGCGAGGTTCGAGGCGAGTCCTCGGCAGCTATTTCTGGTCGGAGACGAGGTTTTGGCTTGGATTGAGGAGTCTCAGTATTGAAGTATTGAAGTGACAAAAAAGGGGGTTCAATGCCCAGTTTCAGCGGTACATCGGCATCGACTGCTCCGGCTCTGAGACCGCAGACTCCAGTTGCAAGGGCATCCGCGTGTTCATGGCCGAGGGCTCCGGCGACCCGGAACCCGTTCAGCCCCCGGCCCAGTCCACGATGGTACTGGACTCGGCGCGGTCTGGCCGAGTGGCTCCGTGACGAACTCGACCAAGAAATCCCCACCCTTGTCGGCATTGACCACGCCTTCTCATTCCCCCTCGCGTACTCTGAGGAGTACAGGCTCTCCAGCAACTGGCAGGACTTCCTAGACTTCCAGCACCACTGGCCGACCGATGCGGAGAGCCCATGAGCGGGAATCGGCTCTTAGCCCTGACCAGCGTTTTGTTTCTGCCTCTGTTCGCCTGTCGCGATGCGCGAACTCCGGGCGAAGAGGGCACATCCACGATTGAGGGAGGTGGCACGATGTCACTCGCGGTTACGACGACAGCATTCTCACCGGGCGGTGCAATTCCCAAGAGCTATACCTGCGACGGGGCTGACACCTCGCCCGACTTGTCATGGTCGGGTGCTCCTGCCGGAGTCCACTCGTTCGCGTTAATAGCCGACGACCCCGACGCCCCGGTCGGCACTTGGACGCACTGGCTCATCTGGAATATCCCCGTGCAAAGCACCGGATTGCCCAAGGGCGTGCCGAAGGAAGAGACCCTTGGTGATGGCACTCGCCAAGGCCGGAACGATTTCCGGCGTATCGGCTACGGCGGGCCGTGCCCGCCTCCGGGGAAGCCCCATCGTTACTTCTTCAAGGTGTACGCTCTCGATGCAAAGCTCGACCTGCGGGCGGGAGCGAACAGGGGTGAACTGGAACGGGCAATGAAAGGGCACGTGCTGGCGCAAGGGGAACTCATGGGCAAGTACGGGCGGTAAGGAACTCTTAGCCTCTCACCCGCCCCTCTTCGTCCTCGGCCAGTCAATCCGCCAGCGTTCTCCGGCCACGGGAGCCCAGAAGAGCCGTTTGTACGGCGTCTATATGTCTTGAATAGAACGCTGATGAGGCCGCGGGAAGTTCTGAGGTTTGTCCGCGAATGCGTCGATACTGCAATCAACCGGCGACGTGAAAAAGTAAGCGAGGCGGACTTCCTACAAGCCGAAAAGGGATATTCAGCGGATGCGCTTGTCGACATCACTCTCGAAATGAAGGATGTCAAAGCGGAATACGGTGACGCACCGTACGTGTTCATTGACTCTCCCGCCATACTGTCAAGACAAGAGGTCGAGCAATTGCTTTCTGGAGCCGGGATGCAGGAGGCAGAAGTGCCAGAGATCATCGACCTTTTGGTATGGTTTGGTGTCCTCGGGATATATGTGAACGAAGATGAAGAACGTTATTCCTATCAATTCGAGCATGATCCCAAGCGAATGCTCTCTGGGCTAAAGTCCTATGCATATTCCATCCATCCCGCGTTCCGGTGCGCCTTAAACTGCCGCTCATGAGTTCATGCGAGGCGTGAGCGAAACGCCCTCCCGAGGGAGCAATCGTTGGTACGTGAACTTGCAAAGGCGCTGGCAACATTGACAGCGCAGGACATCGCTGGCATCCTCACGCCGTATAGGCTTGAACCTTGCCTGAGCACTAGAAGCGGCAGTTCAGTATCGTTACTGCATGTAATCAATCGGAGTTACCCGTAAATCTCACGCTACTTGTTAGGGCCGTTGCAGAAGCGCGATGAGCCCATCCCGAATGACGGGCGTCCGCACGTGGTCACGTAGTTGAGCGACAAGTCACTCAGGGAAGCTACCACGTGCTTCCGTGAGCATTCTTGCCAGAGAGCAAGTGAAGCCCCGCCGCCGATTGTGGCGGGATTCTCGTGTCTCTGGACTCAGGCGCTACGACGCGGCTTCTGCCTTCGGAGCCTCCGGCGTTGCTACTGCTGGAGCCGCTTTCGCTGCCTTCTTTGACGCGACTCTCTTGACGGCTTTCTTCGACGGAGCCGCCGACTTCAGCTTCTTCGCAGCCGCCCAACGTTTGCGCTGAGCATCCGCCATTCGTTCACGAACCTCGGGGCTCACTGTGCGCTTCGCTGCCTTCTTCGGTGCGGCCTTCTTTGCTTTCACCGGAGTAGCATTTTTTGCGGCTTTTTTCGTTGCTTTGGCCGGAGTCACCGCATTTGTCTTTTTAGTCGCCGCCCACCGCTTGCGCTGAGCATCCCCAATCCGCTTGCGTGCCTCCGGGCTCATGGTGCGCTTCTTCGGTTGCGTGACGCTAACCTTCGTCGCCGCCTTTTTAGTTGCCACGGGGTTACGCTTGCCATCGTCTACAAGTAGCCGCCGCGCTTCTTCTAGCTTCGCAATCTCCGCGTCGATTGCGAAAATGATTGATTCACTTTCCATGGGTACTATCCTCCCGCCAACGATTCTACCCCCTCTACCATCAACTTAAGTCTGTCTAAAGAGATTTACCCCGAGCCAGCCGAACCCACACACAAAAGCGACAAAACCCATGACCCCGAGCGAGACTGTCATGGCATACTGCCATGCTCTATACGAGTCATGATTTGCAGTGTGGCAATAGTCTTCATAGCGGTACGCCATCCATAACAAGAAGAGAATCAGAAAAAGTATTGAAGCTCCGAAAAAGCCAACCACTATTGGCGTGACGTCCGTTAGACGCTGACTGAATTGCGACAGCGGCGGTCTCTGATTCGAGACTGTGCTGATAAGGAACGCCAGCGCACCCGCCGATAGGGTGACAACGAGCTTCGCAAGCCCTTCATAGTGACTCCAATGTTGTGAAAAGTCGCCGCCCTCACCCTGTAAACGGCTGTCTTTGTTGTGCTTCGGGTCAAATAGATGGTGCCAGTCGTTGTATCGCCAAGCCTTGTATATAACGAAGCTAAACATACCTGCCCCGAATGGCGAGAGAACAATGAACGCATTCCAAACGGACGAATTGAATCCGGTTTCCATTTTGATTAAATCTTCCAGTCAGTCAGGGTTTGGGATTGTTCCCGGCGTTCCACCTTTGCAATTTCCGTGTCGATGGCGGCGATGATGGATTCACTTGCCATTGGGTACTATCCTCTCGTCGTCGATTCTACCCAAGGCAGTGCATAGCTTCTTCGGAAAGGCTAGAATGGTCGGACCCGACCTGCGTTGCGGCTTGACATTCTGCGAGAAGCTCTACACCAGTCTGCGAGTCAGCGGCGTGAGCGGGACGAGTAGACAAGGCAAGGCCGATGACGACCGTAAGGAGTGCGAGACGCTTCATGTGGTGGCTCCCTAAAAGTGGATGTTGCACGGAATTGTAGGCTTCGCGTAGAGAAAGGACAAGGAATGCCAGCACACTGCGAACGCCTGAACAGCAAGACTATCGGCTGTATTCAAGGAGTTCGATGCAGCCATACTTGTCATCCCGTCCGAACCGGAGGTTCTCCAACGGTATGGAACGGGTTATAGCGTCATTCACCTTAAGCCTTACGTAGAACTCGTTGCATTCCAAAACCGCTACGTATTGGGAAGCCCATGGCCTTGCTCCCATCGACATCTCCTGTTGTGGGGTCGCCATCTTCACCAACATCACTTGCTTGCCGACCCATTGAAGAATCTTCCGGCATTTTCTCTGTGAATCGGTATCCTGAACCGGAGGAGCGGTTTGTCCGATGGACATTCGCGCATCGTGTTCGCGGATGTACTTCCATGCCTTGAGGAGACCAACATCGAATTGCGACTCATCGTTGTCCACGAGCTTGGCGCAATTCTGACACAACCAGATGCCATTACTTGCTGAACTTCGTTGCTCTGATGTGAGCGTTGCGTCGTAACGAGGCCCACCGGGTGAAGCCGCTGTTATGTGTGCGGCAACTCCGAAGTTGAGGAACTTGGCAGGGTCATCCTGCGGCCCACACGTCGTCGCTCGACAGTCAGGATTCGAACACCTTTGGTTCGCTCGACTGGCAATGACCCGCTTCACTTCCTCAGCGAAATCGTCTCGCATCGTTTGGCCTCTGGCTGTGGTTTCCAAGTATGGCATAGATAAGAAGTGGAATAAACAGGCGAAGGGTTTCGACCTGATGTACCCGTGCCACGTTGCGCGTATCTTTTAACGCCGGTCTATGATGTGCGTGTCACGTCCCGGTTTCAAACCGCCACAATCAACCCCGGCTCATCGTTCGTCACGTTGCCCACGGCGCTGTTCGCTACTCCGGCCACAATTTCGTCCTGATTCCGGGGGACCACGTCGCACGCATCACTCCCGACAAAGTGCGGGACCTGATGAGGGCATTCGAAAAGGCGGATTTCTTCTCGGCCCGAGAGGCGTACACGGCGAGCGTTACCGACAATCCAACGCAAACGCTGATACTGAATGTGGCTGGGCGCACGAAGACCGTCACGGACTACGTCGGGACCGAAGCGGGCCTGCCTTTGGCGATCCGGAATCTAGAAGCTGAAGTCGACGAAGTCGCGGGAACTGCGCGATGGGTCAAAGGAGATGAATCGACGTCGGCCTCCCTTGAGGACGAGAAATGGCCTTTCGCATCCCCTTCCAGGCAGAACGTGGAGCTTTACAACACCGCCATTTCGAAGGCGAACAAGCCGCTGGTGGACCGGTATCTGGCGGCGGGCGGGCCGATCGTGGCCCCGGAGGAGGCCCTCGACTCGCCGGTTTGCGTTGCAAGCCTAATGGGGGACAAGGACCTGGTCACGCGGATGCTGCCGCCTGCTCGCACCCAACCGAACCTCAAGCCGGTGGAGGTCAAGTTGCCGTTTGGCGTCCTCGGCCAATGTCTTTGGAACGCAGCCCGCAGCGGAAGCGTCGAACTTGTTGAATTCTGGCTAAGCAAGGGGGCAAACCCGAAGGTGCAGCCGCCGAAGACGCGTGACTGGACATTGGGCTTGAGTTTGCTTGCGAATGGCATAGCGTCCGGCAACCCTGAAATGGTAAGCAGGCTGCTCGATCTGGACCTCGATGTCCATGGGCCCGTGATGGAGGGCGAACCCCTGCTCAACTTTGCATTGGAGAGGGCCGGTAACCATGCCACGGAAATCGTGGCCGAACTGGTCAAGGCCGGTGCCGATGTCAATGCGCGTGGACATCTGGGCGAAACTCCTATCTTCGCCGCGAACTACGCTCCCGCCTCGGTAAAGACTCTTCTGGCGGCGGGAGCCGACCTTGAGGCGCGAGACGACAATGGGAACACCCCGCTAATCAGATACGGCTTTAAAGAGGACATGGTGCGGGAACTGCTCGCTAATGGCGCGAATCCGACCCTTGTAAACAAACGCGGAGACACGCCACTGAAGGTCGCGCATCAATATTCCTGCCCGGCTTGCGCCACGTTGATCGATGACGCCCTGAAGAAGTGGGGTGGCACGGTTGCGGCGCCGTAGAACCTATTCCACCCTGTCCTTGATTGAGAAGTACCGTGCAGATGAAGCAGGGTATAAATCGGCAAGTAGGACGGCACTGCCAAGCCTAGAACTCTGCCAACGTTCAAGTCGGAAGACGATTCTCGCTATGAATACGGAAGGAGTCGCCTCGACCATTGCACGCTGACTGAAGTCGATTCTAGCGGTCGAGGCCAACAAGCAGAAGTTGAGGGGGCGCTGGGCTGGTGCGGAACTCCGGAACAACCTTTTTAACCACCCTATTGGGGCTTTTGGAATGCTTTTGAAGCCATCTTCAAGCCCGTAACTAAGCTGGGAGGCCACCGCGCCTTGGACATGATTCGTCCAGCTTCAGCGAACATCGGCGCGAATATCCTGAAGTTGTTACCGGTAGAAATGTGCTTCATGTGGACGGCAAGAGCGTCTTTGCATTTCCCGAGGGATACCCCCAGGTCTCCGCGTATCGCAGCTCCGGCGCGTCGGTGAGCCACACCGCTTGGCGGAATCGTGGTAGCTATTTGAGTAACGCCTCCCTCTGCGGCTGAGACCTCTCCCCGATAAGCATCGAAAGTTCCTACGGGCGCGGTGACACGCTCGGCCCCGGCAACCGTAATTGAAGGAACTTCGCCTTTTACGTCTGGATGTCGAAGTTTCGGATGCTGGCGCCCTCTCCGCCAGACAGTTTCAATCCAGACGCAACTGATCTGAAGCCCGGAAGGTCGCATGATCGACGAACGTGCTGACGAACTCCCTTTCGATTGCCGGACCTACTTGCGGGAGATTAACCACCCGATCACAACTCCGATGGCGATGCCCACCGCGACGGACCCGACGACCGTTTCCACCGGATGCCGCCCCAGGCGCTTGGTTGTATCGTCAAAGAACTCTTCCGCCGCATCACCGGCCTGTTTCGCAACGCGCCGCGCTCCTCCCAANNGTACGCGCTGTTTCGGCGATCTGTTCGCCGGCCTGGCCCACCACTGTTTCCGACATTGTGTCTCTCCTCTTCGATTGGATGCTGATTAGTATAGTGCGGCGGTATGGTAAGGGAATGGTTGGCGGTGACACGACCATTGCCCCAAAAGCTAACCAACACAGACCTTCAAGAGATTTCCGCTTGTGCAACCAACAGTGGACAGGAGAGTATCTTGACTCAGTGAGAACCTGTACGAATCAACCCAACCGTCGAGTGATTCTTCCGGCCTTGTTGTGCCTGCTAATTCTGCCTTCGGAAATATTTGGTCAGCGCGATCCCCGGACATTCACTGTCGGTGCTGCGATAGAAAACGCCGCCCGCTTGGGTTCCAGTCAGATTCTGGTGCGGGGACATTTCTGGTGGGGCAAGGAAGGCTCCATGGTGTTTGACAGTGGATATAGAACCATCTTGCGGCTGCGATACTCAGACGCGTTCCTCTCCAAGCATCCTTATCATGAGATGTTTCCCAGCGGCAAAACGCGAAAGTCGGACATCGTAATGATCACGGGCCGACTTCAGGCAGAGTCAAACGGACGATTAGTTTTGATAGCTGATGACATCCAGTTTGCTGAGAATCTAAAGTAGAGAAACATCTCGGTCGTTCGCGTTTACCGCGTGTCTGACACCCTAAAAAGGGGTCGCGGTGACTCAGGAACTATGAATCCGAAGGAATTCCCAAGCAGCCTCGGCACGCTGCGAAGCGGGGGCTTCTAGTGCACCAGCCAGAAGCGCACCAATCCCATCGCGAGCGCGAATATGAAGCCATAGCTGAAGCTTTCGATTCGGACAGACTGTCGGCCCCACCTTCGCACGGTGCGCCCGATCTGCGCCATCAACAGCCCCGTAAGAATGGGACTTATCAACAGGCTGATTCCGTGTACCCGCGTGGGATGGACAAGATGATGCGGAAATAACCATACGCTCAGGAAGCCGAAGCATACTCCGACCACGCCGAATATCACTGCGGCCACTACCGGGCTCGCTCGCCGGACCTTCGCTCTGAAGAGCCGAAATGCCCGTGACAGAATTCCAGCTAGTTCAGCGAATGCGGCCTCAAGCAGAAATTCGGCAATGAGTTCAGCGATCCCGGCCAGAAGCGCCCCTAACAACTCTTCCATGCTCTTCACCACCGAGTGATGTACGTTTAGGTAATTCGCGCCAGCAGCTTTGCAACTTGAGTTGCAGCCTCGGCGGGATAGGCCTACAGCACGTCTCCAGGCTGGCTTGACTTCGGCATTGCCGGTCACTCGACCGGAACCCACTAACTGCCGAAGACCTTTTCCGGATTCTGGCGTGTGTGCCTTATAGACCACGTTCCCCGAAGGTCAGCGGTATGAAAAGCTCCGCCATACGACAGTCGATCAGCATCAGGCCACACATCTCGAATGAACGAGGCCAAACGCCCGGTCAGGGTTAGCGAAGATTCGTGAGAGCTATAGAGAACCCAGTCACGACCTGCAAACAAGAACTTCTCGCTGCCGTCATAAATGGCGTCCACCAGTGCAACATCGAGTTCGTAGTTTGGAGGGCCTAGTTCTCGTAGCAGGAAGCACCTTTCAATGTGCTCTGCCGCCAAGAAATTCCGTAAGTGTTCTTCACCGTCTCGTGCATCCCAAAGCTCCTGATGGAATGTCAGCGCCCCCTCTGGCGCCGGATCATCACTTAATGGGAACCAACCATAGCCGGGGCCGCGAATCTTCCATTTCTCCGACAGCATCTGCCACAGTTCGTTGGATTCGGCAGCCTGTAGAACTCTCCTGAATGGCAAAGGCTCAATCTGCTTGTTCGGTTGCTGCACTATGTCCACCAGAAATGACAGGTAACTGTCCAATTGCTCACGAAGCGCAGCGAGCACGACCGAACCGTTCTCCAACGCTGCCAGTTCGGCGGAAAGCTCGGAATATGCGACTTCACCGGCCTCCTGAGCAATTTGCAAAGATGTGGAAACAGCAGTTTCAGCATCTGGCACAAACCGTTCAAGATTGATCAGGGTGTCCTCAGCAAGCCTGTAGCGGGGGAAGATGCGGCATCTTTCCTGCGAGTACATCCTTCGGGAGTTGAGATCGTTTCCCGTTACGAGTTGCAGCGGCAAATACTTTTGCATCCACTCGGCGTGCTGAGTGATGCAGAATTTCCGCGATGCTGTGTGGAGACTGATACCGTCAACCATGCAGGAAATCACCCGACTTTCGTATGGCCAAGTATATGTCGATCACCGACGCGATTCGCCGCTGGGAGACAGTTTTGGGCGTGTCGTGGGCGACTCTTCCCCAACCGTGAGGCAGATCACTGGGGCAAGCGAAGAGAAGTCAAAAGGACGAGTCGGCGGTGATCCGCTCGGAACACCTCGAACCCGTGTTGACCGGCGGAGATGGATAGATACGGATTACCCCCAAGCCTTCACACCCGCTGGCCCACAGATTGCGTCGAGCGGTGTGAGTCATTGAGACGTCCATTTAGTAAGTATCAGGTGACCCTTGACGGTATACCTCGGAGGCGAAGGTGCAAATCGCCTCCCGGCTTGGGGAGAACGAACAACATGCAACTGGGGAAGAAGAGTGTCTTATCGGCGCTGGTATTGGGCTTGGGCCTGTTTGGGGTCCATAGAGCAGCGGCGCAGAGCGATGAGCCGATTGACGCCGCAAGTGCACCAATAACCGCGAATTCGGCAGTGGTCACCGGCCACGCTTTTTCTGCGATGAAGTATGCGCGCCGGGTGAAGATATTGCCAGACGGCAAACAGCAGTTCATAAGGAACGAAATCTATCCAACTCAAATCGCGCGGGATGCGGAGGGACGCATTCGCATTGAACCCATCGTCGACCCTCAGCCGGAGTGCGATCAGCCTACATCACTGGTGCCACCCCCTTGCCCTTTCTGGAGCATCATCGTGTTCGATCCCACGAAACAAGTAATTACCCACTGGCATACGAGCGAACCCGCCGGCCATGGGGCAGTGGCCATCAAGCTTTCGGCGTCTCAAGTCGACGACGCTGAAAACTCGACCACGGCTATGCCGGTAGATTTGCGCGAGCCAGCCCCGGATGAAGCGAAGGCGACGACAGAGAAGCTCGGTGATAAGACCATCGACGGCGTCCGTGCCTCCGGAGTGAGAACCACTACGGTACTTCCCGCTGGATACTCAGGAAACAAAACATCGGTCACTAAGATTCACGAGGTGTGGAGGTCGGAGGAGATGCGACTGGTCATCAAGATCATCGACGGCGACCCGAACGGCGAAGAAACAATCGCTGGCCTAGATCATGTCTCACTCCAACCTGATCCTGCGTTGTTTGAACCTCCCGACGGCTCCAAAGTTCAAATTAGGGCAGAAAGTGGGGACAGCGTATATGCAGACCGGGACATAACCCTGTTAGTCGAGTGGTTCGTGAAATAGGCATTACCCTTGCTCGCGTGCGACCGGTCTTGGATGGCGTGGCTGTCGTTCCGGACGTATTGTGGACAACTCGGACCTTTGACACGTCTTCGCCCCGGTCCCGGAAGGCCGGAATGGGTTGGGGACGAGTCGGCGGTGACACATCCGCAAAAAGTCAAAGACGAAACGCTGGGGCTGGGGACTTGATTATATTGGTGTCTTAGAAGCGTCCAAAGATTCTCGGACACCTTGCGATATGTTGATCACCGCTGTTCATGCGGCTGTGTCCATTTGGGGTGGGACACTGACACGGTAGCACACATGCTCTGAGAGTGCTGTCTCGCGTGGACCATTTTGGGACAGTACATAAGTGGGAGTGCTGAGGAAAAGCAGGGCCGTTCGGTACTGGTTTTCTTACTCGTCCAACTTGGCGTTCCAATAGCGGTGTCGGTTGTAGGCGGAATATTGCAAGACCAGGCCGACCAAGAGAATTAGGAAAAGCCTGAAGTCGCCCAGCGGGAAGCGACCGAGTTGAAGCTTCCGATCAGAAAGCGCAATGCCCAGGTTGATGAGAAGCACCAGGAACGTCACGGCGGCGAATTGGACTAACCTCTCCTTTTCCAAACTGAGATTCGGCGCGTTGCCCGGTAGCCCAGGTCGCGTCACCTGCTTTTCGCAGAGATACCCACGAATGTAGACGAAAAGAGTGAACGCAAAGATGAACCAGGAAGCCGCCGCAAACAACCACCAAAACTTGGGGGAATCTCCTCGATGTGAGGTGGCAATCAAGGTGACGCAGATTGGTACGAGAGCAAAGCTGAAGTCGAGAAATTTCTCGCGTGGGCTCATGATCCGGAAAATCTTCCAATAACGAACGGAATACTCGCTCGTCCAAAATCGAACCATTGGATTGCCCTCGACGGAATTGTACCCCGCATTGCAAGGCCGTGCGGAGAGCGGACGATTCGCTCTGAGCCGCTACCCAAGCAACTTCTCCGCGTTCCGGTTGGGTTGTGGCCGACTCTTCCCTTTCTCTTTTCTTCGCCACCCGGTTCCGGCAAGCCGGATGGGGTTGGGGACGAGTCGGCGGTGATCCGCCCGGACGAAAAACCAAGCTGAGGAAATCAGGCTTTTCCGAGCGATAATAGCGGCGGTCAGCGAGGGCCTGCGAGAATCGCCGAATTGGCAACAGCAGTCATCTTTCTTTGCTGATCCTTGTAGGGGAGATCAGGACGTAGCCTTAACTGGAGGGAATATAAGACGTGATCCTCTTCCCACCAGAGGTTAGCTGGAGCGCAGGAGCCCCCGCAGCCAGCTTCACGGAAATAGCCCACGAGCCCATTCGATAGTTTTACCTTGCGCACATTGGGAATGTCCTTTGGCCCATAGTCGGGATGAGCATCCGCCGAAAAGGACGCAGCGAAACCAGAGTCTCCGACGTCTAGCTTGTAGTACAGCGATATACCGTATTCATTTTCCGAGGCCGACTCAACAGTTGCGTATTTTGCATCTGCAAAAGGTTGAGGCAGCTCGCTCGGTAGCAGTACTTCTAGATGCGATTTTGCTTTGACGTTGGCAAGGACTGAAGCCAAAGCTTCTGGAAGATATAGGGCGGGTTTTGAAGGGTTTTGCGCTAGAGCCAGAGAACAGCACAGCAAGATCGCAACGTTCCATTTCATATCGCAATCATTCTATCGTCTCGATCCTGAACGTATTGTGGGCTACTCTTCCCCTACCGGGAGCCAGATCACCGGGGACCACCTCGGCTTCCAAACTTCCGCTTTGGTGGTTATTCGCCCGGTACATCCGGGGTCCCGCTGTCTAATTGTTCTGGACGAGGCGTTTTGTTTGTTGGAGCAAAGGCACCCACCACAATGAAGACGAATCCAAGAAAGCTCACAAACAAAGGGGGTCTTCTCCTCGCTTCAGCATTCCCAACCCACCCAGCGTGGCCCTTCTCGACGTGCCAAGGGAATTGGTTGTCATTCAAAATTTCGATTCTGACAACGCTGGGCATAAACCTGCCATCGTCCGCGTAGGTAGCGCGAACAGGCTGGTCTGGCCATGGTCCATCGATCACGGTGGTAAACAGGGTGCGGCGGCCAGTTCCTGCCTCAATCAGCATGAACACTGTATGTGAACGGTCAAAGAAGTTTGAGCTTCTGTTGGTTGCAAGCCCCGTGACCGTGTGTAGAGGAGCGCGAGACGGGAGAGTTCTGACGTAGTCGCAGGCCAGATCGATACAGATTCCAATCGAGCCGAAAAGACATAACAAGCTCCCTATGCGGCTATATGTCTTATGATCACGCCATATCCAGAACAGATACGCCGTCGCAAAAGCTACTGAGAACAAGAGCCACCAACTCATAGGTCAGACCGTCTGGTGCCAGCGAAATGAAATCCGATTTCAGTGATTAACGCGAATTGTACCGCAACGAAGGCCGAAGAGTTGGTCTTGGGGTTGGATCGTGACCTATTCGTCCCTATGAACGCTTGTTCGCCCCCTCCCGGCATAGCGTCCCGGAACGGGGATCGTAAGGGACGAGTAGGCGGTGACTCGCCCGGAATCGCAGGAACTGGGACCGCCGGGAGAGTTAAGACTTTCTCGTCCCAAAGCATTATTGCAATGCGATCATCATGATCGATTAGCTATTTCCATCACTCTCCGCCAAACATCACCGGTCATCGATCTGCGATAAACTCCGCGTAACAAGCTAGCGAACCCCGGGTCGTCGTTAGCCTGTTGCTCGACCACCTCGATGAATGTAGTGCCGTGATCGACTAGCAGGTCTTCGAGAGGACCAGCGGAGAGCACGCAACGGACTTCGTCGGACTGATTGCGTGAATGGATCGCCAGAATCAACTGCCACAGCAGGTTCGGATCGCCTGCGCGAATGTCAAAAACTGTTGAGACCGAGTTCCAGTCTTCCGCTTGCTCAGTCGAACCTTCAGCGGCCAGCTGGTAGCGTATCCATCCTTCCGCAACCGACTCGAGTTCCGCATTCGTCATGGACATAACTTTACAGGTCTGCCAGTTCCGGTCGAGTCGTGGGCGACTCTTCCCCAACCGTGAGCCAGATCACCGTTTGGGACGAGTAGGCGGTAATTGTCCCGCAACGAGGTTAAAGACTGTTCTTCTAACGGTCCGAGAGGCGCAGCGTCGTGATGCCGCTATCGCCGCCGAAGAGAAGTGAGGCTGGCGTGCGATCAGAAGCGGGGAAGGCAGGAAAGCGATCCACAATGGCAGAGATCACTATGCGGCCATGTTCTTCACTGGCTCCCGGGAGAACCCAAGATCGCGAATATCCGCGCATGACATACACTCCGCCATCGTCGCCCTCGCCTCCCGCGCTCCACCCCATCGAGCTGATCTCACCAACAGGGATTGTATTTTCTTTGCCTACCCAGCCAGCGGAATGCCTGCGTGCGATGATGCCGCTTTCACTCACCCGCAAAAGAGTCTCTCGTCCTCGAATCCCGTTGACCATCATGCCTACGATCGCCAATACGACGCAAATCGTCAGGACGGCGCTGCTTTGCCGCCATGCGTAAAACGAGAAGCCACCAAGTAAGATGACCTCGAATGCGACTTCAGTCCATCCGAGGCTCTGCGTAATAACGAACTGCAATGAGTCACCGAAATCGCTCGTCTTCAGTTCAATGCTTCCAACAATCTTCATTCTGAGGACCTGCGCAGAGTATCTCACTTATTTGCGCTGGATGAACCGGGCAGCGTAAGCCCAAAGCTTGGTCGCTGGCGTGTCGTGGCCGACTCTTCCCTTTCTCATTTGTTCGCCCCCGGTGCCGGAAGGCCGGAATGGGTTAGGGACGAGTCGGCGGTCACTCGCTTGCTTTGAATTTAATGACTCGTGATGGGGGACACCAGTTGCGGCTCCGGAGAAGGAGCTTCCGGTGCGGCGTCAATCAACTTGCGATCGAGTTCGGCGGTTCCTATGCGATCGCCATTCTGGTCTTCAACAACGACCCGAATCGTTCGGGCCTTACTAGGATAGGGAACCGTGAGCTGGAACCGCGAGGCAATTGTGGGAAGCCGCGCGGGGTCTTGGGTGGTGGTCACCAGCATTGCGTGCTGAATACGCGAGGCGAGGATGTTTCTGTTGTTGTTGAGGCTGGCAGCGGCGACAATCACGCTCACAGTATATTTGCCGTCCTCCGCGGGCAGAAAGACAAGATTTCTGGAATTCAGATTGACTGTGAACTCGGTGGTGCGGGAGTCAGGATGGCGGACAATCCTGGTCAGGCTCAGGGACAGAGAATTGAATGGGATCGCAGCTTGTACTGCATCGGACAGCTTGATCATCTGCTGTTGCTGCACGTTGATGACGGCATTTTCGTCGGGCGCATAGTAGCCAGCTTTGGTGATGACGTGCAGTGAGGAGTCGCGCAACGCAACGCGAACACGGCGAAATTTGCCGTTGGGATCGACGTTTTCCGGCTGATAGGTGAGTGTGTAGTAGTTTGCGCCGATCTCGGCGGAACGCGCGATCTCGGCGTCCACATCGTTGCGATTGTAAAAAAGCTTGCCTCCAGTTTCATTTGAAAACAGGCCAAAGTTGACATCACCGCTAAAGGGATCGTTGTCACCGATGATCATTTGCGCTTGCTGCGCACTCACTGAGAAGCCGGTCTCGAATACCGGGAGCTCGGGATAAATCACAAACAGGCTGATGCGCGAGTCAACCAGCATGTTTGTTGTCAGGTGAACGAATTCCCGAATCTCCTCCGCCGCTTTTGCAGAGACGTCGATGGTCTCGAGTTGAACGCCGGGACCGCCATGCCCGACCCAGATGATGTTCTTGCGTCCGGGAACACCCTTGTTCTGCAGTGCTATCTGCTGCAGTGCGTCGATCGATTGCGCGACTCGCTCCCCGTAGAAAGCGCCATTCATCTGCTTGTAGGGAAGAGCAGCAGGAAGGTGATCGAGGGCGTAAAGCAGGTCGGCCCTACTGCGCGTGTAGCTTTGCAGCAAATCTAGCGATTCGTTTCCCACCACGAGCATTTCTGCAGGCGAGGGCAGTTGCTGCGGTTGGGCGAGGAGAAATTTGCGCACTGAGTAGCTAATGTAGGCGAAATCTTCGAACCGCGAATTGAGCCGGTCGAGAACGAGGATGGTGACCGGGGCTCTGCCGTCAGGATTTTCGTTGGAGGATTTTGCGTTGATGGTGTGAACGTCGGGTGGCTCAAACGAGAAGATGCGCTGCGGTTTCTTGTCCTCGGTGATGATGAAGTCATCTTTCGTGAGGCCGGTTTCAACAGGCTGTCCTTTCTTGTCGAGCACGGTGACATCGAGGAAGACAAGGGATGAGGTCACGCGAAGAGTCGGCGCGGGAACGGATTGTTGCTGGCTGGATTGCTGCGGGTTGCTCTGCGCCACGAGCAGAGAGAAAGGAACGAGGAACAGCAGAGCGGAAAGTAAGACTGCGTGCCGGCGGCTCATATGCGTCCCCTTAGTATTCTAGACGGTGGTTTGAGGCTGCAGGTTCGGTCGAGTAGCAGAATCCCTTCCTGAGGCAATCCCTGAGCCAGCGGAGGATTTATCGCATCCCGGGACTATCGTGGCCAACTCTTCCCTTTCTCATTTCTTCGCCCCCCGGTGCCGGAAGGCAGGAATGGGTTAGGGACGAGTCGGCGGTAATACACCAATCACCGAAGTCACGCAATGGTGAATGGCAGAAGATTAAAGATGAGTGCGGGGATTTTCCTTTGGGGCTTTTCGTCTACGAGCCTCTAGACGCGGCCTGTACACCTCAAAGTAATACCAGAGGAAGCCACCCGGAACGAAGAAGAGCCACATCTTGCGAGTTAACTTGCGGTCATGCTGCCACGAATCGTAGACCATCCAATACGGGGCGGCAGAGAGAACGAAGAAATAGGCGAGAGCGATTCGGCTGGCTACCGGATTGTCTTGCAGATTCCATCTATTGCCAACGACCATCCAAAGCGCGGTTGCACTCACAGCGGCAAATACCAGTGCCCAACTTAACGCGTGCCGAGGTCGTTGTTCCGGTCGTTCAGTGCGGCCCATAGAAGGTAAGGTTAGACTACCATTGCGCTGAGTTGAACGCGCTGAGCGACCAATTGGACGTGTCGTGGCCAACTCGTCACTATGCCGTTTCTTCGTCCTCCAGCCCGGTAGGCCCGAATGGGTTGGGGACGAGTCGGCGGTAATCCTCCCGCGATGCCGAATCGGGGGATAGCCGCATTTAACACTATCGATCACCACAGCGCGCTGGATTTGTCCGAACAGCACTTGCAGCCGTGGGGCGATCATCAGTGATGTGCGAAGTCGATTCCGATCGCTACCAGCCATGCGACTGCCGCCAGTATCCACCAACGTCCTGCCCGCGACTCTCGCCGAAGAATTATGAGTGCTCCCCATATGGCATCTAATACAAGAAAGATAATGACGACCGGCAGTATCCCAGCAAACCAGACGAATGGCTCTCCCGAAGTGGGTATCAGTCCCTGCTCCTCTGAGCGAGCCCAACTTGGATAAGCCCTGAACAGATAAGCAACAATCCCGACGACGTTTAATGCAAGCAGAACCATGCTCGCAGATTGCGAGATCAGAAAGCCCTTTTCAGACATTCCCCGGCCCAGTTGCGGTCCCGACATGATGTTTACGATAGCATCCTGATCGAAGAATCGCAGGCGTCGGAGAGGTCTCCGGTCGAGTCGTGGACGACTCGGAAGTAACCCTGCTTTTGGAGCTACTTCCCGTTGGGCGGTGATTCGACCAGAATGTCAACGAGATGACCGGATCAGTGGTCGCGCATCCAATGTCTAAACCACTGGTCGAGGGCGACGAGCGCGAATAGCGCGAGGGCAACTACCAACACTTTCAGGTTATGCTTTGCTCCCTTTTTTGCGGGTTGTTCCGCATCCACTAGCACAAGAAGATAGTGGTCGCCGCGGCTAAGTTTCATTAATGCCCGGTCCCAACCTTCTCCTTCAGACTCACACTGGTCCCGTAAACGAGACTGAATCTTGCTGACAAGTCCGCCGATTTTCTGCTCGTACTCGCCCTGATCGTAGTCCCTGTCAAAGTCCGAGCTAACCTGCTTCATGTCCGGTAGCGTCCAACCGGTCTCAGTGAAATAGAGCATCCGCGCGCCGCCAAGTTCAGAATGCCGAGTCCTTGGGTGTGCCACCCGATACGCTTTCCTTTGCCGTCTCAATTCCAAGGCTGTCGCTGTTTTCAGAATCCGCATGCAACCCACACCATCGAATAGACATGCCATTGCTACCGGCCCTGCGGGTACGGAAACGTTTTGTCAACCCGGTGCCGACGAGCGTCGGTGGGCTTTCCACGATGTTCAAAGTGGGACCGCGCTTCTTCTTCGGAGCGGCGACACGGTCGCCGAAATCTGTACCTAGGGTGCTTCACACCGACGTCAGCATATACGCTACGAAACCTCGCTCCGGCCTGCGCATCACGTGGATGGGGCACTCAACCTCTCTTGTCGAAATCGATGGGATAAGTATACTCATCGATCCTGTCTGGGACGAACGTGCGGCTCCTACGCAGTGGACCGGCCCAAAGCGCTTCTTCTCGGCACCGCTTGCGCTTGAAAAGTTGCCAGCCATAGATGCGATTTTGATTTCGCACGATCACTACGATCACCTTGGCGCAGGTACCATTCGTTCGCTTGCGCAGACGGAGAGGCTTCGGAATGTTCGTTGGATCACCGCGCTCGGCGTCGACGCTATTCTGCGTGATCTCGGCGTCGACCGGGCGCGCTGTACTGCACTCAACTGGACCGAGAACGTCACGGTCGGTTCAGTAAATGTGACGGCCTTGCCAGCTCGGCACTTCTCTGGTCGCAGCCTATTCAACCGGTTCGAAACCTTGTGGGCATCCTTCGCATTCGCCGGACCCAGGCACCGTGTCTACTATGGAGCCGACTCAGGGGAATGGTACGGGTTCCGCGATATTGGCGAGGCGTTTGGGCCATTCGATCTCAGCATGTTGGAGATCGGAGCGTCGAACCCGCTCTGGGCTGACATTCACATGGGGCCCGAGGGCGCCGCCCGCAGCTATCGCGCTCTGGGTGGCCAGGGATTGTTGATGCCGATCCACTGGGGGCTTTTCGACCTCGCCCTTCACCATTGGACGCAGCCGATCGAAACCCTTTTCGCATTTGACGATCTAAAGCTCTGGTCCCCAACCCCAGGCATTCCTTCCGAAGTCGTCGCCGGACAAGAAATCCGATCCGATTGGTGGCGCTGATCAGACAGAGGGGCAGCGGCGGTGCCTGCTTCAGTGAATGAAGAAAGCGATGAGGTGAAGAAAGAGCCTACATGGCAGAACGGCTTTCCGTTCCTCCATTGCGCGTGGATAGCAATCCCGCAAAGTAGTGGTCAAAAAGGCTCGCGCCAGGTTCGGCACCAAGTCAGCGCCTCTCAGCCTCGTCCCGTGGTCTCTGACCCCTTAAAAACGGCTCCTTGCCTCTGGAGCGGCCTTGGACCAAGATTTCGGTTCCCGCTGGAACTTGGTGCCATTCCCTCAAAACTGCTTGCGGACACTTTGGCGCCAACGACCGTGGGGCGTCGTCCTACGGTTGTGGCCTAGATTTCGTAGTGCTCTATGTTGCCACAACCAGGCTTTCCACTCCCATAGAGAAGTCAAAAGTGGTTACCACCATCGAGTGCAGCCATTTGATCGGAGACAATATGAGGAAGGAACAGCAGGAACTATCGCCGGAAGAATGTGACGTGGTTCAAGTGCTCGAATTCTACGCACAGCCGTTCACGCTCAAAACCTTAGCTAGGGCCGTCAGTTCAACTGAGGAGCAAGTTCACAAAAACCTCAACAGTCTTGGCCTTCTTCACGTCGTTTCCAAGGCGCGGGTCGCAGAGCGCAGGAGAATTCATGCGCTTTCTCGGGAAGCTTATGCTGCCCTTGCCCGCGCCGTTCGAGAGGGCCGTTAGTTCCTTAATAGCCATCGGAAATGGGATATCCGCCGTTTGAGATTTGCAGGCCGCGCCCCGCCTCATCTTCGGCGATCTGCCGACGAAAATCTTCCTGGAAGCGCTCTTCGAAATCATCCTGCGCTGCCTCCATTCTCCGGAGCGATTCGATGGACAGGGAGAAATGTGCCTGCCTCCTGGCATACCCGTCCCGCCACCGGTGCTCCCACCGCCTCCGATCGGCGGCGTTGATTTTTCGGCGAATGATGCTGCCATCCTGGACCATGCGCTGGCAAGTGCGAAGCAGAGCAGGCATTGAGCACAGCGTCTCATCGGCCAACGCCTCGTAGGTTGCCAACTTCCCGCATTCCAGATCGCCGTGGGTTTGATACCGATGCAGGGTCTGCAAAATTCGCCGCTCTGTCTTTGTCGTCCTTGGCTGTGCGCTCATTGGTTTCCTCTGAATGAAAAGCGCGATCGGGGTTCTCACTCAAGACTGAGAAGTCCGTTTTGTGCTCTCAGGGCGGTGAGAGCACAAAAATGTATCGCCATTGGGTGCGCCGATCGCGATTTTTTGCGCAAGGTCTTTTGTCCGGGTGGTGTTCTCCGTATATTTCCAGACTCATCACCACCACAGACTCGGCCAGACTATTCCCGGTTCTGCGACCTTCGTTCGTCAGTAAAGAGAGAGACCATGAACTGCCCACTTTGCAACGACACAGGAAAGGAATGTTGGGTCGGAGCTATAAAGGGCATGTGGGAAATCTTGGTGCCGATGCCCAGAGCAAAGCCGGTCGGCAGGAGAGAAGCCTAACAGCACTGGAGCGCCAAGCCCGAATGATAGGGATGGTTCAATAGACCTCATTCTCAGCCACCGGTTTTCTAGGCGTTTTGCGCACAGAAACGAGCCTCTGCCGGTGGTCTACAACGATTAGTCTATGAGTCGCATCGCCCGTCAACACTTTCCGCTCCATACGGCCATGCAACTTCACTACTGCTTCCTGCTTCGATACCGGCGATGTGGCAAGCGCCCAAATACACCATGCCTCGATTGATTCGGCTCCTTGTCTGATGACCCCTTGATGGGAGCCATGAACGGCAACCTGCGATAGCAACCGGGCTGACGATTCTGGACGCCACCGACACCCACTGAATTGTTCATATCTATAGTGCCGTCCGGGACGATTTTTCGCGACAAGCTGGAAAAATATCTTTGTGGTCGCCCGTGAGGAGCCAACAAGCTTCACCAGAAACCGCTCCGTTCGAGTCTGGATTCTTGGAGCCGCTGGTTCAGGGAGGCAGCATTTACAGCCGAAATTCTTCAGCGGCCTCCGGTCCGTTGCTGGTTCACCACGAGTTGGTCAGGTTTGCCGAGGAAGACCTCAGAGGGGAGGTACCGGCGTTGTTCACCACACAAGGGACACTCGACCGTGATGGATTGAAATGGGAACTCCCTGACGCCGGACGGCACGTCGCGGCGGCACTGCTTGCAGGTCACGACGAAGGTCTTGCGGGATGATGGCGACGGGAACATGGCTGGATGATAGGAAAAAGTTAGGCGAAAATCTAGGTTGCAGGTCACACCTCCATTCGAGACGATTGGGCACTCAAGACCGCAGCGGAACTTGGGCAAAGAACTCGGTGCCGGAGGCTTCGGCAGCGTGAACCCGCCAAACCGTCTTGCGGCGAGGCGCGTTTACAAGAGGGACTCACAGGCCCGCATCTCGCAGAACTGGCTTCACGGGTCAGCATCGGCCCCTTCGGGGTCCCCGGTTTCAAAATGTGACCAAAATGTGACCAACCCAAAAGTGCATCCACCTACAACCAACAACATACGACTACTTTGGTCACACTGTGCCGTGCGGGGCTTTCGCTGTAACGCTATTGCAATGAACACGTTACAGCCATGTTATACTACGATAACTCGGGACTCATAATCCCTTGGTTGGGGGTTCGAATCCCTCCGGGCCCACCATTAAATCAACGACTTGCGCGTGTTTCTGTTGGCACACTTCAGACCGCGTGACGTGGATTGTGACGTACCAGGACGGGTCCAGTTTTCGGACTCGCAGGCAACGGACGTGCGTTCACTACTTGCCGCACATCTTCCATGCTCGGATGCTGGTAGATCATCGCCGTC
Source organism: Acidobacteriaceae bacterium (assembly GCA_003151435.1). Taxonomy (GTDB): domain Bacteria; phylum Acidobacteriota; class Terriglobia; order Terriglobales; family Acidobacteriaceae; genus Telmatobacter. The sequence goes on from PLXP01000167.1 coordinate 22,436, forward strand.
TGCGCGTTGGAATGGCCCAGGGTGCGCATGACAAGCGAAAGGTTACCGGTTGCAGCCAAAACCTTTGTGGCGAACGTATGGCGGGCGCTGTAGAGCTTTATTTCGCTCGACAATCCCGCTCCTTTACGTACCGTCTCGAATGCCGTCGCAACCGTGGTGAGGTGTCCAGACTTCGAATCGGATGGAAAAACCCAGCCTTCCGTCTGATCTTTTCTGCGAGCTGCGAGTAATGTCATGATCCGCTCACTCATGGGCAGGTAACGGCGCGAAAGCTTGGTCTTGCCCCGAGGGATAAAAATCACGCTGCGTTCCCAATCGATGTCGTCCCAGCACATCTGGAAGACCTCGCCGGGCCGCATCCCGCAATCGAGCATGATCGTCAGCACGTCCCTGAGCGGCTGTTTGGCAGCTTCAAGGAGTTTCGATTCCGCATCGTCGTTAATCAACGCGGAACGCCCCTCTTCTTTAAATAGCTTGACTCGAGGGGCTGCCGGGATGACGCCCCACTCTGCCGCCTTGCCGAGCATTCTCCTTAACGTCCGGAGGGCCCGGTTTCCATTCGCCGGTGAGTGGTGGAATTGGAGAGCTTCAGCATCATCTGTTGTGATGTGCGTCAATCGCATTGCGGCAATGGGTGTTTGCGAAAGCATCTTCCAACCCGATTCGTAGTACTTCCTCGATTCCGGTTCCAACCGAGCCGTCTTGACCCAGGCCAGAAACCGAGCCGAGAAATCAGCTAGCGTAAGCGTCCTGCGCTGAACGGTCAGCTTCCGGCGCTTCGCCTCTTGCATCAATTGGGCTTCGACCATGCGAGCTTTCGAAAGGATTGATTCCTTCGTCGTGCCCCTGTATCGCCGCCCATCCATTGCGAAGTCGTAGTGATACACCTCGCTCCGCTTATAGAGAGCCATCGTGATCCTCCATGAATGCCCGCACGGAAGGAATTCGACGGTTCTTTTCGACGTACCGAGATACGTCGCCCTCATCATAGCGGATGGACCCCTCCAGCTTGTGCCACACGGGACCTATTCCGGTCGCGCGCCAATATCGAAGAGTGCCCTCCGGGATGCTCAACATCTCCGCCACGCGCTTACTGGTTAAAAGCGTGATTGTCTTCATAACCGCATCCCCCTGGAATTTCCCGATTCAGCGTTTATTGCCGTTCCTTTATGGCCGCGCATTATTCGACCATTTTCCAAAAAAATGTCCCGGATTCAATTACTCGAAAATACCGAACGTCACGGACGTTCAAACCGGCACGAATGCGGTGTTCCGTCGCCTTTTGCTGTAAGTGCCTCCACGTGCCTGCACGTCCCGTAAACAATTCGTCTCTTTTCACACCGAACATCCGCACCGCGCGAGGTGAAAATGTACATGCACGTGTCTACTACGTGCCCCCTCACAGTCGGTGTGGGAGAGCTATAGTGCAACGTGCGTCCCTGGGACGTTCCCACCCGTTCATCCTCGTGCACAGACAAATAACACATTTCCAGAGAAATCCTCATATCCTCGCACCCGTTACCCACCCTCTTGCCAAAAACTCGTTGATAAAGATTCCATCTTTTTTCGGTGCACGTCACCAGTACGTACCCCGTGTATGTACCACGTGCGCGCTGAATGAGCTAACGGGGGCCTTAATTCCCATCGCATTTGCATGCGCAAAGAAGGAGACGGGTACCCCCGTTCCCCTCGCAGTTTTCTCAATCGGCATTGAATTGAAATTCCATTTATTGGGCTCCATACGCACCCCGTGACACCATTCACCCGCCCACGCTCCAGCGCATTTTTCCGCTTTAGCTCTCGAGGTAAAGGAGCTGTGCAGGTAATAGGCGTCCCCGTCCGTGTTTTTCCCTCCTTCGCCATGCTGGAAGAAATACCACTGACAACGAACAAATCGCAGCAATCGACGCAGGTTTTTTGTTCTACCCGTTCCCCCCCGTTGCCGCCAAGCATCGACATTTCGCGGATAATGATTTTGGTTGAATTGTGTTCCGCCCGTCCTTGTCATGGGAGCGGGATTTTAATTCGCCCTCGACGTCGACCTTTGTAATGAATTTCGGATCAGAACCGACGTTGCCGAGGAGAGTTACTTTGTTTAAGCTACGCACGGTGACCGCTCATTTCTGGCCGATATTCGACTGGTTGAATGGGTGGCAAATGCAGTTCAAACGCCATCAGGAAATTCTCTTCATCCAGACGGCAAGTGATAAAAGAAAACAAATCGGCTTGACGGCCAGGATTGACCATTTTTTCCTGTTCGAGACAGCGCCAGATGGACGCCCGCTGTAGTTCCCAAGCGATACCCGAGGCAAATCTCGGGAAAAGCTTAATCGCCCGCGCCGTTGTAATCCGCCGCGTACCCTTGGGTGCCGAGAGCAGCAACTCTTTGGTGAGATATCTGGATAAATACCGAGCCACATTCTTTACCGTGACTTGCTTGATAAAGCAGATGCGGCCGCCGCCGAGAGAATCCCACACGTTCGACACCCATGCCTGCTCTATGTAGCGATCGAAGAGGATATGCAGATGCGGGAGGCCCACTTTGGTGAACTCAAGGACGCAGATGTAAGAGGGAGCCGCGCCATATTTGCGCTTGAGAGAGACGCGGAATTTATTGAAGACGAGCCGCATATACGGGACCGCGAACCGTTTCACATCAAGCTTGGGATTGTTGAGCAGCATTTCCTCAAGCTTGGACGGGTCCAGCGTGAGCGTAAGAAAATAGCGGAGCCCTAACCCCTCCGCGACCGTCCGAATCGCAGCACGCGCCGTCCGAGCCTTGCGCGGGCCGCAATAAGAGCAGGACCAGGAGCCGCAGTTGATGCGCCGGTAAGTGGTCCAATGAGTCTTTGGGTCAATGCCCTTCACCGAGAGACGCCCGCAGAACTTTCCTCGCCCTACGGGGCGACGGAAAAGCGGAGGAACCCGAGAGTTGTTTCGATTATTAGTTAATGAGTCAAGTGAAGGGAAACCCGCGCTGGCCGCGACAATGCCCGACGCGCCAAAGGCGCGAAGATCAGGGACTCTGTCCCCGAACCCCTGGGAAAGCTTTTGATCCAAACCAGCGTCCTGGGGGTATGTGTCCCACACATCCGGGGAAGTAACGGTCGCTTCGCGCCCGATGAGGGCTCCGCCCTCAAACTCCCGGAACAGCTTTTCCTCCTTACCGGCAGTCAGGGGGATTTCTCCCCCGGCTGCCGTTTCGCAGGATGCAACTTGCCGTATAAGTCGCGGGGCGGAGCTGTTCAGGAACCGTTGCCCGCTTTGTTGTTCGTCGCATCCTGCAAATTCATTCGCTGCCATGATTTCTTGCCCCTCAGTCAGATTTGCCAGTGGCTGGCAAACTTGGGCTCTCCGGGTAAGTCCACTCGGGAGCGCCAAGAATGGCCGCCGCTTGCATTCATGTCGAGGTTGTCAAAAGAAAGGGGATCAATCGAGCCCGCAGGGAGCGGGCTTTTGCACAAGGCTGGGCGTCCGGACGCACAGATGCGCTTCGACGGGCGCTTGATTCGTCCGGACAGATTCGGGGTCTTAATTAGGGGTGATTTTTGTCCGGTCGGGGTGGAAAGAGATTGCTTAAATCAATCCGTGGAATCGCGGCAGACGAGTCACTCGAAACTTGCGAGATTTCGAGGGTGGAAACCCACTGAACCACGAGACCTAACAGTGCCAACTGCACGTTCCGCTTACCATCCGGAGAGACGAGCCCCCGCAGTGGATTTTCCCGCATGAACCTCGAATGGGATTTGCGCAGCGCCTCTTCTCCAGCATCTTTCGGCTCTTCGCCGTGGGCCAAGTAAGCACAATCCAGCAAGCGCGCAACTTCCCGGTAGTGCGGGCTGCCGGTCGCCTCCTGAATCGACGTGATGAGCCAGGCTTGGATTGTCTTCGTGTTGAGCGTGCGAGGAGCCAGAAGCGTTTGTGCCTCCTTTACCTCGGCGCGTATGCGCTCAAAGGCTTCCGCGAGTCCGTCGATCAGACCGTCCGGCCAGTCCTTTCCCAAGGCGAGCAACGCCTCCCGATCTGCCTCCAATCGGTCGGCCAGTCGGAGCGTGTTGCGAGCTTCGGTAAGGGACTCCCGGCGAAATCCTTCTATCAGCTTCCGCGCCGGGTTGCCTGCGGAATTGCAGGCCAAACGCAGTAGCCCGGAGAGCACTCCTGCATCGACGCCTGCCGCCGTGAGAGAATTCCAGGCTGCCTTCGCACCGGGGTCTTGCTCAATGCAGGCGAGAAACCGGGGCTGCCATTCTTGCTGGCTCTTTATGGTTCCGATCTCTGTTTCCATCCGGATTGACTCCTCGAACCCTTCCAGCTTGCCGACAGCCATCCGCCGTCAGCGGACAACCGTTACCCGACGGGAGCGCCCGTTCGGACCGCGCGTGCCGCGAAAGAAGGTTTCGTCGCCAGTGTAGCCGAGTTGTCAATCCTCATTCGTCCCCTTCATCCGTTCAGAAAACATTCAACAATTGATCATGAATCGCAAGAAGTTCTGTATTATTCGGATGATCTTCGATCATTTTCGCAACCAACGTTTGCGGAGTAATGCTCCGACCACCGCCCCCAACATAGAGCGTTTTAATTGCAGAGAACCAGGCAGCACGACCGGTTTGATTTAAACGCGACGACTTAAGTAATTGCGCATAATCTACGCAGTATGTCGTTGTGATTCGTCCATTGGCGGAACTCGGTTTCGACTGAATCGATCACCGCTTCCAGTTGGTTGCAGTAGAGATTGTGCAGGCAGAGGCGCCGTGTAAGCTTTCAAAC
>PLXP01000040.1 GCA_003151435.1 Acidobacteriaceae bacterium
GCCGCGCAGGTGTCACGGAGGTCTATACCATGCGCGACATCGACGAACGCGGCATGAGGGCAGTGATGGAAGAGGCGTTGCGCGCCGCCGGCCGCGGGACAGCCGGGTATCATGTATCGCTCGATATGGACTGGATCGACCCCGAGGACGCCCCAGGGGTGGGCACGCCCGTCCGCGGCGGCGCCACCTACCGGGAAGCCCACCTGGCCATGGAGATCCTGGCCGACCACGGCCGCCTGCTCAGCTTTGAAATGGTCGAGGTCAACCCTGTGATCGACGAACACAACCGCACCGCCGACCTGGCCGTCGAACTGGCCTGCTCGGCGTTTGGGAAGAAGATCCTCTAAGGAGTTCTACACTGAAACCTGCTGTGCTTTGACCTGCACAGCGGGAGTCAGACAAGAGAAATGGCAAAAAAACTGCGCGTAGGAATCCTGTTTGGCGGGCGCAGCGGCGAACATGAAGTTTCGCTGCTGTCGGCCGCTTCTATCTTGAAGGCGATCGATCGCAAGAAGTTTGACGTAGTGCCCATCGGCATCAACAAGTCCGGACACTGGCTTACCTCCGACGCCGCCCACGGGCTGCTGGAAGGAACCGGCCCCGGATCGGCATTGCCGGCTCCAGCGGCTCCAACGGCAAAGATTGCGAAGAAGCTCCGTGCGGGGGATCCGGCGGCCACTCCCGGCGCGCGTGTGTTGGCTGAGGGACAACCGGCGCTCCTGGCGCCTGAACCACCTGACTCCGCGCTCAGCGCCGCTGGTCACGCGCCCCTCGACAGCCACGCCAATCTCGGCGGCCAATCGCTCGACGTCGTGTTCCCCGTGCTGCATGGAACATTCGGCGAGGACGGCACCATCCAGGGCCTGTTCGAACTGGCCGGTATTGCTTATGTCGGCTCCGGCGTGCTCGGCTCGGCCGCTGGCATGGACAAGGACGTGATGAAGCGCCTCTTTGCGCAGGCAAAGCTGCCCATCGTCCGCCACGTCACGGTACTGCGGGCCGACTGGGAAAAATCCCCGCGCAAAGCCATCACCCAGGTGGAGGCCGCGCTCCAATATCCGGTCTTCGTCAAGCCAGCGAACCTGGGCTCCTCGGTGGGAATCAGCAAGGCCCATGACCGCAAGGAACTCGGCCCCGCGCTCGACCTGGCCGCCAAGTACGACCGCAAGCTCATCGTCGAACAAGGCGTCGGCGGCAAAAAGGCCAAGGCGCGCGAACTTGAGGTTGCGGTGTTGGGCAACGACTCGCCAACGGCCAGCGTGGTTGGCGAAATCATTCCCGGCAAGGAGTTCTACGACTACGAAGCCAAGTATCTTTCCGAGGGTTCAGTGCCGGTGATTCCGGCCAAACTCAGCCGCGCCGAGTCGAAGCAGATTCGCGACATGGCCGTCGCGGCGTTTCGCGCCTGCGACCTCTCCGGCCTGGCGCGGGTGGATTTCCTGATGGAGCCCGGTGGCAAGCGCCGCATTTACTTGAATGAGGTCAATACGCTGCCCGGCTTCACTCAGATCAGCATGTACCCCAAGTTGTGGGAGGCCACCGGCATCAAGTACAAAGACCTGATCACCCGCCTGATCGAGTTGGCTCTCGAACGTCAGCAGGAAAAGAATCGCACTACCTACAGCCGCGAAGAGTGAAAAGGCAGGGAATAGGGAACACCGGACCCTCGCTCGGTGTCTAACCAGATAGAGTCATGCGCAGCCACCGAGACGTTCGCGCCACGCAGGGCCGCTTTCCTAGTCCCTGGTCCCTCAGTCCCTAGTCCCTGCATTTGCCGTATGCTTAACCACGAGGAATCTGAACCATGACCCTGCTCGATGCTCCAGTCTTTAACGCAGCCCGCGAACGCCACCGCCGTGAACTCTTCTGGGGAACGGTGGGCGGACTGTTTGTGCTGCTTGTGGTCTTCTGGCTGGTGGCAGGGCGGCCGGTGGACTGGCCGTGGAACTGGTACACGCATCTTCGCGGTCGGAATACGATTGACAACTTCCTGAAGGATGTAGAAAAGAACGATCTCGCCACGGCGTACGGCATCTGGATTCACGATCCGAAATGGCAACAGCACCCCAACCAGACAGGCGCGTACACCTTTGCGCGCTTCCAGCAGGATTGGAGCCCCAACAGCTCAGAAAACGAATATGGCGCGATCAAGAGCCACAAAATCGTGGCCGCGCGCATTTCGGGTAATGTGCTGCTGGTGGGCGTTCGCATGAACGAGCTCAAGAGCAAGGCGCTCTTCATCGACTACGACCCCACCACGCACACGTTGGGCTTCTCGCCGGTAGAACTCTACCTGGGGCCGTAGAAGAGCAAGTTAGTCCCCCACCGTCTTTGCCGACCCGCGAAGGATGAAACAGGCGTCCTGCCGTTTGTCTTTGTTTTGTTGAACTTGCATTTTTGTTTCTTCCGGGGGACGACTTCTAGCCTGCCCTGACCGCAGCCGAAGGGCGCCGCAGACACCTCAGAATAAGGCGCGGGATTCAGAGGCTGCGGAAAGACTCTTCGAAGCCCATTGCAGAAGATAGCCCTCCGCGGGCGCACAATCGTAAATGGAGCAGAAGCGGCAAGGTCCGTACCCCCACGGGTACCTCCCCCCCTAATTTGGCAAACTCTCGGCGTAACTTAAACAAAATAAACAAGTTGCAGCAGAAATCACCGTCGGGCCTAAATACCAAGTGCTTTATAATAAACGACTTACAGGAATGGAGATGACCGGAAATTGTCGCAAAACGACTCAACAGGCTGCGGAAAACTGACGTTTTGTAACAGTCGTCCACCGGCGTTGCCGACACGCGCGGGATGAAACTTCGGGTG
>PLXP01000153.1:0-186 GCA_003151435.1 Acidobacteriaceae bacterium
CGACGTTGAAGATCTGGATGACGCCCTTGGCGTCCGTGGCGATGCTCGAGATGTTGGCGCTGTTGAAGATCGCGCTCTGCAGAGCGCCCGCCTTGAGCAGCGCCTCTTCCGCCTCTTTCCGCGCGGTGTTGTCGGTGCCGATCAGCAGATAACCGATGATAGCGTTCTGCGCGTCGCGCAGCGCCG
>PLXP01000153.1:286-7117 GCA_003151435.1 Acidobacteriaceae bacterium
CGCTGTTGAAGATCGCGCTCTGCAAAGCGCCCGCCTTGAGCAGCGCCTCTTCGGCCTCTTTCCGCGCGGTGTTGTCGGTGCCAATCAACAGGTAGCCGATGATGGCCTCTTGTGCGTCCCGCAACGCCGTGACGGAAACCAAAGCCGGGAAACGGCTTCCATCCTTGCGGACGTAGGTCAACTCGTAGATGTCCTCGATTCCGCGCGACGCCTTGAACACCAACGCTTCAAAGCCTGGAGTAATCTGCGTCCCGAGCTCGGTGCTCAGCGCCGCGGCGCGCGCTATCACTTCCTGCCGATCGGAGAGGTCGGCAGGCGTGACCTTGTTCATCACTTCGGCGGCGGTGTAGCCCAGCATCCGCTCGGCCCCAATGTTGAAGATCTGGATCACACCATGGGAGTCGGTGGCGATGCTCGAAAAATTGGCGCTGTTTAGGATAGCGCGCTGGAGTGCCCCGGCCTTCAGCAGCGCTTCTTCCGCCTGCTTGCGCTCGGTCACCTCTGCATACAATTTCTGGCCATCCTCTCGCTTCGACCGCAAAGGTTGTCGCTTCCGGGCGAGTTCGGTTGACGAAGTCAGTCTCCGACCCTACTCGCCCCGATCTTCTTCCCAAACCTGGTCGGTGGCTGTGCTGTATAGCTCAGAGAGGATAGCTTTTCTGCGGTCTGAGCACATTGCAGGGGGTTGAGGTCCAGACCGTCCGTACCGGCAAACTCCGTTGTCGCTCAACAATCGCAGTGCGATGTCTCGGTTGGCGTCAATCGCCGAGGCACTCAACCATGAATCCGGTAGGCAATCGTCGACAGATTGAGTCTCTGGATTGGCCAGTCTCCGACGGCACCAGACCGGGTGAGACTGCCTCTGGACGCGATCACATGAACTGGGCCTGGCGGAGGCGTTGGAATTCCTGCTGAACGAGGGCGGAGCCGTATTTGCGCTCCAGGCGGCGGACCGTGAAATGGCCCTCGGCCAGGCGCTGGAAATGGTTGATAAAGAGGACGTTGAGGGTCAGACCGCCGGCTGCTCCAATGATGGGGATCAACTGAGCGGCTGCCTTTTCGCTGACTTCGATTCCAAACCGGGCGGCGATTTTGGCCAGGAATGAAACCAGCGCGGGCGCGCCTTCCCTGGCCACTCCCCTCTGGGCAACGTAGGCGGCGGCATCGCGTGTAACCTGCGCCAGGGCCGCGCGGGTGGCGTAGTAGGCACTTTCGAGCGGGCCGGTACGAACGCCGTCCGGGCCGAACGCCAGAACCTCAATGCAGGCCAGGGCGCCCTCGGGCTGAGAAAGATCTTCACCCTCGCTGCGTGCAATTTCGGCAATCGCGTTCAGCATCACGCTGGTGGTCACCGGCAGCTCGACAAGGAGCCCCGGAAGGCCGAAAAATCCGCCCACCGCACCGGTGAAGGCCGTCGCGATGGTGTGAGTCCGCTTGCGGCCAACGGAGGCGGAATGAGAGGTGCCGTAGTTGAGCACGAGGCGGAGGCACTGCGCGAGCGCCTTGTTGACGGCCGCGCTGATGGATTGCTGGGCGCGGTGAGGGAGCCTGTGCATGAGGGCCTCAATCGGCATGCCGATTGCGGCAGTCAGCTTCATGGCAAAGCTTTGTGTTTCCAGCTTGGCGATGGCGGCCTGAAGGTCCGCATAGTCGCGGGGGGTGAGACTGCTCATATCCTGGGATTCCTCAACCCTCATCAGTTGAAAGTGATCAGGGCTTGCCGGCGCAGATCTGGCTGGTCCCCTGGAACGCAACGGCTTGGCGGTGATTTCCATTGAAGCCAGTATGCATCTTGGGATGCGCTCCGGAGCCAACCCGTTCGTTTGCGAATCGTGGAATGACCTCGCGAAAGGCGCGTCAGCGGTTGAAGAGGCTGCGGAAAAACTAAATCCGGAGGGAGGCGGGGGTTTCAACCCCCGCATAAAGCCAAAACCTAGTTTGCGGCAGGGCTAAGCCGTGCCCTTTCAATACACAAGCGCCGGAATAGCCGAAAATGCGTATCCATGCCCGGAAAACGCCGGTTTGCCCCAATAAAAATAACTGTGATTCTTGTCACTACAGGAGTATTGAGACAGAGCTATCATTGTCAATCGTAAGCCCCCTCTACTCACGAGACCGCGTATCTTTCCACGGACCCGCCGGTATCTGGGGACCAGAAACTTCTGGAGGTGGAGCAATGACAATGGTTCCAGTAATGTGGTCTATCTGGGGAGCGCTGATTTTGATCCTGGCGGTCCTGTACCTGTATCGCTCGCGGCTGGAGCGTGACGAGGAAGACCAGATCTTCCTTGATGATTCATTCAATCACGTGAAAAGCCAGCAAGCGGCCATCATAGACAAGGTCAACAAGATTCAGCCGGCATTTCGGGTCTCCATGGGCCTGGCTGGGGCTGCAACACTGTTTGTGATCGTCTATTACGTTTTGGACGTCGTCAACCAGTTCAAATAGGGCGCTGAAGCTGCCCGCAGTAATAGAAACGGCCTGGCGGCTGCATCAGGCAGCCGCCAGGCCNNCGGGCACGGTAACCGTCGCGCGCAATAATGTCGTACTTCAGCGGCTTGTGCTTCTCGTCCTGGAAGCGCAAGGGGTGGCCCTCGTCGTCCACCAGCTCCACGCGAAGCTTGCGATACGTACCGTCCTGCTTGGCGTTGGATGGGTGGTAAACCAACTGATATTTTGAGCGGATGTTCTGGTTGATGTCCTGGAAGATTTCAGGCATTTCGCCCGCAAACCGGGGGAAGTAACTATTGCCGCCGGTGAGCTTGGCGAAGGTCTTCATCTCGTTGTCGGCCTGCAGATAGTCCATGTCCCGCATCTGGCTCGCCATTCCACCGCGGCCTTCCGTCATGACCCGCATGGCCCCGCCTGTTGAGACAGTAAAGATCGTGATATCGGGCGTGGTCTTCACCTTCTGCATGATCTTGTCGAAGGTCAGCCGGGACATGGTGTCGCGGCCCGTTGCGATCAGGATGATGTATTTGCGGCCTTCGATGCGGCTGAGCCGGTCCTCCGCCTCGTAGAGCGCGTCGAAGACGTTGGTCTCGCTGAAACCCGGGATCTGCAGGGTTTGCAAGGCGCTCAGGAGCTGCCGCTTGTCCTGCGTGAAGTCAGTCACGATCTGTGTGCGCATGTCGAACGTCATGAGCGCCACGTAGTCCTGGGGACGCAACTGCTGCGTGAAGGCGTAAGCCGCGTTGAGCATGTCCTGGCCCTTCCACCACCAGTAGCCGTTCGACGCGAATTCGCATAACATCAGCGCGGTAACGGGCGCTTCAACCCGCTTGAAGCCGGCAATCTTTTGCTCCACGCCATCTTCGTAGACGCGGAAGTTGGCAGGCTTGAGGTTGGGGACAAACTGGTGCGTCTTTTCAAGCAGCACGCCTACGTCTACCGTAACCTCGGGAACTTCAATACGCAGGGAGTAGTTGGGCATCCCTTCTGGATTCTTGAATTTGGGCGCGACCGGCGCCGGAGGAGGGGTCTTGTCCGAATCGTCTTTCTTTTTGGGCAGGGCGATGGCGCCGTTATCCGCGCCGGGACCACCGGAGTCGGGAGCCGCCTGGTCGGGCTGAGGCTGCGGCGGAGGCGTGGGGGCCGGATTCTGGGCACGGCCTGGCGGCGCGGCAGCCAACGCTACAAAAAGACACAAGGCTGGGACACACAGGGCTGGCAGAATTCGACGAAAACTAAGGCGGGACGGGACCATGGTGGACATGACGACCTCTGTGCTCAACAGCATAAGGGATGAGCCTGCTCTAAAGACAGACCGGGCGGCGAGGACGCAGGTTTGCGCCATCGCCCCGACCGCGTTCACGGTTTCGCGCTTTCCCAACCGCCGCGCAGCCGGTTGTACTCTTATAGACGTGGGAAACTGTCTGAAAGAAATCCAATACCGCGTGGCTGTGCTGGCGATCGTCCTGGTCGCGGCATTCTCAACTGCGTTGCTCCCGGCCCAAACCGCCCAAGGTGCGGCAGCCGGTCCGCCTTCTTCGAGCGGCGGTTTCTTTCCCCTGAGCGAGGTGCGGCGGGGCATGACGGCCACGGCATGGACGGTCTTTACCGGGACCAAACCGGAGCCCATGCAGGTGGAGATCCTGGGGGTATTGCATGGCGGCCGCGGCCCTGGGCACGACATGATCCTGGCGCAGTTGCACGGGGCCAAGCCGGAGTACACAGGGGTTGTGGCGGGCATGAGCGGCAGCCCGGTATACATCGGCGACAAGCTGCTGGGATCGCTGTCGTATCGCATCGGCCAGTTCAGCAAGGATCCCATCGCCGGCATTACCCCCATCGAACAGATGCTTGAGGTGCGCGATCTGCCCATTGGTCCCGCGGCGGAGGCTTCCCCCAGCCGCATTGCTGCCGACACTCATCCGCAGAGCGGGTTCCCGGCGGAGGCATCGACCTTTCAGGCCATGGAAACCCCGCTGACGATGAGCGGCTTCAGCCCGGAGGCTGTGCGCCTGTGGCAACAGCGGATGGCGGGCACCGGCCTGGAACTGGTTGCGGCCGGTGGCGGAGGGGGTTCGTCGCAACTGGGGAAAGGCTTCTCGGCGGCTGCCCTGGCCAGCGTGGTTCCGGGGTCGGCCGTGAGCGCGCAGCTAGTGCGCGGCGACCTGGAGATCGCGGCCACCTGCACCGTGACATACATCGACAAGGAGCAGTTGCTGGCCTGCGGGCACCCCCTGCTGCAGGCGGGACCGGTCTCGCTGCCCATGACCACCACGGAGGTTGTGGCCACGCTGGCTTCGCCGCTGAATGCGTTCAAGATTATCAACACCGGCGAACCGATCGGGGCGTTTACCGAAGATCGCGACTCGGCCATCCGCGGTGTGCTGGGCGCCAGCCCCCACATGATCCCGGTACACATCACCGTGCATGGGCAGCAGATGGAACGCACCCTCAATATAGAAGTGCTTGACCTGCCCTCGATTACTCCGCAGGCGGTGCTTGTGTCGCTCTACACGTCGCTGCTGCAGACCAATCAAAGCACCGCCGAAACCAGCTACCACCTGACCGGCAGCATCGACATGGACGGATATCCGCCCTCCCCGCTGGACCTGTGGGCGTCCGCCGGAGACGCGCTGCCGGCGCCCTTGATGGCTGCGCTGCAAGTGGGCGAACGATTCACCAGGCTCTACACCAATACGGCGCGCCAGGGCGCGGTGCGCGCCATCAACCTGCGCGTGGAGGCGATTCCGCGGCGGCTGCAGGTTGAGCTGCAATCGGCCCGGCTTATCTCGGGCAACATTGTGCACGCGGGCGACACGCTGACTGTCGAGGCCACTGTCCGTCCCTGGCAGCAGGCGGCGCGCAACGTCCGCATCCCCTTCAAGCTGCCCGCTCGGCTTGAAGCCGGGACGCTGCGGGTGCTGGTGTCTGACGCTGTTACCCTTGACCGCACTCTGGACCAGCCTCACATGACCAACCGGCCCGTCGATATCGAGGCGGCCCTGGCGCAGGCACGCACCGAGCACCCGGCGGACCACATCTATGTGAGCCTGCTGGTGCCTGAAACCCAGGCGGGCATGGAGGGGCAGACGCTTTCGAGTCTTCCTCTCTCCATGGCCAATGCGCTGGAGCCTCTGCGGGCCGGGCACGACGTGATGCTCAACGGCGAATCGGCGGTGGTGGCGGGCGAAGCCGAGGCCCACGGCGTGCTCAGCGGTTTTCAGGTTCTCACCCTGCGCATTGAGCCGGGTGGCGGAGTAAACTAGTCGGAGTGGAAACCAATCCACATCGGACGGACAGCCGGAGCCCCCCCAGGTCAGCCGGCATGAATTCACTTGCCACCCCTAGCGAGGACCCAGATCGGCCATGGCCCAAATTCAAGGATTAGCAGCTCACGCGGCAGGCGCGGAACTTTTGCCTTTTCGCTATGAACCAAAGGAGTTGGGCCAGCAGGACGTTGAGATAGCGATTTCGCATTGCGGCATCTGCCACAGCGATCTTCACCTGATCTCGAACGACTGGGGCATCAGCCAATACCCGTTCATCCCGGGCCACGAGATTATTGGAACGGTGTCCGCGGTCGGCGTGGGCGTTCACTCCCTGAAAGTGGGAGAACGCGTGGGCCTGGGCTGGCAGTCGAACTCCTGCGGGGAGTGCGAGTGGTGTACCCGGGGCATGGAAAACCTGTGCCTCACGGCAGAGGCCACCTGCGTCCATCGCCACGGCGGATACGCGAGCCGCGTGCAAGCCAATGCGCGTTTTGTGATTCCGATTCCTGAGGCCCTGGCCAGCGAAAACACCGCGCCACTGCTGTGCGCAGGCATCACGGTCTACAACCCGCTGCGCAGTCACAACATCAACCCTTCGTCGCGCGTGGGCGTTGTGGGCATCGGCGGACTGGGGCACATCGCCATCCAGTTCGCGCGCGTGTTCGGAGCCGAGGTCACCGCCTTCTCCACTTCAGCGGCCAAGGAACAGGAAGCCCGTGCGCTGGGCGCGCACCATTTTGTGAATACCCGCGAGACCAGGGCGATCAAGGAAGTGGCCGGCTCCATGGATTTCATCCTGAGCACCATCAACGCCGACCAGGATTGGGGCGTTTACATCCAGGTGCTGCGGCCCACGGGCACGCTGTGTCTGGTGGGAATTCCGCCCTCCCCCATCGCCATCCAGGCATTCCCGCTGATCTCCGGCGTAAGGTCCATCACGGGCAACCCAACCGGCAGCCCACATCGCATCCGCGAGATGCTCGACGTAGCCGCGCGCCACGGCGTCAAGGCGCAGGTCGAGTCCTTCCCCATGGCCAAGGCCAACGAAGCCATTGAAAAAGTGAAGAAGAACAAGGTTCGCTACCGGGCTGTACTGGCGAACTGACGCGG
>PLXP01000244.1 GCA_003151435.1 Acidobacteriaceae bacterium
GTCCCCCTCCGGGCACCAATAAAATCAATAGTTTACAGACAAGGTGGCCACCAGTGATGGTGGCCGTTTTCGTTAGGTAGCCATTTTGGTAGCCATCGTGTGCCTTGTTGTGGGGGGAGAAAACCATGCCAAGGAAGGCGAAACAGCAGGTACATAAGGGAGTCTTCGAGAAGGACAAGGGTTCCAGCATCTGGTGGGTCAGGTACGTCGATGTGGACGGCAAGCGCAAGGCGCGGAGTATCGGTACCTTCGGGGATGCGGTCAACTTCTATGAGGGGGAGCGGGCACGCATCCGGAAGAACGTGGTAGCTCCTCCGAGTACACACCGGGGGGTCAGGTACAGCGCCCTAGTCGATGATGCTCTGGCATATAACGAGACCTCACACACGGATCGGCGGAACTTCACGCAGCGGTTGGAGGTCACCCGAGAGATGTTTGGGTACCGAGTGTGCGAGTCCATCACCCCGGCGGAAATACAGGACTGGTTCGGAGAGATGGAGGATGAGCGCGACTGGTCACCGGCTACCATCAACCGTTACCGGGCAGTGATGAGCAAGGCGTTCAAGCTGGGTATCCAAAGCCAAAAGGTAAACCGGAACCCGGCGCGGTTGGTGCCCCAACGTAAGGAGCCGATGGGCAGACTCCGGTTCTTGTCTCACGAGGAGGAGGAGAGGCTACGGAAAACGCTCATAGGTCGCCCTCTCTGTGTACCGCAGCTTGATATCGCTCTCTACACAGGGATGCGCAAGGGGGAGCAGTTCACCGTGTCCTTCGACCAGGTGGACCTTGGGCAGAAGTACATTCACCTCAACAAAACAAAAAATGGAAGCTCGCGCTACGCCCACCTAAACTCCGAGGCTGTACGAGTGCTGCGGCAGCTACAGGAAACCCATAAGCGGTTGAGGCTCCCGGCGGATGCCACCCTGTTCCTGTCACGAAAAAAAGAACCAATGGCTGACCCAAAGCACTGGTTCGCGAATGCTTGCGAGGAAGCCAAGATTGAAGGCGTCACCTGGCACATATTACGTCACACATTCGCGTCCCGCCTGGTCATGAATGGGACCGACCTCAAGACCCTGCAGGAGCTTATGGGCCACAAGACGATCGCCATGACGGCCCGGTATGCGCACCTTAGCCCAGCGCACAAGCTCACTGCTCTTGAGACTCTCGTGCCTGTCCACGTTTGATGGGGTCGGTGTGGTGAGACCGAGCGTAACGCACCAACTCTGCGTGGGGGATCAAGACCTTGTTGCCGATGCGGCGGGTGGACAGTTCGCCACGGGATAGGATGTACGCAATGCTACGGATGCTGATCGATAGCTGCCGGGCGGCTTCCTTTCGGTCGTAAAGTAGGCGCGATGCGGTGTCCATCTAATAGGTAATACCGTCGCCAAAGCCATCCTGTGACCTTATTTTTCGGGGGCAAAGAAACGACCCCACCAGCATGCCGTTGGTGGGGTCTCAGTCTTATAGCGCCAAATCTAAGTCTTATAGCGCTTGGAGTTTTCGGCCTTCATAGCGCGGAAAAGTCGCCTGGGTGGGGAGTCACGGCCCTGTTAATCCACCAGCCACGCCTCGCTAGGAGTTCCGCCTGCCTTCACGGCCTGATCGTAGTACAACATGTATTGGCTCAGCACATCGGCGGCGATGGCATCGCAGCTATCACGAGTCCACTTGGTGTAAGGGCTGAGGTTGGGGTGGTACGGTCCCGCTTGCTCCGGAGTGTGGATGCCATGAGAGACGGTGATCGATATCTGATCCTGGCTTGTTGAGTGGCTACCCTTATCGCTAGGTGTCGCGAGGTATATGTGCAAAATTACCTCGGTTTTCAGGGCGCCGATGGTGAGGAGCCTCGTGTCGATAGTGCGCTGGGTCATGTGTTTGCCTCACCTAGCCGTCGTGGTCCAACAACAGATGCAACTTGATCGCGCCCTTGCGCTGGCGGTACTTGGNNTCGATGATGCTGCCATCCAGGCTCATCAGCTTGTTCTTGAAGCGGAACTTGCGACGACTGTTCTGCCCCGTCTCGGCCTGACACTTTCCCAGCAACTGCATGAAAACCGACTCGTAGAGTTCCCAGGGGCGATTGGCGTTGGCATAAGCCAAGGTCGATTTCTTCGGCGCGGTGCTGATGCCCAGATGCTTCAGCGGCGATTCGCAACCGGCCAGCCTCAGGCAGACTTCGCGTAGGGAGTTCAAATGCGCCACCTGGCAAAACAGCATGGCCACGAACTGTTCCCAGCAGGTGAACCCCTTGGCGTTGAACTCGGCTTGATGTTGCTTGACAGCCTGTGCGAACTGCCCGCGTGGAAAAAGTTGCAAAAGCTGCGAGTACACACTGCATACTTGAGTCATGGCTGATCCTCTCTTCTCTGTAAGTGGCCCTGTCCGGGAGCCCACTTTAGAGTAACGGGGATCAGCCTCATCCGTGCTCCTCAAGCCGTGAGAGCTAGCAGTCTATTTTGGACAGCAATGCTCGGCGGTGAGGAGCGGCAGAAGACGCGGGCGTTCTCCCAGTTACAGAGCTATTATCTGTTCGCCGACAAGTTCGGGCGGCCGGCCAAGGGCAACGACAAGGGCAAGGTGGAAGGGTTGGTCGGCCATGGAGAACTATCCCCATCTGCCTATGGCGCAGGTGAGGACCACGCAGGCCGCCGACTACATGAGCTTGCTTGTGGAGGTGTGCGCATGAGCGGCCCCGAAGCTTCTGCGACCAACACCGCGGCTCATACGGCTGACACGCCGCAGTTGCTGCTCGAGCATCATCTGAAGGAACTGCGGCTGCCCACGATCCTGCGCGAGTATGACAAGGTGGCAAGGCAGTGCGCGGTTGAGCAGGTGGGCTATCAACACTACCTGCTGCGCATCACAGAACTGGAGTTGCTCGATCGCGAGCGCCGAGCAACGGAACGCCGCATCCGCCAGGCGAAGTTCCCGGTCGTCAAGACCATGGACACCTTCGACTTCCTGGCCATCCCGTCGCTAAACAAAACCCTGGTGCTGGAACTGGCCCGATGTGAGTTCCTCGCCCGCCGCGAGAACGTGCTGCTGCTGGACAACAGCGGTACGGGAAAGACACACATCGCTCTGGCTCTGGGCCTGGCCGCCTGCCAGCGCGGACATCGCGTGCGCTTCACTACCACCGCCGCCCTGGTCAGCGAGCTGATCGAGGCTCTGGGCCTGAGCGGCGATACTTCAACCAAGAGAAAGAAGAAGACCACCGCGGACAAGACTCGCCTGACCGACAAGAACAAGAAGCCGGCAGCAGAGGCCCCGGACGCGAATGCTGTGCCGTCGGCTCCTGCGGCACAGACGCCGCCGCCCGCGCCTGCCGCCCAGCCGCCAGCTCCGGCACCGCAACTTTAGCGAAGACTCAGAAACTGGCGCGAGTTTTGTTGAAACCGCGCCAGTTCAAACCATCTAAATCAGACAGATCCCCCACCTGCCGGAACCCGCGGAAGCAACAGACAGGTTTTTGAAGCGTCTGAACTTGTGACCCTCTGTGAGTCCTTCCAGCAAGAGGCGGAAAGGGCGGCGTGAATAACGACGAGTTGCGAAATTGGTACTTGGCCCTCACAGATTCCGACAAACAGATCTTTCTCGCCCTCGTATCCAACCAACTGACGATTCATGGCCGCGCCTTCAGTCTTGACCTGTCGGGGCCAGAGCAAACCAGAGCCTTCAGTGGCCTGAACGAGCTCCAACATCAGATAAGCGGGCACATCGCTGCAATTGGTTTGAGGCAGGACAGATATCCGGATGATGTTTTGTGGGCCATTCTCAATGAGAAGGCCGTCTGGCATGGCCTGCCGGCTCATCTCAAACAGTCGTTTGATTTTGCAAGATCCAGGAATGTCTGGGTTAAGTCAAAGTAGCCCCCACTATCTTTTCGTTGCACTTGACACGGGGGAATCGCGGTCTTACCATTGGCCGGTGGAAACGATACCATCGCGCTCCGATTCCACCTGTCGATGACTCCCTCGGCCAGGCCGTGATCCTGGCCCCTAAGCTCATCTCCATTGGAGGTTCCATGCTTCGCTTTTCGAAGGTATTCCTGATCGCTGCGTTGTTGCTGACGATGCCGCGTGTTTACGCGCAGACCATGACTGCTCCGGACATCACCACGCAACCTACCCTCTACGTGGTTTCCTATGCCCACCTCGACACACAGTGGCGCTGGGAGTTTCCGCAAGTCATCAGCGAATATCTTCTCAAGACAATGCGCGTGAACTTCGATTACATCGACAAGTATCCGCACTATGTCTTCAACTGGTCGGGCTCCAACCGATACCGGCTCATGAAGGAGTATTACCCGGCCGATTACGCGCGGCTCAAGCAGTACGTGGCCAAGGGAAACTGGTATCCCGCCGGCTCCTCGGTTGAAGAGGGAGATGTGAATCTGCCCAGCGCGGAGTCCATCATTCGCCAGGTTCTATATGGCAACACCTACTACCGCAAGGAATTTGGCAAAGCCAGCGCCGAATATATGCTGCCCGACTGTTTCGGGTTTCCCGCGTCGCTGCCGACGATCCTGGCGCACGCTGGCGTGAAGGGCTTCTCAACACAGAAGCTCAGCTCGGCCTGGCAGCCTGCACCCTTGATCGGCGGGCCTGATTCTCCAGAGAAAACGCCTGAGGGTATTCCGTTCAACGTGGGAATATGGGAGGGGCCGGATGGAGAAACGGTGCTCGCGGCATTGAATCCTGGTGGCTATGGGAGCCGTATCCGCTCTGACCTGAGCAAGTCGCAGCCGGCGCCTGCGACGCAGAATGTGCGGAGATTCCGGCCGGAGACAGACTGGCCAAGCCGCATTGATATCGATGGAAAAGCGACCGGAGTCTTCGCCGACTATCACTATGTGGGCACCGGCGACATTGGCGGTGCTGCGGACGAAGAATCGGTGAGGCTCCTCGAAGCCACGGTGACGCAGGGACAGGCTGTGATCCCCCCACCCGGATTCAACAGTGGCGATCTCGCAGGCCCTGCGCCCGAGGGAACGCCTGTTCGCATGGGCGATGGGCCGGTGCGCGTGATCTCCGCGGCTGCGGATCAGATGTTCCTCGACATCAAGCCGGAGATGCAGTCGAAGATGCCAACGTACAAAGGCGATCTGGAACTCATCAATCACTCGGCCGGTTCGCTGACCTCGCAGGCCTACCACAAGCGCTGGAATCGCAAGAATGAAATCCTTGCCGATGCCGCAGAAAAAGCTTCGGTCGCGGCAGCATGGATGGGTGGCCGCACTTATCCGCAGCAGCGCCTCAACGATGCATGGACATTGGTGATGGCCGGGCAGTTTCACGACACGGGCGCGGGCACTGCGACGCCCCGCTCGTATGAGTTTGCGCAGAACGACGATGTGATTGCGCTGAATCAGTTTGCCGATGTGCTCACCAGCGCCACGCAGTCCGTTGCTTCCGGGCTGGACACGCAGGGGAGCGGAATCCCGGTTGTCGTGTATAACTCGCTCAATATTGCACGCGAAGATGTGGTGGAGGCCGATGTTACATTTCCTGGCGAAGCACCCAGGGCGGTTCGCGTCTTCGGCCCCGACGGACGCGAGGTTCCTTCGCAGTTGGAAAACGGCAAGGTGCTGTTTCTAGCCAAGGCGCCTTCGGTTGGCTATGCCGTTTACGACATTCGCCGCGCACTAGCACCTGCACCCGCAGCGGACCTGAAGGTAAGTGGCACGACGCTGGAGAACGCGCGTTACCGAGTTTCACTCAACTCAGGTGGCGATGTAACCAGCATCTTGGATAAGTCGCTGAACAAGGATTTGCTTGCAGCCCCAATGCGCTTGGCCATTTCAAACGATGCACCCAAACAGTGGCCAGCATGGAACATGGACTTCGACCAGGAGCAGGCGGCTCCACGTGCTTATGTGGGTGGTGCGGCGAAGATCCGCGTTGTTGAAAACGGTCCCGTGCGAGTGGCAGTTGAAGTCTCGCGCGAGGGCGAAGGCTCGAAGTTTGTGCAGACGGTTCGGCTGTCGGCCGGCGACGCAGGCAACCGGGTCGAGTTCAGCGATTCAATCGACTGGAAGACTCTCTCGGCGAATCTCAAGGTAGTGTTTCCTCTTTCGGCGGCCAACAAGGTTGCCACCTACAACTGGGAGATCGGCACCATTCAGCGGCCCGCCGCAACCAAGCGGCAATTCGAAGTAGCCTCGCATCACTGGATCGATCAGACCGACGCGAGCGGTTCTTTTGGGGCCACAATCTTGACCGATGTGAAGAATGGCTCTGACAAGCGCGATGATCACACCATCCGGCTGACCCTGCTGCGCACGCCTGGCGAGGCTTCGCAGATGAAGGGCGGCTACACCGATCAACTGAATCAGGACTGGGGACATCACGAGGTATTGCTCGGGATTGCCGGCCACGCCGGCGACTGGCGCGAAGGCAAGACAGACTGGCAGGCCTATCGGTTGAGCACGCCGCTGATCGCTTTTGAGACGGGCAAGCACGCGGGAGCACTCGGCCGCAGTTTCAGCCTGCTGAGCATCGACGATCCCCGTGTCCGTGTTCTGGCTCTCAAGAAATCCGAACTCAGCGATGAAACGATCGTGCGCCTGGTGGAGATGGACGGAAAGCCTGCGCCGCAAGTGCATGTGAAGTTTGCCGGACCGGTTACGGCGGCACGCGAAGTGAACGGACAGGAATTGCCGGTTGGCTCAGCCTCCATCGAAGACGGTGCGCTTGCGACTTCATTCAAACCGTATCAGCCGCGGACGTTTGCGTTGCAACTCGGTGCGCCTCCCGCTCACTTGAGCAGTGTTGAATCGCAGCCGGTCGCATTGAAATACGACCTCGCCGCCGCCAGCGAAGACGACACAAAATCGACCGTTGGATTCGATCAGCAAGGCAACGCGCTGCCGGCCGAAATGCTTGACTCGCAACTGAATGTAAATGGTGTGGATTTCCAACTGGCTCCCGCAGGCGCAGGCAAGCCTGATGCTGTTGTTGCAAAGGGCCAGGCAATCGATCTGCCGGAAGGCAATTTCAACAAGATATATGTGCTGGCAGCATCTGCTCAGGGCGATCAGCAAGCGGAGTTCAAACTCGGCAGCCATCCTGTGAAACTAACCATCGAGGATTGGGGCGGATTCATTGGTCAATGGGACACGCGCCTCTGGAAGCCCAGGCCAGACTCGGTCACCGAGGGCGGTCGCGGAGTTCCGCAGCATCAGGTTCCACTCAAGAACGATTGGGCGGTCTCGGCAAACCACGCGACCTGGGACTTGACGAATACAGGTTCGCCGGACTGGTCGCCGAGTTATCCCAAGGATTATCTTGGCCTTCGGCAGGGCTACATCAAGCCGGCTACTCTCGCGTGGTATGCCTCGCATCATCACACGTCGGAAGGCCTCAACGAGCCGTATGAGTACAGCTATCTCTTCGTCTACGCAATGGACTTGCCCCCTCACGTGAAGACAATGACACTACCTGCAAACGACAAGGTTCGTATTCTGGCAATCTCTGTGGCGAAAGAAGAAGCGAATGTCCATCCGGTGCAACCGCTGTACGATAATCTAGGCAAGACGGGAACGAGTGCGAACGAAGACGTAGCTGCGACGCACTAAACAACAGCCAGCGGAAGAAGTCTGCAATGTCGGTCTGGCATTTTGCGTCATACATAGTGAGAGCCAGACCGTCTGCAATCAGATTGAGGTACATCGCCGTTGCTTCTTCCCCGCAAATGCCGGTTGGCGCTGGCTAGTGTGCTTCTTGCCGGCGCCGTGCTTTTTTCACTGCCGGAATTGTGGCGCGATCTTTCGTCGGGCACTTATCGTGCAAGCCCGGTGAATGTTATGGCGGCTTCCAAGTCGCCTTGGCGAGTACCGAGCAGGCGTCTGGCTTTGCAGGCCACCACTAGCGCGCCGCTCATCATCGACTATCCTCAAGACGGCTCTATCTTTCCGCCGGAGATTACGCCGCCTACTTTCATCTGGCGGGAAGCGGACGCTTCGGTGCATGCATGGCGCATCGACATTGTATTTTCCGAAGGCGCGAAGCCGCTCCACGTGCAATCCCAGGGTGAGCCGATGCAGATCGGTGAGATCGATCCGCGTTGCATCTCCAGCACCAATCAACTCCCCTCGCTGACACCCGAGCAGGCCGCCGCACACACCTGGAAACCCGATGCTGGAACCTGGGCTCTGATCAAGCACCACTCGTCGGGCCACCGGGCCATCGCGACGATTACTGGGCTTGACGGTGCGGATCGTCCGGTCAGTCAGAGCGGCATTTCTCTCTCGACCTCGAAAGATCCGGTGGATGGACAAATCTTTTATCGCGATGTTCCACTTATGCCTGCCGAGGGCAAAAAAGGCATCGTGCAGCCCTTGTCGCCATCGCTGGTCTATCTCATCAATTGGCGGCTTCGCGATTTGGCTCAGCCTGAAAGCCGCGTGGTGATGCACGATCTGCATACGTGCGGTAACTGTCATTCATTTTCTACGGATGGCAAGACGATGGGCATGGACGTGGACGGCCCCAGCAACGATAAGGGTTTGTACGCGATTGTTCCCGTCGAGAAGCATATGTCCATTCGCAACGAAGATACCGTCTCATGGAACACCGACTTGCGCGTTGGGCAATCGCGTGTGGGGTTCATGTCGCAGGTTTCGCCGGATGGGCAGTATGTGCTTTCCACCTTTGCTGGTCCAGATCAGAGTATTCCAAGTACTTACTTTGTGAATAACTTCAAAGACTATCGCTTTCTCCAGGTGTTCTATCCGACGCGGGGCATCCTTGCATGGTATAGCCGGGCCACAGGCCGCAGGCAACCGCTGCCCGGAGCCGACGATCCACGCTATGTGCAGACCGATGGCGTCTGGAGTCCTGACGGAAAGTATGTTGTCTTTGCACGCGCAGAGGCGAAGGACCCCTCGCCGGAAGGACAGAAACTCCCGCTCCAGGCCAACGATCCGAACGAAATTCAGATACAGTACAGCCTTTACAGGGTTCCATTCAATGGCGGACTGGGCGGAAAAGCAGTGCCGATCGAGGGCGCATCGAACAATGGAATGAGCAATAACTTCCCCAAGGTTTCTCCCGACGGCAAATGGATTGTTTTCGTCAAGAATCGCAATGGGCAGTTGATGCGCCCGGACAGCGAGTTATATATTGTGCCGGTGGCAGGTGGGGTTGCGCGCCGCATGGATTGCAACACATCGCGGATGAACTCATGGCATAGCTTCTCGCCCAACGGACGCTGGCTGGTGTTCTCCTCCAAGAGCCGATCACCTTACACGCAGATGTTCCTAACCCACTTTGACGCCAATGGGAATGACAGCCCACCTATCTATGTGGATAACTCGACTGCCGCAAATCGGGCCGTCAACATTCCCGAGTTTGTGAATGTTCCGTCCGGGGGCATCGAGAACATCGACGTGCCGGCATCCGACTTTTATCGAGTGATGGATGAGGCAATGGATGCGCAGGGAAAGGGAGACCTGGCCGCCGCCCTGAGCAAGTGGCAGAAGGTCCTGGAACTGGAACCGGCAGACGCGCGTGCTAACAACGGTATGGGTATCGCCCTGGGAATGTCGGGAAAATCCGACGACGCAGTCCCGTATTTTCAGAAAGCTGTTCAGAGTCAGCCGGATTTCTTTGAGGCTTACTACAATTTGGGAGTTATATTTTCAAGCGAAAGCCGCGTCAACGAAGCTATCAATGCATGGCAGAATGTGGTCCGCATCCGGCCCACATTCGCGCAGGGGCATGAGAATCTCGGGCTCGCACTTTACCTGCAGGCTAAGTTCTCCGACTCGCTCACACAGTTTCATCTGGCCTTGGAAGAAGAGCCAAATCGGTTCTTCGCGCTCAAGTTAGCCGCGAACCTGCTTGCCACCTGCCCAGACTCATCCATTCGCAATGGCGCTGAGGCAGTTACGCTGGCCGAGCGCGCCAGGCAGTTATCCGGTGGGAAAGACACTGCCATCCTCGATACCTTATCCGCGGCTTATGCCGAAAATGGTAACTTTGCTCAGGCGACCGAAGTAGAACAACGGGCTCTCGCGCTTGCGACGCAACAGGGGGATACGGCGTTCGCCAGTCGGCTCAAAGGCCACTTGGCTAG
>PLXP01000039.1 GCA_003151435.1 Acidobacteriaceae bacterium
AGAAGACGCAGATCCCTCCCGTTTATCTTCGCAATAAAGAAACGCATTTTCTTACTGCCAATCCACGACAGAAGTGGCCCCAGGGACACCGCCTGGAGAATTCGAGCCAAACCACCTCCGACCATGACAAAGATTCCGTCCCGACTGAGCGCGCGTCTGTAATCGAAAATCGAATGATGCGCGTTCGCACCGAGAATCAGATCGTATCGCAACCCGCTGCGCGTGAAATCTTCTCGCGTGTAATCGATAACGTGGTCGGCGCCGATCACTCGTGCCCTGTCCACATTCCTCGGGCTGCACACGGCAGTCACTTCAGCCCCGAATGATTTGGCAATCTGGACAGCGAAAGTACCCACACCGCCAGACGCGCCATCGATCAAAACCTTTTGGCCGCGCTGGATCTGACCCTGATCGCGAAGACCCTGAAGGGCAGTGATCGCCGCCACCGGCACGGTTGCTGCCTCCTCGAACGACAGGTTGGACGGCTTCGGCGCCAGGCTGTCTTCACCGGCACACGCAAACTCAGCAAATCCTCCCAGGCCTTTTCCCGTGAACGATGCCCCGAACACTTCGTCGCCCGGCCGAAACCGCTGTATGTCGCGGCCAACCGATTCAACTCGCCCTGCAAAATCAGCGCCTGCAATCTTGTGTTTCGGTTTGAGGAACCTCCCAAGTTTCGGAAAGAAAAACAATGGCCCTCTTACTGTGAAACTGTCGAGCGGATTGACCGACGAGGCATACAGCCTGATCAGGACCTCGTCCTCCGCGGACGCAGGAGTTGCTACCTCTGTGAGCTGCAGCACGTCCGATGGCGGCCCGTATTGTGTGGTTACAACGGCCTTCAAAGAGCCATACCTCCTTGGACTTGCGAGAAATGTAGCATAGTCGCGGTGGTGGACGAGGTTTTCCTCTCCGAAGGGAACACAATGAATGAGGGCTCCCGTCGCAAACGGCGTTTCTGGAGACTTTGTTCTTCCAGTCCTTGCAGTTCAAAGGCACACCAGCAGCCCTTACCATATTCAGCAACCTACCAGGCCAAGCGCATCAGGGATATCCCTTGCCGCGGTATGCTCGTTTCGATCGACATCCGACCGTTTGCTATATCAACCCACTGGGGTGAATTAAGAAGCTGCAGTTGGCCTGCCGCCTTCAGGTCGGCGTATTGACTCATTGTGGGATGCTGCGGCGACCCCATCGCGAGCCACGCTGTGTAGGCATTGCTATGCTACGCAATCATGAAGAGCTGCTGATGAACTGGTTCCGGGCCAAAGGAGAGCTTTCAAGCGGCGCGGTGGAAGGGCTCAACAACAAAATACGAGTGGTAACCAGGCGCTCGTATGGGTTCCGCACCTTCAAAGCGATGGAAATGGCCCTGTATCACACGCTTGGAAGACTGCCCGAACCCGAAACCGCCCACAGATTGTGCTGAAGAGGCAAAAATCAATTAGACAAGAAAACTGACGCCCCGAATAGCTGTGACCAACATCAGAGTCGACAATTTTATTTGAGGAATACGCTGCAATCAGCAATGCGAAAAGAGAGTAGTCTCGGTGCTGCGCATGATGCGGGACATTTCCAAAGCTACGCTTGATAGACCGTTCGCTCGCTACGCTATGGCGGTCGTTGTAGTTGCCGCGTCGTTTTTGCTGCGATACTTTCTGGTGCAGGGCCTCGGCCTGGCCATGCCGCCGTTCATCACTTTCTTTCCGGCCGTCATGATCGTCGCTGTGCTCGCCGGCCTCTGGCCCGGGCTGCTGGCCACCGCTCTGGCCGTGCTGGGAGCGGAATATCTGTTTATGCAGCCAACCGGGAATCTTGGCATCGCGAGAATCTCGGATGCCGTTGCCCTGGTTTTCTTTGCCGCCATGGGCATTTTCATGAGCCTGCTAGCCGAGCACTACCGGCGCGACCTGCTGTCCATTGCGGCTTATAAAGAGGAGCAGGCCCGTCACGAAAGCGATGTGCTCTATCACGGCCTGTTCGACTCGATGAACGAAGGCTTCTGCATCATCGAGATGATCTTCGACTCCGCCTGCAAGCCTGCCGACTACCGATTCCTCGAAATCAACGCCGCATTTGAAAAGCAGACCGGGATGCACGATGCCGTGGGGAAACGGATGCGTGAGCTTGCCCCGTCTCATGAAGAGTTTTGGTTCGATACTTATGGGGAAATCGCACTTAGCGGCGAGCCGGCGCAATTCATCCACGAAGCCGAAGCCTTGAACTGCTACTACGAGGTTAGCGCCTATCGCGTCGGCGAGCCGGAGCAGCGGCGCGTTGCCATTGTTTTTAACGACATCAGCGTGCGCATGCGGGCGGAAGAGCATATCCGGCAGCTCAATCGCGTCTACTCGGTCCTGAGCGATATCAACCAGACGATCGTGCGCGAGAAAGATTCCCAGGCGATGCTCGAAGCCGCCTGCCGCATCGCGGTGGACAAGGGACAATTCCTCATGGCGTGGATCGGGATGGCCGATTCCGAGACGCACGCGCTTAAGCCAATCGCATCCAGCGGCGAGGTCGGCGATTACCTTGACCGCGTCCGGCTCAATCTCCTGGACCCGGCCCGCTCCGCCGGACCCTCGGTGCAATGCTTCCTTTCCGGAGAACACGTCATCTGCAATGCAATCGAGCAAGACCCTCGCCTTGCCCCATGGAGAGACGACGCGCTCAGAATGGGCTATCGGTCGTTTGCGTCCTTCCCGCTCAAGGTGGACGCGCAGGCCGTTGGCATTTTCAATCTTTATTCAAGCGAGCTGGCGTTTTTCGACGAGGACGAAATCAAGCTGCTGGACGAGATGGCCATGGACATCTCCTTCGCCCTGGAAGTAAAGCGGCATGAAAAAGATCGCCTGAAGAATGAAGAAGAGTTGCGCTGGCGCACCGCCTTTTTTGAAGCGCAGGTGGACTCCGCCCCGGACGGCGTATTGGTGGTTGACAGACAGGACAGGAAAATCCTGCAAAACCAGCGCTTGAACGACATGATGCAAATTCCTAAAGAGATAGCCGAGGATCCGGATGATTTGCGGCAGCGGGAATATGTGCGCTCCTCCCTCAGGAACCCGGATCAATTTATCGAGAAGATCATATATCTAAACTCCCATCCGGACGAGGTCTGCAATGATGAGGTCGAATTACTGAATGGCACGATAGTTGAACGCTACTCGTCCCCGGTCCGCGACAAGGCCGGCAACTACTATGGCAGGATCTGGACCTTCCGCGACATTACGGAGCGGCGGCAACTGGAGGAGCAATTCCGCCAGTCGCAGAAGATGGAGGCGATTGGCCAGTTGACCGGAGGGATCGCCCATGATTTCAATAATCTGCTGACCGTGATCCTGGGCTGTTCTGAATTCATCGGCGAGGAAGCCAAAGAAAATCCGCGCCTGAGCAAGATGGCGAAGATGATTCTGGATGCGGCGCAGCGCGGTGCGGATCTTACGCATCGCATGCTGGCCTTTGCGCGCCGCCAGGCATTGCAGCCGAGAGCGGTTGACGTGAATCAACTGCTTGCGAATATGGAGAGTTTTCTGCGCCGCACATTGAGCGCGGATATTGAACTGGACCTGATCAAGTGCGCGGAGAATTGCTGCCCAGAGGATTGCAAAGCGCTGGTTGACCCCACACAGCTTGAGAACGCGCTGCTGAACCTTTGCGTGAATGCCCGGGATGCCATGCCGGGCGGCGGGAAATTGATCGTCGAGACCGGTACCGCCATCCTGGATTCAGACTATGCGAACCAGAACCCTGACGTCACACCGGGAAAATACATTCTTATAGCAGTGTCTGACACGGGCTGTGGCATCAGCCGGGGAAATCTAAGCCGCGTCTTCGATCCATTCTTCACCACCAAGGAGGTTGGCAAGGGTACGGGCCTGGGCTTAAGCATGGTGTATGGCTTTGTGAAGCAATCCAAGGGTCATGTCAGGATTTACTCAGAACCCGGGCATGGCACATCAGTAAAACTGTACCTTCCCATGGCCCACCAAGATAGCGAACCAACCAATGAGGATTCAACAATCCTTGTTGATCTTTGTGGCTCTGAGGTTATTCTTCTGGTGGAAGACAACGATCCTGTGCGTGAGTTTGCCAAGACCCAGTTGCACTATCTCGGGTACCAGGTCCTGGAGGCTGCGAATGGCAAAGACGCATTGGCGGTTCTCAGGGAGCACAAGGAAATTGATCTTCTGTTTACCGATGTGGTGATGCCGGGCGGCTTGAATGGCCGCGAACTAGCACTGGAAGCACGCAAGCTTTACCCAGCATTGAAGGTGTTATACAGCTCCGGGTATGCAGAAAGCGCGATTCTTCACATGGGACTTCTGGACGAGCATGTACAGTTGCTGAACAAACCCTACTCCCGGCTGGAACTGGCGAGAAGAATCCGCGGAACGCTGACTGCAAGCCAGTCCGCACCTGAAGAGGAGGGACGCAATGCCTAACCGGCGCATTCTCGTCCTGGACGATGACGCGGCTGTCGGTCAGACGATCCAATGGATTGCGGAGAGCCTCGGCTTTGAAGCGGAGTTCGTGACCCGCCCGGATGAGTTCCTCCAGCGATTGGATCAGATGAGTCCTGACATAATCACCATCGATCTCGTGATGCCGGAGCTGGACGGCGTTGAGATCATGCGCCTGCTGGCGGAGCGCAAGTGCCGGGCGAAGATCGTCATCTCCAGCGGCATGGGCACGAGGGTGCTGGATGCCGCGCAGCGCTCTGCCTCGGAGCACGGGTTGAGCATTGCGGGGGTCATTTCCAAGCCGATTTCCAAAGAGGCTCTGCGCTTGCTGGTTGGTGAAGGAAGCGAATCCAATGAGCCGCAATCGGTAGAGACGCAATCCGCGAGCAGGGATGAATTTGAAGTGACCGCACCGGATTTGCAAAACGCCCTGGATCGCCACGAGTTTGTATTGGCCTATCAGCCAAAAATCGAATGCAGGAGCGGCGCGACGGCCGGGTTTGAAGCACTGGTTCGCTGGAAACATCCCGACAGGGGAATCGTGATGCCCGACCAGTTTATTCCGGTCGCGGAAAATGCCGGGCTGATCGATGCCCTGACGGCGCAGATTTTCGACCAAAGCCTGGAATGGTTCTCCCAGTCTTTTCCGCAATCCAATCTAAAATTGTCGTTGAATATTTCCGCGAAAAGCCTCGTGGATATTCAGATGGCCGATAACCTTTCCGCCGTGTGCCACCGCTTTCAGATTGATACGGAGCGAATCGTCCTGGAATTGACAGAGACCAGCGCGATGGTGGATCCGATCCTCTCTCTGGACTTGTTGACAAGACTGCGCATGAAGGGCTTTCAACTGTCGATCGACGACTTCGGCACCGGATTTTCCTCGATGATTCAGCTCGTACGACTTCCCTTTTCAGAGATCAAGGTGGATAAGTCGTTTGTCATGCAGGCACAGCACTCCAGCGAGTCGCGTAGCGTCATCAAATCGATCGTCGAGCTTGGCCACAGCCTCGGCCTGCTGGTCACGGCGGAGGGCGTTGAAAACCTTAAAACACTCGACTACCTGAATAGCCTGGGGTGCGATCTTGCCCAGGGATATTTTATCGCGCGCCCCATGCCGGGCGAAGCCGCCCGCAACTGGGTGGAGCAGAGGAAACAAAGAATATCCACTTGATGGATGGGAACCAGGCGGAAGGCCATCTTTCTTTTCCCTGTTCCAAGGCCATGCGGTCGTTGAGCAGGTCTTTCGCCCCCAGTTCGGTATCCGCGTGGATCAGCACCCGGTCGGCGGTCTGCCCCTGGCTGGAATGGCTCGTGACCGCGTACCCGTCTTGCCGTAGCCTGTGACGGCCATCGCAAATCCCTTGCTGGCCTCCTTTTCTCCCTCCCTTTCCCACGGTTATTGGCCCCCTTTTTCATGGTTGGGCATTTTGAAGTTGTTGCGCGATGCCCGATATGCAGTCTGCCGGAATTGAGCAACCCGGTCGACGATCTCTTGTCGCTTCCCCTCGTGAATCGATATTTTGAAGGCCTGTTGGCCCATGGGAGTTCTGAGTAAGGCGATTGTCAGGTCAGCTCTCCAACTAGAACGCCTCTTAAGATGCCCACGGACAGCGTCCTTTAGTTCCAAGATTGACATTGACCCCGCAAGGGCTTGCCAGAGAAACCGCCGAGGCTTTCGTTTAAGTTCGATGGGAACTGAGCGGGACGTCAATAAATCTAGTACCTCATCTCGCCAAAGAAGCTGC
The DNA here is from genome assembly GCA_003151435.1 of Acidobacteriaceae bacterium. Classification (GTDB taxonomy): domain Bacteria; phylum Acidobacteriota; class Terriglobia; order Terriglobales; family Acidobacteriaceae; genus Telmatobacter. The sequence goes on from PLXP01000039.1 coordinate 6,209, forward strand.
ACAAGATCTTCCGAATTGACCTTGCCCTCAGAATGCGTATCTCTTAGCCCT
>PLXP01000254.1 GCA_003151435.1 Acidobacteriaceae bacterium
CGTTTCAAATTGGGCTGTCACAGCTTTAGAGCCCCAACGCGGGGTACAATTCGTGCGAATCGGAGCGAGTAAGGAGAGCCTATTCCAACGATACTGCAGCCTAGAATCGAAACGGCTCGGCGAACGTTGAGTCTCGGCAGTCTTCTCAAGCAAAGCATCGGGCATTACCGCTCAAACTTCTTGTTATTTCTGGGAATCTTCGTCTTTCCAGCTCTCGGTCATCTCTGCTGGATCATTGCCCAACGTGGGTTGAACCATCTTCGCCACCCAGACTGGCCGCAACAAGCCATCGTCATTCGTGCCCACTGGGGCTTGTCAATTTATTCGGTCAACCTCGTTCTCACCTGCCTCGGCGCGTGCGCATATTACGTTCTGGCCGGACTTTCCCTTGCCGCGGCTACGGGCGCCGTTTTCAAGCAGTCTCGCCCCGAGCCCGTTCTCATCCGGGGGGACTTTCCCGGAAAGCGCCCACATTGGTTCCGTTTTCAATCGCTCCAGTTCGTTTCGGCGGTGCGGGTGTGGGGAATCCTCGTGGCCATGATGGGAACGATCGTTTTCGGCGCTGATGTTTTGGACAGGTTTGCTGCGGGCCTGACCATTTGGTACGGGATGGTTGGGCTGACACTTGTCGCTGCAGTTCCGTTTGGCCTGTGGATGCATGTCCGATACGCGATGGCTGTTCCTGCTTCTTTTATTGAGAATCTTCCCATCGGGGCAGCGCTGGACCGCAGCGTTCAACTGACTAAAGGCCGCAGAGCACGAATCTTCGCTGTCGTTGCGCTCGTGGGAGGATTGCGTTGGATCCTCGGAATAGCCGGCAGCGTTCTCGCTCATGCTCATATTCGTTCGGGCCCCATGGCGGCGGTCGGTTCTCCACTTCTATCTTTTGTTCTGGACGCGCTGATCGGTCCCGTGTACGGAATCGCAATGGTTCTGCTTTATTGTGACATTCGAGATCATCGGCGGGCTGCCATGGATGCGTTGTAAATCGACGTTGGCAATGAAGAGAGCGGCAAGGTTCGACGGGCCAGACTGCGGCATAATGCGAAAACTATTTCATAATATGGTATTTGCGTCCTCCCATGTGTCTCGCATCACAGGCGGGTGACCCTTCTGAGGACGAGACTCACCCTAGCGGTTTTTTTCTGCTGCCGCGCTATGGAGCAAAGCGAATGAGTGAACAGAAAATGGTCATCATGGATGGGAACGAGGCAGCCGCCTCGGTTGCCTATCGCCTCTCCGAAGTCGTCGCCATCTACCCTATTACGCCTTCGTCGCCGATGGCTGAGTGGGCCGATCAGTGGCGTTCGGAAGGGAAGAAGAACATCTGGGGCGCGTTGCCCATTGTTGAGGAGTTGCAGAGCGAAGGCGGCGCTGCTGGAGCGTTGCACGGAGCTTTGCAGGCCGGCGCTTTCGGGACCACATTCACGGCCTCGCAGGGACTGCTGTTGATGATCCCCAACATGTTCAAAATCGCCGGTGAGTTGACCCCGGCCACCATGCACGTGACCGCCCGCACGCTGGCGACCCATGCATTGTCGATCTTCGGCGATCACTCTGACGTGATGGCCTGCCGCTCCACCGGTTGGGCGATGCTGGCCTCCAATTCCGTACAGGAAGTGGCGGATATGGCGCTCGTGGCGCAGATTGCCACCCTCGAGTCCCGCATCCCCTTCATTCATTTCTTTGATGGCTTCCGTACTTCGCATGAAGTGGGCAAGCTTTTCCCCATTGGCGACGACACCATCCGCGCCCTGCTCGACGACAAATTTGTCATTCAGTACCGCCAGAACGCCCTCAGCCCCGATCGCCCCATCATTCGCGGCACCGCGCAGAACCCTGACGTCTTCTTCCAGGCTCGCGAAGCCTGCAGTCCGTTCCACGCCGCCGTCCCGGGCATCGTGCAATCCGTCATGGATCGCTTTGCCGCGCAGACCGGCCGCGCCTATCACCTGTTCGACTATTACGGCGCGCCCGATGCGGACCGCGTCATCGTCGTCATGGGTTCCGGCGCTGAAGCCGCTGAAGAGGCCGTGGATCTGCTGAACAAGCAAGGCGAAAAGCTCGGCTTGCTCAAGGTTCGCCTCTATCGGCCTTTTGACGCTTCTGCTTTCCTCGCTGCGCTGCCCGCGACCGTCAAGTCGATTGCGGTTCTCGACCGCTGCAAGGAGCCCGGTGGTACCGGTGAGCCGCTCTACCAGGACATCATCACCGTGCTGGCCGAAAACGCAGACAGCCTCCCCTTCGCCGCCAAGCCCAAGGTGATCGGTGGCCGTTACGGCCTCTCGTCCAAGGAATTCACGCCCGCCATGGTCAAGGGCATATACGACGAGCTGGCCAAGCCCTCGCCGAAGAATCACTTCACCATCGGTATCGATGACGACGTCAGCTTTACGAGCCTCACCTACGATCCCAGCTTCTCGACCGAAGAGCCCCGCACCGTGCGTGCGCTCTTCTATGGATTGGGCTCCGACGGTACGGTGGGCGCCAACAAGAACTCCATCAAGATCATCGGCACTGAGACGTCCAACTTCGCGCAGGGCTACTTTGTGTACGACTCCAAAAAGTCCGGCTCAATGACCACGTCGCACCTGCGCTTCGGCCCCACGCCGATCCGCTCCAGCTACCTGATCACCCAAGCCAGCTTCGTGGCCTGCCACAACTTCAGCTTCCTCGAGAAGATGAATGTGCTTGAGGCAGCCATGCCGGGCGCGGTCTTCCTCCTCAACTCGCCGTATTCCGCGGCCGAAGTGTGGGACAAGCTCCCCAAGACCGTGCAGCAGGAGATGCTGCGGAAGAAGATCGAGTTCTACACCATCGATGGCTACTTGGTGGCGCGCGAAGCCGGAATGGGTGCGCGCATCAACACCATCATGCAGACCTGCTTCTTCGCCATCAGCGGCGTGTTGCCGCGCGACGAGGCCATCGAGCAAATCAAGAAAGCCATCAAGAAGACCTATGGCAAGCGTGGCGAGGCCGTGGTGCAAAAGAACTTCGCGGCCGTCGACGCGGCGCTCGCACACCTCGAGAAGGTTGAACTGCCTTCCGCTGTCTCCTCTGACTTCGACCTCGTTGACGTGATCTCCAACAAGGCTCCCAAGTTCGTGCACGATGTGTTGGGACAGATCGCAGCGGGCCATGGAGATTTGCTGCCGGTCAGTGCCATCCCCGCCGGCGGTACCTTCCCAACAGGCACCGCACAGTGGGAGAAGCGCAACATCGCGCAGTTCATCCCCGCGTGGGACAAGGACCTGTGCATCCAGTGCGGCAAATGCGTCATGGTATGCCCGCACGCCGTCATTCGCTCCAAGGTGTACAGTCCCGATCTCGCCACTAACGCTCCCGCCACGTTCCAATGGGCCAAGCCCAAGTGGAAGGGCATGGAGCAGGACCGCTACACGCTACAGGTCGCTCCTGAAGATTGCACGGGCTGCGGCGTCTGCGTGGAAGTGTGCCCGGTGAAGAGCAAGAGCGACGCCAGCCACAAGGCCATCAACATGGCGCCTCAGCCTCCGCTACGCGAGGCCGAACGCGACAACTGGGACTTCTTTCTCGGCTTGCCCGAGGTGGATCGCAACAAGCTTTCGCACGGCCAGGTGAAGGACCTGCAACTGCTGCAGCCGCTCTTTGAGTTCTCCGGCGCCTGCTCCGGTTGCGGTGAAACGCCTTACGTCAAGTTGCTCACACAGCTCTTTGGCGACCGGCTCTACATCGCCAATGCCACCGGCTGCTCGTCGATCTACGGNNGAAGACAATGCGGAGTTCGGCTTCGGCATGCGCATCGCTCTCGACCAGCAGAAGATCTTCGCGGAAACGCTGGTGAAGCGCGTCGCTCCAGCCCTCGGCGATGAGCTTGTGACTGCTCTGCTCACTGCATCGCAGAAGACCGAACCGGAAATCAACGCACAGCGCGAACGTGTGAAGATCCTGCGCGAAAAGCTCGCAGGTGAGGGCACCTCAGATGCACGCAACCTGCTGGCCATCGCCGACACCCTGGTCCGCAAGAGCGTTTGGATCCTGGGCGGAGACGGATGGGCGTTCGACATCGGCTTCGGCGGACTCGACCACGTGCTCGGTTCCGGGAAGAACGTCAACGTCCTGGTCCTCGACACCGAAGTCTACTCGAATACCGGTGGCCAGATGTCAAAGGCGACACCCCGCGGTGCGGTAGCCAAGTTTGCTGCCAGCGGAAAAGTCAACAGCAAGAAAGACCTCGCCATGGAGGCCGTCAGCTATGGCTACGTGTACGTGGCCCAAGTGGCCCTGGGTGGCAACGACAGTCACGTCGTCAAGGCTTTCCAGGAAGCCGAAGCGCATGAAGGACCGTCGATCATCATCGCCTACTCCAGTTGCATCGCCCACGGCTACGACCTGGTGCACGGACTGGAGCAGCAGAAGCTGGCTGTGCAGTCCGGCTACTGGCCGCTGATGCGCTACAACCCGGCATTGCGCGAGACAGGCAAGAATCCCTTCCAGCTTGACTCCAAGGCGCCAACCATCCGGCTCAAGGACTATGCGTATCGCGAAGCGCGTTACACCATGCTCGCTCGTGGGAACCCTGAGCTTGCGGCGAACCTGCTGAAAGAGGCACAGGACGACGTCGAGCGCCAGTGGCGCGTCTACTCCGCGCGTGCCGGCATGCCGGGCCGCGGTGAAACCCCCAACATCGCTCCTGAAGAAAAACCGGCCGAGAAATTGGAGCCAGTAAGCGCCGGAGGAACAAAATGATTGATTTCTCAACAAACTACCTAGGGCTCAAACTGAAAGGGCCCATTGTTGTAGCGTCCACTCCGCTCTCGGAGTCGCTTGATAACATGCGCCGGATGGAGGATGCCGGCGCCGCGGCCATCGTGCTCACGTCGCTCTTTGAGGAGCAGTTGGCGCTTGAATCACGGGCCCTGGACGAAGACCTTTCGCGCGGCACGGAGTCGTTTGCCGAGTCGCTTGACTACCTGCCCGATCTAAGCGACTACCGCATGACGCACGAGGTCTACCTTGACCACCTGCGGCAAGCCAAGGCGGCCGTTGCGATTCCAATCATGGCCAGTCTGAATGGCGCCACCACGGGCGGATGGGTACGGTACGCCCGCGATATGGAAGAGGCCGGCGCTGACGCAATCGAACTGAATACCTTTGCGCTGGCAACCGATCGCAGCCAGACCTCCGCCGAACTCGAGTCGCAACTGCTTGAACTCGTGGACAATGTTTGCCGTGCGGTCAAGGTTCCGGTTGCCGTCAAGCTCTCCCAATCATTCACCAGCATTCCCAACCTCGTCGCGCGGCTTGAAGATGCAGGAATGCGTGGAGTGGCGATTTTCAACCGCTTCTATCAGCCCGACTTCGACATCGAGGCTCTGGAGGTGCGGCCCACGCTGCATTTCTCCACGCCCTCTGAGCTGTTGCCTCGCTTGCATTGGGCAGCCATCCTCTATGGCCACACCAACGCCGACATTGCCATCACCGGCGGCGTTCACTCGGCAGAGGATGTCCTCAAGTCCATAATGGCGGGGGCTAATGTTGCCATGATGGCATCGGCTCTTCACATTCACGGCATCGAGCACATCGGACGCGTCATGGCCGACCTTCGCTACTGGCTTGAGAAGCGCGAATACACCTCGTTGTCGGAAACTCGCGGGTGCCTCAGCCGCCGCTCAGTTCCCGACACCTCACCGTTCGATCGCGGCAACTACATCAAGACGCTCAGCTCCTACAGCCTGCGTCAGACGGTGGCCGCATTCTAAGCGACCGATGGTGCTTTGAGAGGGTGCGGCCTTAGCCGCCCCGTACAATCGAACGAACTACGACTTTCCTGGAGGCCAGCGGCGGCCGCACCAACCCGGTGCAGTCGCCGTTGGTGTCTTTGGGCGGCCTTCCGTTCGCATCACCGCAGGTACTCCTTGCATCCGGAGAAGGTTGGCACAAGCGCGCCGAGTGACTATCATTCCTTGTGACTTCTTGAGGGAGTGCGGATGATTCGGAGACAAATTGTGGTGAGTGGGATATTGGCAGCGTTGATTTCCTTCTGTGGCATGTCTGCCGCGCAGCAGGCTCCACCAAAATACGAGCCCACGCTTGACTCGCTCAACCGTCATCCGCTGCCGCAATGGTATGCCGGGGCCAAGCTAGGGATTTTCATCCACTGGGGCCTCTATTCGGTGCCGGGCTGGGCGCCGCTCAATCATCCCGATCACGACTTCAATTCCGGCGACTACATCAAGTACAACCCCTATGCGGAGTGGTATCTCAATGTGTTGCGCATCGGCGGATCGCCGACGCAGGCATATCATCGGGAGCATTTCGGCGCCAACTTCAGCTACTACGACTTCGCGCCCGTCTTCAACCGCGAGTCGCGGAAGTGGAATCCCGACCGGATGGCCACGGTGTTTCGCGAAGCCGGCGCCAGGTACGTTGTGCTGACGAGCAAGCATCACGAGGGTTTTACGCTGTGGCCGAGCACGACGCCTAATCCAAGCCCCACGCTGCCGAAAGCTGCGCAGCATGCCGAGCGGGACATCGTGGGTGAGCTGACGACCGCCGTGCAGAAACAGGGTCTCCGCATGGGTCTCTATTACTCCGGCGGCTACGACTGGACCTTCAACACCGGGCCCATCGAGACCAACACCGACTACGAAACAGTTAAGCCTGAAAGCCAGGCCTACGGCGATTACGCCTTCGCGCAGATCCTCGAGCTGATCGTGCGCTACCATCCGGCCGTCTTGTGGAACGACATTGACTGGCCCAAGACCGGCAAGCCGCTCGAAGTGGAGGCTGACTACTACAACGCCGTGCCGGATGGCGTGATCGATGATCGCTTCGGCATTGCCCACTCCGACTTCACCTCGCCCGAGTATCAGAAGCTGGACAAGATCAGCGAGAAGAAGTGGGAGGAGTGCCGCGGCCTGGGCCGCTCGTTTGGCTACAACCGCGCCGAGGGCGAAACGGAGACCATCGCACCGGGCGAGTTGATCGCGCTGTTGGTGGATATCGTCAGCAAGAACGGCAACCTGCTGCTCGACGTGGGCCCTGAAGCCGATGGCACCATTCCGCCGGTTCAGATGGAAAGACTGAAGGCTCTTGGGGCGTGGCTCAAGCAAAACGGCGAAGCCATCTATGACACAACGCCATGGACGATGGCGGTGGGGAAGAGCGCGGAGGGCGACGACCTGCGCTTCACCCGCAAAGGCGACGACCTGTATGTCACGATTCTGGGTAAGCCGAAGGCTACGACTCTGACCGTAGATGGTTTGTCGGCGAACCCGAACGGGAAAGTGACTGAGCTAGGCAATCCGAAGGCTCTCGCGACGAAGGCCGATGCCGGTAAGCTCCGCATTACGCTACCCGCGCAGTTGAAGGGCGATTACGCATTCTCATTTAAGCTTGCGGGCTATGCGCGCTGATCGGGCGCAGGCGCTTCAGGGCCAGTGAGAAACTGGAGGATGGTCGACTCCAGAACGCGGCACGCCTCGGGGAGAGCCGCGGTCACAGCCTCGCTGAACGTCTCGCTTAGTTCGGTCGAATCGGCACCAACCGTGAGCAGCAGAGCGTGACGAGGCAGGGAATTGTAGAGTTCCTGTCCCAGCGCCAGCAACTCCGATGCGCCGATATGATGCGTTGCGAGCCCGGGGCCGGCAGCGATGGGTTCCACGGGGGTCATGCGAACGATCCCTGCAGCAGACTCGACGGAACAATCGATAAAGAGGACCGACTCAACCTCAGCGATCTCTGCGGCTAGTTCCGGAGTCCATTGCTGGCGGGAGAGAGTGCGCACATTTGGGTCGGAGGCGAATCGCTCTTCTGCCCAGGCGCAAAGCCAGGGACCGACACCGTCGTCCCCGCGCAGCGTGTTGCCGCAGGCAAGGATGAGGCATCGGGCCGGGTTCAGCATCATGACTCCACTATAGAGGAAACCCCATCTCCTATCCGTGCGGCGGGTAGGAGATGGGGCGCCTTGATGATTCGTTGGACTTCAAATCAGGAACGGATAACCCGGTCCATAACTTCGCCGTCAGCCGACAGCAGCGAAACAGCCAGCGGCATCTGCCCGAAAGCGTGAGTGGAGCAACTCAGGCAGGGATCGAACGTCCGCACCACGGCCTCGACGCGGTTGAGCATGCCCTCGGTGAATTTGCCGTCCTTCACGTAGTGCTTTGCGGCCTGCAGAACGCCTTTGTTCATGGCGTTGTTGTTTTGGCCGGTGGCGATCACAAGGTTGGCCCAGGTGATGAGGCCGTTCTCGTCCACCTTGTAATGGTGATGCAAGGTGCCGCGAGGGGCTTCCGCCTGGCCCGCGCCTTCGAGACGGTTGACGCCCGCGACCGCCCTCACGTGCTTGTCGAGAATCAACGGATCGGTGAGGATCTGTTCGATCTTCTCGATGCCGTACAGGATGTCGACGAGACGCGCATGGTGATAGTGAAACGATCCCTGCACCGGTCCCACGGCCAACTGCTTGAATTCGGCCAGTTCCACGTCTGCCAGCGGAGTGCCCATGGTCTTGGCGATGTTGAGCCGGGCCAGGGGACCAACGCGATAGCTGCCTTCGGGATATCCGAGCGGCTTGTAGTAAGCGAACTTGGTGTAGCTGTAGGGTTCAACAGCTTCGCCGATCACTTCAGTAAACCGGTTGGCGGTGATGCCGTCTTCCACAACGTTGCCTTGAGCATCGATCAGCCGCAGTGCGCCATCGGTGAACTCAACGGAGTCGTCTTCGTTCACCAGTCCCATGTAGAGCGATGGGAAGTTGGCGAAAACTTCGATCTCCGGTTTGAACGTGTCGGCAATCTGCTTGTACGCGATGAGCGCCAGCTTGATGCCGGCATAAGCCTCGGGCAGCATGGCGAGGATCTCGTCGCGCTTGGCGGCTGCCAGTGGCTCGGTGACGCCGCCCGGCACAACCCATCCCGGATGAATGCGCTTGTTGCCAAGCAGCTCAATAATGTGCTGGCCGAAGCGCCGCAGAGCGATGCCGGCGCGGCCCAACTCGGGCTTGGCGCCCACGACACCGAAGATGTGGCGCATCGCAGGGTCGGAGTCCATACCCAGCAGCAGGTCGGGCGAGGACAAGTAGAAGAAGCTCAGCGCATGGGACTGCACCATCTGCGCCAGGTTCAGCATGCGGCGCAACTGCGCGGCCGTATGCGGAATCCGCACCGCCATAATGGCTTCGCACGCCTTGGCCGAAGCGATGAGGTGCGATACCGGGCAGATGCCGCAGATGCGCGCCATAAGGCTCGGCATCTCGTAGAACGGCCGCCCCTGTGAAAATCTCTCAAAGCCGCGCACTTGCGTTACATGAAAGTGTGCGTCTTCCACCTCGCCCTGGCCGTTCAATTGAATCGTGATCTTTCCGTGACCTTCAAGGCGAGTTACGGGATCGATAGTGATGGTTTGGGTCATGACTCGAACTCCATGGGGCTCAGGCTCCAAAGCGGGTGAGCGCCGAAACATCCAGCGGGCTGCCGGTTACCAGCGCTACCAGCGCCGAGTGAAATGTATCTGCTGAAGGAGGACAGCCGGGAAGAAATACGTCCACCTTCACAAATTCGTGGATGGGCCGTACCACCTTGAGCAGCTTGGGCACCACCACGCACGGAATCTGTTGCTGCGCGCTGGCGTTCTCAATATACGCGCGGTTCAGAATCGCCTCGGGCCCGATCGGGTTGCGCATGGACGGCACGTTGCCGGCCACCGCGCAGTCGCCCATGGCTACCAGGAGTTTGGAGTGGGCGCGGATCCTCTTGATCTTCTTCTCGTCGTCCACCGAGGCCACTGCTCCTTCGACCAGAGCAATGTCGACGTGGTCGGGAAACTCCTTGGTGTCCACAATGGGACTGTAGACCACATCGACCAGCTCCGCGACCTCGAGCAGCCGTTCGTCCATGTCGAGGAACGACATGTGACAGCCGGAACATCCGTCGAGCCAGACTGTTGCAAGTTTAAGTTTGCTCATTGCGCTTCCCTCATCTCATTCAGGTAAGGCAGAAAATCGGGGTATTTGGGATGGTCGGAGCCGATTTTGCTCTTGTCGAACAATGCTCCGGTGGGACACACCTGCACGCACTTGCCACAGCGTGTGCAACTGGACTCACCCCAGTTGTCATTCAGGTCGGTGATGATGGTGGAGTTGATGCCGCGGCCCATCACGTCCCAAACGTGGGCGCCTTCCACCTCCGCGCAGACTCTTACGCAGCGGGTGCAGAGGACGCAGCGGTTGTGGTCGACGGTAAAGCGCTCGTGGGAGGCATCGACCGTCAACTCCGGATTGCGATAGGGGAAACGCACATGCGTTACGCCCTCCTGCTGCGCCAACGATTGGAGCTCGCAGTGGCCGTTGGAAACGCAGACCGAACAGATGTGGTTGCGTTCGGCGAAAAGCAACTCGAGGATGGTCTTGCGGTGCTTCTGGAGCCGCTCAGTGTCGGTGGTCACCTCCATGCCCTCGTACACGGTGGCTACGCAGGCGGGGAGGAGCTTGTTGCTACCCTTGATTTCAACCAGGCACAGGCGGCAGGCGCCTACGTCGCTGAGGCCGTCGAGGTGGCAGAGGGTGGGAATGTCGATGTCATTCTCCCGAGCCACCTGAAGGATGGTCTGTCCGCGCAGGGCGCTGACTTCATGGCCATTGATTTGAAGAGTTTTGACGTCTACGGCTTCGCTCATGCCAACACCTCCACGGCAGGTTGGTCGGCCACGGGAGTTTCGATTTTACACACGCCGGCCGGACAGCGTTGATGAAGGATGTGCTCGATGTACTCGTTGCGGAAGTACTTCAGCGTACTGAGTACGGGATTGGGTGCGGTCTGGCCGAGACCGCAGAGGCTGGCCTCCTTGACCGTGGAGCAGAGCTCTTCGAGAAGTTCGAGGTCGTCCATGGTTGCGGAGCCTTCGCAGATGCGCGTTAACAGAGTGTGCATCTGTGCTGTGCCGGCGCGGCAGGGAATGCACTTGCCGCAGGACTCGGTCATGCAGAACTCGATGAAGAACTTGGCGACGTTGACCATGCAGGACGTGTCGTCCATGACGATCATGCCGCCGGACCCCATGATGGAACCGGCTGCGAGGAGGGCATCGTAGCTGACGCCGAGGTCGAGCAATTCGGCCGGGATGCAGCCGCCGGAAGGACCGCCGGTTTGCACCGCCTTGAAGGTGTGTCCGCCGGGTACGCCGCCGCCGATGACTTCAATAATCTCGCGCAGCTTGATGCCCATGGGCACTTCGACCAGACCGGTGTTGGTGATTTTGCCGGTGAGGGCGAAGACCTTGGTGCCCTTGCTGCGTTCGGAACCCATGCCGGCGAACCACTTGCCGCCATTGCGAACGATGGGAGCGATGTTGGCGTAGGTTTCGACGTTGTTGATGAGGGTGGGCTTGCCCCAAAGTCCGCTGACCGCGGGATAGGGCGGGCGGGGCTTGGGGGTGCCGCGGCGGCCTTCGATGGAGGCAATGAGGGCGGTTTCTTCACCGCAGACGAAGGCTCCGGCGCCGAGGCGGATTTCAATATCGAAATTGAAGGTTGTGCCGCTGATGTTGCTGCCGAGGAGACCGGGGCGGCGCGCATCGCGCAGAGCGCTGGTGAGCCGTGCAACGGCTACCGGGTATTCGGCACGAACGTAGATGAAGCCTTTGCTGGCGCCCACGGCGTAGGCTGCGATGGCCATGCCTTCAATGACGCGATGGGGATCGCCTTCCATGACGCTGCGATCCATGAATGCGCCGGGGTCACCTTCGTCGCCGTTGCAGACCACATACTTGAGATCGCCGCCGGCCTTGGCCACGGTGCCCCATTTGAGACCGGTAGGATAGCCGCCGCCGCCGCGTCCGCGTAGGCCGCTTTCAGTGATGCGATGGACGACGCCGTTGGGCGTCATCTCGGCCAGCGCGGTGAGCAGCGCCTTGTAGCCGTCGCGAGAGATATAGTCGTCGATCTTTTCGGGATCGATGTGGCCGGCGTTTTCAAGGACCACGCGGGTCTGAAGGTCGAAGTGCTCGTTGAGGTCGCACTGCAGCTCGGCGACGGGTGCTCCGCCGAGGCTGGCGACGATGGCGTCAGCGTTGGTGTTGCTGACGTGGCGATAGAGAGTCTCGTCGGGATCGACGCGGACGAGAGGGCCGGAGGAGCAGGGGCCCATGCATCCGGTGCGGCGAACCAGCACTTTTTTGCCGGAGGCGTCAGCGGCCGCAACCAAGGCTTCGCGCAGCTTGTCAGCCCCTTGGCTGGCGCAGGCAAGGTCCAAGCAGACGTTGACTTCGTAGTCGTATTTTGCGTTTTCGAGGGCAACGCTTTTGGCTATCTGTTCCAATTCTTCGATGGTCATTCGACCGCCCACCTTTCCAGTTGTGCAAGCATCTGCTCGCTGGTCACTTCGCCGGAGACGGCACCATCGGACAGCACCACTGGGGCACGGCTGCAGGCCCCGACGCAACGCGCGGTCATGAGGCTGATGTTGCCGTCTTTGGTGGTTTGACCCTGCTTGATGCCGAGATGTTTTTCAGCCGCGGCGATCAGATTGTCGGCGCCCTTGATGTAGCAGGCGGTGCCGGCGCAGACGGTGACGGTGTGTTTGCCAGGGGGCTTGAGGCTGAAGTAGTGATAGAAGGTCACCACGCCATACGCCTGGCTGAGCGGCACACGAAGCGAGCGGGCCACAAAGCGGATGGCATCGTCGTCGAGGTAGCCGAAAGAAGATTGCACGGTGTGAAGTGTTTCGATCAGCGCGTGGCGGGCAAACCCATTCTTCCGCATGGTGCCGTTTACGATCTTCCATCGTTTATCGTCGCTGGGCAGCGGTGGGGGTGTGAAAGCTGGCACGATTCCTCCCGGACTGGCAGACGTCGGATACGGAGCAACTGCATGAGCGGCTCGGTTCCTCAGGTCTAGTCTTGTTCTACTTGGAACGATTGGATTTAACCGTGACGATGGTCACGGGGTAGGGAGACAATCCCACCCTGTGACACGACAAGTTTGGGCGGTTTCAGGCTCAGGGTCAAGGGAAAAGGGGTGTTGCCTGATCTTCCTCTTTTGGCCTGATGAAGACCTTCCAAGTTTCATTTCAGCGTGTCGCAGGTACAGCGCTCGCAATTGGCTATTTTCTGTTTGGGGCGCCGCTGCTAAGCTTGTTCAAAACAATGAGTCAAAAGACGGGCGTGGTGACCTTTAATTCACTTTTCGCGATCCTGGCTCTGTGCGGATGTGGCGCATTTCACAGCCATACAGGGATCAGTGTGCCCACTCCCATGGCCCAGTATCGCGCGTACGGTGCTTCCATCACATACGGTATGGGTGTAAGAGATCCTTCAACTCAGTCATTTCCGGCACTTGTGGCAGGTTTTGAGCATGTGAGTTTCGCAAACAACGCGATCAGCGGCGACCAGGCCTGCGATGTGATGCCCCGACAGGTCCTGCCCAACCAGGACAGGCCGGATCTTACATCACATCCGACGTACTCACTCCTGATTGGTACGAATGACGCGGATATGAGGGGCTTCGGAGCGTATGAGGCAGTTTATAGACTTTGCCATCAGGGTATCGCCTCCTGGCTCGCTATACCGTTTGAGCATAAGGTTCTTGCCAATGGAATCGGTGTTACGACGACGGGACCGGGGGAACTCGAAACGTCCAGTCCATGGGCGGCGTGGACGACGCAAGGGCAGGGTTCGAGCATCAGCTTTGAAATTACCGTCAATCGTGAAAGCGTTATTTACGCGTGGCCTATGATCGACGACGCGTCTCCGGCGACCTATTCCTATTCACTGGACGGAGTGACTCTCGGCTCGGCAGCAGCCAGGCCGACACCGAGCATGAGCACTGCGCACGGAACCACGCGATTGGTGGCGTTCCAGCGTTTACCTCCTGTTCGAGCCGGGAAACATGTTGTGACATTTACCCAGACGAACTCCGGTGAAAGTGGGCTTTCCGTGATCGGTGTGGGTGTTCCCCGAGGCCCTGTCGAAGTGAGGCTTCCGTTCGTGCTTGTTGGAACGATCACCTATCAGTATCACGGGAGTTCCGGAGACCCATGCACATCTGCCAACGAAACACCCTGTCTCGAATACAACAACGATATCCAGGAAGAAGTGAGCATGTTCTCAGCTGACGGTCTGAATGTGCGCGTCTTCGACACCCGCAAATATATGTTTGCCACCGCGGCTGAGATGTCCGACAGTATCCACCCGAACGCTTTGGGCCAATTGGAGTTGAGCCATTCCGTTGAAGCGGTCTGGCCCAAGAGCGATTGAAGCATTCGTGGAAAGGATCCAGCGAAGTGCGAGTTCTGAGGAGAAGAAGCCTCAGCCTAGCGTCGGCAGATGGTCGGAGATGCCGAAGAGGAAGATCACGCCGATGATGCAGCTATAGGCTGCGCCGGTCCAGGCGATGATGTGATAGAAGCGCGGATGGTGTCCGGTGGCCTTGAAGGCGCCGCCCATCGATGCCGTCATCAGCGCATTCATGGCCACCAAACCGATGGCAAAGGCCGCCAACCCCATCATTCCACGTGAGGTTCCGCCCAGGTTCGCAGTGAGGAAGAAGAGCGCTAGTTGGCTCGGCGTCTCCGCGCCAACCCCGTGCAAGACGCCGATCAGGAAGACGGACTTGCCGTTGTACATCCATTGGAAGCGCTCTGGCCGTGGGGTATCGCGGTTCCACATCCGCCGCACGCACCACGCGGCCCACAAGATGCCGTTGATGGCGATGGCCAGACGGCTCTCGATGCGGCTATGGCTGTGCCCATGCGCGTCCTTGCGCAGAATCCCCGCGACCACGCCGATGCCAAGTACGATCAGCGTGAGCCCGATCAGCCGTTCGGTCCAGTGGTCCAGCCCCTGGGGAAGACCCATGTGCAGTTCCAGCACGGCTACGCCCAGCGCCGCCACGGTGAACGCATGTCCGAGCGCATAGGTCATACCTAAACGCAGTCCGCTCTTCCAGTTGCGCTGCACGGCCGTGATATCTGAGATGGCCGCGAGGTGATCGTAGTCGAAGCCATGCCGCAACCCCAGCAGGAGGCAGGAGCCCAGCGCCGCGTCGAGTTTCCAGTCACCCAAAATGGAAGTCACGAGAAAAGTATAGTGCAGGGGCGGCTTGAACGGCTAAATGTCATCCTCCGGCGTTAGGACCGGCCACCGGGTCTGGGGACGGGCGAACTTTTTGAGGATCAAGCGGCGCCTGGCGCATCTGCACTAGAGATCGTGAAGGGATCCCAAAGGACAAAACATGAAAATTGCCGCTTTGATTGCTCGCATCCTGCTCGGACTGGTTTTCCTGGTCTTCGGCCTGAACGGCTTTCTGCACTTTCTACCCATGACGATGCCCACGGGAGTTGCGGGACAGTTTCTGGGAGCTCTGTTCGTCTCGCACTATCTGCCGTTCATCTTCTTTTTACAGATCCTGGGCGGAGTGCTGCTCCTCATCAACTTCTTTGTTCCGCTCGCATTGGTGCTGCTTGGCCCCATCCTCGTCAACATCCTGTTCTTCCACGCCTTGATGGACCCGGGAGGGGTTTTGCCGGCCATCATTATTGCCCTGCTGTGGATCTTCGTGGTGGTCGAACACCGAAAATATTTCGCAGGGCTCTTTGTGATGAAGGCGGAGGATTGAAAAGGCACGCCGCGCTCTCCCAGCTATCGGGAGGATACAGGCGCAGCCGCGGGCGCGGTGGTGGCTGCACCGGCAGTGTTTGCCCGTAGCTTTATCTCGTACCCAATGTAATCAATCTTGATGGTGGTTTGCCCGAGGAGCCAACTGTTTGAGACAGCCTTGGCGTGCGTAGCCATCGGAAGGCCGTCGATAGTTGCGTATTGGCGCGTCACCTGCGCGGGACCTGTCAAGACAGAAGGCGCCTTCGACGCGATTCCCTGAAGCTGCACAATCGAATAGTCCTGGGCGTCAACCCAGATGGTTCCGTTGAACAGGTACGAAGATTCGCGCTTCGGCGTCAGCGCAACCACTACGCAGTTGCGGCCATCCACCGCTTCGGCGCCCTTTACTGCCATTCCGTAGTTCGCAGAGGTGATCACAGCGAGCGCCCGGTTGGCGGGCTGAGTCATGCGTTTTTCATTGTCCAGAATGGTCTCAAGCACCTGCTTCCGCAACAGGCTCGGCCCGCTCTCTGACAGGATGGCGTAGCTCTTGCCGACATCCTTCTGGTAGGTAGTCTTCACCGTCATCTCAGCCGCGGGATGCACCTGATCCTGATTGCGAAAAACCGCGTAGTGCTCGGTCACCGTGTAGCCCGCGAGGCCCAAGTCTCGTGCGTTGACTGAGGCGTCGATGCCCTGAATGACTGAGGCGTTGTCGCCTTGCTGAGCGGCAGATGCGATCGCGCTAAAAAAGGCAAGAAGAAAGACGCCAACGAGCCGCGGGATTGATGCCTGATTCCGAATCGTAGTCAACGTATCCACAAAGCAATCTTACAGAAAGATGCCCCAACCCCAGTCAGAAGCGCGTCCTGACGGAGGTTGGGGGCATCTGTGCTTGACCGCGGTCGGTCATTGGATCGAAACCACTTGTGCTTACTGTGCGTCGGCCGACTGAGCCTTGGCTCCGCGAACGGCTGCAAGGAATGCATGTGCCGAGGCCGG
The DNA here is from genome assembly GCA_003151435.1 of Acidobacteriaceae bacterium. Classification (GTDB taxonomy): domain Bacteria; phylum Acidobacteriota; class Terriglobia; order Terriglobales; family Acidobacteriaceae; genus Telmatobacter. The sequence continues at coordinate 16,579 of PLXP01000254.1, forward strand.
AGCCGGTACCTTTCCGCGTAGTACTTCGCGAGCAGTCACGTCGGGTCCGTATATGGCCTTCATCGAGTCTTCATCGGCGCGAACGGACGCACCGTTCAGCGTAAGTCCGGCAAACGCACCCTTGGCCCGCGAGTAGGTCAGGATCTCGGCGTTCATCTTCCAGTCAGTGTTAGCAGACGCGTGACGGCCAACCGGGCCGGCGGCGGCTGATGCATCGGCGCCAATCTGGAAGTTGCTTTGAAGCAAGCGATCCATGCCCTTGTCGCTCTGGATAATCATCACCAGGTCAATGCCTTCCACGCCAATTTGTAAACCCCAGCTCCCGCCGGTGATCGCAAAGAAGGCCGGTGCACTCCACCCATTCTCGGTACGGCAGGTGGCAACGCCTCGGCCGCCTTCCGCCCCAAATACGAATCCGCCCTTTATCATGTGCGGAACCACCGCGACGCACTTTGCGTGCTCCATCACTTCGTCGGGGATGCCCTTGTCAGGAGCCGCCATTACCTCGTGCATCACGTCGGCCGCATGCTGCAGCCGGTCTGTTGAATCTTCACGCTTGGAGTCAGATGCCCATCCCATACTCGCAACGCCCAGCACCGCACTCAAAACCATCAGTTGCTTCTTCATAATGCTCACCTTCCTCAGGTTGTAACTTCGGGGTTTTCTCTTGCGCAGGTACATTTACCCGCAAAACAAATGGAGCGCTCAGGCACAGCACCGGCCCGACACCGCTGCTTCTAGTTAAATGGCGATTGCACCCTTTTGGTTGCCCGCCGAATGGTTGCCTCGGTGCGGCATACCCGAGAGAACAGCCAGAAAACAAACAGATTCAACGATGCAGCGGCATGCGTTATGCTGGGGTTCGGACGTGAGGACAAGTTGACGCAAGATACCTTGCAACAGCCAAAACGAGCCGCTGTGCTGGTCTGCGGAGTGGTACAGGGGGTGGGGTTTCGCCCATTTGTCTATCGTCTCGCGCTGGAAAATCAGCTGGCCGGTTTCATTGGCAACGATACCGGCGGCGTGACCATTGAGATTGAGGGCGCGGAAGAACAGATTGCGGCATTCGTGGCGCGGCTCCGCTCCGACGCCCCGCCCATGGCGCGCATTGACTCGGTTGCCGTTCGGGAAATCCCGGCGACTGGCGAACATGGGTTCCGCATCGTCAGCAGCCAGGTGTTGGGCCAGGTCAGTACCGGGATCCCCGCGGACGCTGCTACCTGTGCCGACTGTCTGCGCGAACTGCTCGATCCGGCGGATCGCCGCTATGGTTATCCATTTCTGAATTGCACCAACTGCGGTCCGCGCTTCACCATCACGCGGCGCATTCCCTACGATCGCCCGCAGACATCGATGGCAGCCTTCCCGATGTGCGCCGCCTGCCAGGCTGAATACGACGATCCGCTGAATCGGCGTTTTCATGCGCAGCCCAATGCCTGCTGGGATTGCGGTCCTCGGCTTTGGCTTGTTGGCGCGAAGGGTGAGGCGATTGCCGCGGATGACCCGGTGGCCTCTTGCATCGATCGACTCCTCGCGGGCCACATCTTGGCGATCAAAGGGATTGGCGGTTTCCATCTGAGCGTAGACGCAACGAATGAGGCCGCAGTAATGCGCCTTAGAGACCGCAAGCACCGCTATGGAAAGCCGCTCGCCGTGATGGTTCGAGATCTTGATGCAGCGCGTACGCTCTGCGATCTCACCGCCGAGGAGGAAGCACTGCTGCAAACCGCGGCACGTCCAATCGTGCTGGCGCGAGCGCTGGCAGGGAACGGGATTGTCGCTTCGATTGCACCGGGAAATCCATGGCTCGGCGTGTTCTTGCCGTATGCGCCACTGCAACATCTGCTCTTTGCCGATTCGCGGGTGCGTGCGCTGGTGATGACAAGCGCCAATCTCAGCGAGGAGCCGATTGCCATCGACAACGACGAAGCACGCATGCGGTTAGCTGAAATTGCGGATGTGTTTCTGTTGCACGATCGCGAAATCCTGCAACGCTGCGATGATTCTGTGGCGGCTCTCGTGGATGGAGCGCCACAAGTGGTTCGGAGGGCGCGTGGGTATGTGCCGCTCGGTGTGGACCTGCCGATGGAAGCGCCTCCGCTGCTCGCCGTAGGTGGACACCTTAAGAGCGTGTTTGCCCTCGCGCGCGGCAAGTTTGCCTACCAGAGCCAACATCTGGGCGACCTCGAAAACCTGACGGGTCTTGAATTCTTCAAAGAGTCGCTGGCACATCTCATGCACACATTTGAGATTGAACCGGAGACTGTTGTGCACGACATGCATCCCGGATACTTGTCCACAACGTGGGCAAAGGAGTGGGCACAGGAACGCAACCTCCGCGTCATTGCGGTACAGCATCATCATGCGCACGTGGCGGCGTGCATGGCCGAGCATCGCATCAACGGTCCAGTGATTGGACTCGCGCTGGACGGGACCGGGTACGGCACTGATGGCCGCATCTGGGGCGGAGAGGTGCTGATATCCAGCCTCGACACATTCGAGCGCTTTGCGCATCTCGACTATGTGCCCATGCCAGGCAGTGACGCGGCCATCCGCGAGCCGTGGCGCATGGCGCTTGCTCACTTGCACGCCGCGGGATTTGATGTTGCGTCGTCCGAGATATTGCAACGATTGCATGCGACCGAGCATGAGGCACGCGTGCTGGTGCGCATGATGGAGCGCAGTGTGAACGCACCGTTGACATCGAGTCTGGGCAGGCTGTTCGATGCGGCGGCGGCGGTCGTGCTGGGTCGACGCACCGTGGATTACGAAGCGCAGGCTGCCATTGAATTGGAAGGCTTGGCCGTTGATGAGGCGGACCAGCCCGATGACAACGCGGGCAATGGAACCGGTTATGACATCGCCGTCATACCTGGCGATTGGGCGAAGGGCGAAGCGGCGCGCATGAACGTCGCGCCGTTATGGCGAGGGTTGATGTCCGACCTCGAAGCCGGCGTCAGCAAGTCGCGAATCGCCGCACGATTTCATGCGGGCGTCGCGGCTGGTTTCGTGCAGGCAGCCGCAGACGCGCGCGCCGCAAGCGGAATCGGGCAGGTCGTACTGAGTGGCGGCGTAATGCACAATCGTCGCATGGCGCGTTTGCTGCGCATGGGGCTTGAGGCGAAGGGTCTTCAGGTGTTTCAGCATCGCCGCGTGAGCCCTGGAGACGGCGGCCTCAGTTACGGACAGGTCGCAGTTGCGGCGGCGATGCTGGGAAAAATTTAGCTGGAGATCTTGACCAACTGCTGCGCTTCGACGCGAGGTCCCAGGATGGAAATGCGAGGTATGCGTCCCCTCACCATCGCCACTTCATCGCAGCGGTGCAGGCGCGGGCAGTTCTGGCAATCCTTGAAGATTTTGTCGGGCAGGTCGGCCTTGTCTTCGACAATGCGAAACCCGTATTTGAAAAAGAAGTCAGGAATGCGCGTGAAGAGGCACACCGAGTGAATGCCATGCTCCTCGGCTTCATCGATGAGCGCGCCAAGAATGCGGCCTCCGGCGCCCTGGCCCTTGGCCTCCGGCTTGATGACGATGGAACGCACCTCAGACAGGTGCGGTCCATACAAGTGAAGCGCGCCGCAACCAAGAAAAACGCCGCCGTCGGATTCAGCCACTGTGAAGTCGCGGATGTTTTCGCAGATCTCCGCGAAGGCGCGCTTCAAGAGCGTGCCATCCGTAGAGAGTGAGTTCACCAGGTCGTACACGTTCGAAGCATCGTGAAGCCGCGCCTTACGCACCAGCATGGACGGCCTCCTGTGCGAGCGCGACGAGCGCGTCGATGCGAGCGGACGCGTCTGCTAAGGCTTTGCGCACTTGCTCGCGCGCAGTTCCTCCAATCACGTCGTGGCAATCGAGAGTCGCCGTGATCGTGACGGATGCATAGAAATCCTCCGCGAATTCCTCGCCGAACTGTCGCAATTCATCGAGCGAGAGTTCGCCAAGCTCTGCACCTTTTTCGATCGCGAAACGAACGGCATTGCCGATCTTCTCGTGAGCTGTGCGGAAGGGAACGCCCTTGTGTACCAGATAAGTGGCGGCCGCCATTGCATTGAGATAGCCCGATTCCGCAGCCGCACTCATGCGCTCGCGATTAAACTGCAAAGCCGCGGTGAAGCGCGCAATCAGGGCAAGCATTGGCGCCACAAACTCAACTGAAAATGCCGGCTCCTGGGTCTCCTGCATGTCTTTATTGTAGGCCAAAGGTAGGCCCTTGAGTTGCAGCGTCACGGCCTCCGCCGCACCGTGGATCCGCCCCACCTTGGCGCGAATCAGCTCAGTAAGATCAGGATTTTTCTTTTGCGGCATCGCGCTGGAACCGGTGGAGAACGCCTCCGGCAGTGTAACGAAACCAAACTCGGCCGTGGCGAACAGCGTAATCTCCTCCGCAAAGCGGCTTAGGTGCAGGCCAACAACCGTGAGCGCCTGAAGATACTCGAGAATGAAATCCCGGTCGCTGGTGGCATCGATGGAGTTGGCCGTCGGTGCGGTAAATCCCAGCTCTCGCGCAGCGATGGTGCGGTCCAGCGCCAGCGTCGCGCCTGCAACGGCTCCCGAGCCCAGCGGACAATAGTTCAGCCGTGCGGCGCAATCGCGCAGTCGCCCTGCATCGCGCAGCAACATCTCGACGTAGGCCAGCAGCCAGTGAGCCACAAGCACAGGCTCTGCGCGCTGCAGATGCGTGTAGCTTGGCATCACAGCATCGCCGGCCGCGCGCGCCTTCTCAACGAGCGCCCGCGCCCACGCCGCAAGCGACTGGATGACGAACTCAATCTGACCCCGCACGTAAAGGCGCAGGTCGGTAGCGATTTGTTCGTTGCGGCTGCGGCCCGTGTGGAGTTTCAAACCTACCGAGCCGATACGCTCCACCAGAGAAAGCTCGACGAAGTGATGAATGTCCTCTGCCGACGGGTGGTTGCGCACCACGGCCTTGCCCGCATCCGACGCTTGGTCGGCACCGATCGCATCCAGCGCCGCCCGCAATTCCGTCGTTTCGCATTCAGAGAGAATCCCTGCGGACAAAAGCGCGGAAGCGTGCGCCTTGCTGGCGGCTACCTCTTGCTCGAGGAGCAGCCAGTCAAAGACAATGGAGCGCTGCCACTGTTCGAACTCCGCATCGAGCGGCTCCCGAAAGCGGCCGGACCACATCTTGACGGGTTGTTGTTCGTTGGACATTGATTTGTTTCTGATTCCTCAGCCTTCAATTTGATCGGCTTGTTCTTTCGGCACTTCCGGCGTCGATGATGGAATTGCATCCGGGTCGCAGTCGCAGCTAATCAGTTGTTCGTGACAGCGTGGACATTCTTCCCAGTCGCAACCGCCATGGTGATAGTGGCCCGGCAACGCATCGCAATCATGTCACCGGTGGCCAGGTGGCGGTGGTTCACACCGTGTTTCGCTTCCGTAAGGGATCGGATCCATATCGCCGCCGACTGTCTTGATGGGTATTTTCACGCAGCCGTCTGCGTCGTTCATTTCGAGTTCGCAGTATTTGCAGATGGCCACGCTATTCTTTCTCCCCCGCGCTGTTCAATTTGGGCATTTCGCTGCCTTTGCTGAGGGTGAGGAGGCCGGCCGCGGCGTAGGTAAGGAGCTTATCGCGGGTGTCGGCGATGTCGAGATTGCGCATGGTGAGCTGGCCGATGCGGTCGCGCGGGGAGAAGGTGGATTCGGTCTTCTCCATGCTGAGGCGCTCGGGATGGAAGGTGAGGTTGGGCGACTCGGTGTTGAGGATGGAGTAGTCGTTGCCGCGGCGCAGCTCCAGTGTGACGTCGCCAGTAATGGGTTTGGCGACCCAGCGCTGGGCAGATTCGCGGAGCATGATGGCCTGGGAGTCGAACCAGCGGCCCTGGTAGAGGAGGCGGCCGAGCTTGCGGCCATTGTCGCGGTACTGCTCGATGGTGTCTTCGTTGTGAATGCCGGTGATGAGGCGCTCGTAGGCGATGAAGAGAAGGGCCAGGCCGGGGGCCTCGTAGATGCCGCGGGATTTGGCTTCAATAATGCGATTTTCGATCTGATCAGACATGCCGAGGCCGTGGCGGCCGCCGATGCGATTGGCTTCGAGAAGAAGGGCGACGGGGTCGTCGAATTGGCGGCCGTTGAGTGCGACGGGAAAGCCCTCTTCAAAGCGGACGGCGACCTGTTCGGGCTGGATTGCGACATCGTCGCGCCAGAAGGCCGTGCCCATGATGGGAACGACGATCTTGATGGAGGTAGAAAGGTGCTCCAGGTCTTTTGCTTCGTGGGTTGCGCCGAGGATGTTGGAGTCGGTGGAGTAGGCCTTCTCGGCGGACATCTTGTAGGCGAAGCCGTGGCGCTGCATGAAGGCGGACATCTCGGCGCGGCCGCCGAGCTCGTCAATGAAGGCGGTGTCGAGCCAGGGTTTGTAGACCTTGAGGCTGGGATTGGCGAGAAGGCCGTAGCGGTAGAAGCGCTCGATGTCGTTGCCTTTGAAGGTGGAGCCGTCGCCCCAGATGTGGACGTCGTCCTCCTGCATGGCGGAGACGAGCATGGTGCCGGTGACGGCGCGGCCGATCGGAGTGGTGTTGAAGTAAGGGACGCCGGCGGTGGTGATGTGGAAGGCGCCGGCCTGGAGCGCGGCGATGCCTTCGCGAACGAGCGGGCCGCGGCAGTCAATAAGGCGGGCCTTTTCGGCACCGTATTCGAGGGCCTTGCGCGGAATCTCGTCGTAATCGGATTCGTCGGGCTGGCCCAGGTTGGCCGTGTAGGCATAGGGGATGGCGCCCTTCAGCTTCATCCAGTGCAGGGCGGCGGAGGTGTCGAGCCCGCCGGAGAAAGCAATGCCAACTTTTTGGCCGATGGGCAGGGATTCGAGAATTACGGACATGCTTGGGAACCTCAAAAAGCTGCTAGCTGTTAGCTTCTAGCTCCTAGCTGGAGGCGAATGACTACGTACGGAATTGACCAGAGATACAAAATTCAATCAACGCCTGTGACAAATCCACTACGCCTGCAAACGTTTTATCTTTCCACGTGAAAGACAACAGGCCATCGCCCACTATCGGCACAAGTACGACTGTGGTATCACCCAAAACGCGAATACGCTGACTATCAAAATCAGGCTGTACAGTTATCTGACGAAGAGGCGGCGCGGCTTCACGAGTGAGAGTAAATTCCCCATTATGGTCACGTTGCTTGAGAAAATGATGGTACAGATCGTCGGGAAGTTTCTTTTTCAACTCAGAGCAATCATTATCAACCTGCCTAAGCAGCGCTTCCCAAAAAGGCGGGAACTGCTCCTTGATAATGTTCGCTTTTTGTTGGCGGGTTTCCTCTTCCGCTAGCTCGCCAGCCTTCTTCTTCTTGTCGTTTGCTTCAAGTTTGTCAATCCAGTCGCTCATTTCTACTCCTTCCATGTTTAAGTCTGCGGTAGTGTCCTAATTTGGACTTGTCAAAGCTTTGAAACCAGTTCTTATCCAGCGCACCAGCGCGATGATGCCGTATGCCGTTAGCCAGCCCAAAACAATCGGCACGAGCGCGTAGAGCGCAGTATATGTCCAAGTAATGCGATGGACCTCAGGCCAAATCTTTTCGGATTTCTGAATGCACCAGTCTTCCACCGTAAGACGATTTCCAGTGACAGGATCAAGATGCAATCCATCCATAAACTCTTGCGGTGGACCGCCTATCGGATTCCCGTTCTCATCCCATTCGGTTATGCCTTTTTGAGCATTGCAATCGGACCGCCAGAAAACCATATGCCGGAGGCCTTCGAGGTCACCCACCTTGTAACCCCAGAATGTGCCGACGACCAGCCAAAGGACCGACGCCGTAATCCCGATACGGTGCCACCCGCCCAGGCGCTTTGGCCGCTTCACGCTACAAGACTGCTGCATATAATGCGCTCCCAATCCAAATTAGGACGCCACCCTGATCACTGAAAGCTTGCTGTGTTTGCCAGGCCGCCAAGCAGCAGCAACAACAATGCTTTCTGCGCATGCATGCGATTTTCTGCCTGGTCGAAGACGATGGACTGCGGACCATCCAGCACCGCGTCGGTCACTTCGGCGTTGCGGCGAGCCGGCAGGCAGTGCATAAACACTGCGCTCGGCGCGGCTTTCTGCATCAGTGCCTCGTTCACCTGGAACGGCCGGAAGATCGGTGCGCGCTTGGTGGACTCGTGCTCGAAACCCATGCTCACGCAGACATCCGTGTAGATTGCATCGGCGCCTTCCGCCGCTGCTTGCGGATCTTGCAGCAGTCGTACCTCGCATCCGTTGGCCTCTGCAATCTCGCGTGCCTTGGTCACAATCTCGATGTCGGGTGAGTATCCGCGCGGTGTCGCAATGGTCACGTTGGTGCCCAATTGCGCGCCTGTCAGCATCAGCGAGTGGCATACGTTGTTTCCGTCGCCAACATACGTGAAGTTGAGACCGGCCGCGGAGCCGAAGTGCTCTTCCAACGTCATAAAATCCGCCAGCGCCTGGCAGGGATGTTCAAAGTCGGAAAGCGCGTTGATTACCGGAACGCGCGAATTCGCTGCCATTTCTGTGATGGTGTCGTGCGCGTAAGTGCGCAACACAATCACGTCAACCCAGCGCTCCACGTTGCGCGCGACATCGGCGATGGATTCCCGTTCGCCCAGCGGCGAATTGGTCTGATCCACAAAAATCGCGTTGCCGCCCATGGTGCTCAGGCCGGTTTCGAAACTCAGCCGGGTGCGCAGGCTGGCCTTCTCAAACATCAGTACCATCTGCTTGGCGTCGAGGGCGTGGCGATATTCGCGTGGGCTGCGTTTTACGTCGTGGCCCAGCTTGAGAATCGCACGCACTTCGGCGCTCGATAGATCGGCAATGGAGCACAGATCTTCGCCGGCGAGCCGCACGGCAGCATCGAGAATGTCGGAATCTTTCTGCACAGGAACTGCGAGTTCCCGATGTTCAATAGTTGCTCTGCTAGCCACGTTAATTTCCTCCTGCGGCATAAGCGGTGTGCGTGCCGCTGAAGGCGGCTCCGTGTTCTGTGAAGATTTCGTCCAACGCCGCGATGCCGGTGTCGACGTGCGTGCGTTCCAAAATATAGGGCGGCAGGAAACGTAACACCGTTTCGCTGGTGCAATTGATGAGGATGTGGCGCTTGAGCATCTCAGCCACAGTGAGCTTGGCGAGTTCCGCCGAGTCCAACTCGGCGGCAATCATCAGGCCCTTGCCCCGCACATCGATGATGACCTCGTGCCGAGTCGCGAGCGCGCGGAGTTGCGATTGAAAATAATCGCCCACCTCGGTTGCGTGCGCCAGCAGGCCTTGTTTCTCCATGGTGTCGATCACCGCGATGCCAACGGCACAGGCCAGGGGTCCGCCGCCAAATGTGGTGCCGTGCATGCCGGCGCGAATAGCGCGTGCTGCCTCTTCAGTACAAAGAATCGCGCCGAGAGGAAGGCCGCCCGCCAGCGGTTTGGCCAGCGTCGTCACGTCGGGCTGAATTCCGTAGTGCTGATATGCGCACCACTTACCGGTGCGGCCCATGCCTGCCTGGATTTCATCCACCACCAGCAGTGCGCCCGTGGAACTCGCAAGTGCGCGAGCCTCTGCGAAAAAGTCCTGCGTTAGCGGGCGAACTCCGCCCTCGCCCTGGATTGCCTCGACAAGAATGGCGCAGACTTCGTTGGAGAACTTCGCGCGCAGATCGGCCACGTCGTTGAAACGAACAAACTCAACACCGGGCATCACCGGGTCGAAAGGCTCGCGGTACTTCGCTTTGTACGTCGTAGCGACCGAGCCGAACGTGCGTCCATGAAAGCTCTGCTCCAGCGCCAGGAATTTGGTGCCGATGGTTTTGCCTTCACTGCGCAGCAGGCCGGCGTGTGCACGCGCCAGCTTGAGGGCACCCTCCCACGCCTCGGTTCCGGTGTTCGCAAAAAAGACGCGGTCGAGGCCAGTGCGCTCGGTCAGGCGCATCGCGAGTTCGGCTTGTCCTTCGTGGAAGAACAGGTTCGACGTGTGGATGAGCGCGCGACTCTGTTTGGCAATGGCTTCAACGATGGCAGGATGGCTGTAGCCAAGCGCATTGACGCCGATGCCGCTGAGCAGGTCGAGGTACCGTTCGCCTTGTTCGTCGATGATGTGAACGCCCTCGCCGCCCACAAAAAGAATTGGGTTGCGCTCGTAGGTCGACAGAAGAAGCTTGCATTCGGCAGCTTTGATTTGATCGAGTCTCGTCACTTCAAATTTCTCCTCAGGCAACCATCACTTCGGTGCCGTGGGCTACGCGGGAACTGCACAGATCGGGAAGGGAATCGGCAGCCTCCGCGGGCAAAATACGTACGCGCTTCACGCCATTCAGTAGTGCTTCGCGGCAGGCGCTGAGTTTGGGCAACATACCGCCGGAGATGACCGCACTTTTTGCCATCTCGGAGATTTGATCGATGGAGAGCCATCGGAGTACTTCGCCGTTCGACCCGCGCACTCCAGGCACGTCAGTGAGAAAGACGAGAGCATCGGCATGGCAGGCGATGGCGCAGGCCGCGGCCATTTCATCGGCATTCACGTTGTAATACTCACCGTCGAAGCCCAGGGCCATGGACGACAGTACCGGAACGCCATTCAACTGCCAGATGGCGTCGAGCCAGCGCGGATCGCTGGCGGCAATCTCGCCTACAAATCCTAGATCGGGTGTAGTCCGCTTTTTTCTCGCGCGGAACACCAGGCCGTCGCCGCCGGAAAAACCCACCGCCGGTTGACCCAACGCGCCGAGCGCGGCCACGAGACCCTTGTTCACGAGTCCGGCAAGAACCATCAGCGCGACATCGCGAGTCTCGGCATCCGTAACGCGCAGACCGCCAATGAATTCGCTTTGCTTGCCCAGCGCCTTGAGCGTGCGGGTCAACTGCACGCCGCCGCCATGCACCACGGCGACTTGGTTGCCATCGCGCACAAGCTCAGTAATTGCGCGGGTGCAACTGTCGAGAAGCGCCGGATTTTCAAGGCCCGCTCCGCCGAGTTTGACTACATACTTCATTCGAGCCCCTCCGCCTCGTCCCAGCCGAGCATCACGTTTAGATTCTGAACAGCCTGAGAGGATGCTCCTTTTAACAGATTGTCGAGGCAGCTCACGATCACCGCACGCCGCCCGTCTGCCGCTAGATGGAAACCAATGTCCGCATAATTGGTCCTGACCGAATATTGAATCTGTGGCAGCGTGTGGTCATGCAGCCGCACCATGGGACTGCCTGCAAAAAACGCGCGGTAAATGTGCAGAATATTTGCCCGTGTCTGGGGCGCTCGAAACTGAACGTAGATGGTGGAGAGAATGCCGCGCGGAATAGGCAGCAGGTGCGGCGTAAACACGATCGAATTGGCGTCGATGCCGATTTGCTCAAGCAACTCGCCCGTGTGCCGATGCGTGAACATGCCGTAGGCCGACAGGTTGTCTGCCGCATACATGAAATGTGTTTTGGGAGTGGGCGCCTTGCCCGCGCCACTCACGCCGCTTTTCGAATCCGCGACAATCCCATGCCGCATATTGATAACTCCTGCCGCAACCAGGGGCTTGAGCGGAAGAATGATCGATGTGGAGTAGCAACCGGGATTCGCAATGAGCCGCGCGCGCTTGATCTCCGCGCGATGAAGTTCCGGCATGCCGTAGACCGCTTCGGCCTGGATCGTGACGGCTTGCGCGGACCCTTCATCCTCGAAGGCATAGACGGCGCGGTTGGCTGCTTCGTTCAGCCGCCATGCTCCGCTCAGATCAATCACGCGGATGCCGCGTGCCAACGCCTCGGGAACCCACGCGCGCGACTGTTCATGCGGCGTGGCAAGAAACAGAACCTGAACGTCAAGATCCGTAAGCAGATCCCACGAGAAGGGCTGCAGCATCAATGCGCCGCTGCCTTTGCTATCAATCAACTCCGGATGAATCTCACCCAGTGGAATGCCACCACGCGCGGCATCTTCCTCATCTACGCGCCCCGCGAACACCGGAGGCGTGCTCTTTAGCCGCGGATGATGCAGCAGGAGCCGCGCCAACTCTGCGCCTGCATACCCTGTCACTCCCACAATCGCTGTTTGCACCGTCTCGCTCATGACTCCAGAATCTTTCTCAGCCGCTGTTCCACTTCACTTGCATGGCGCTGGTCCTGGCAGATCACGAGCACCGTGTCATCGCCGGCGATGGTGCCCACAACTTCAGGCCATCCTTCGTAGTCCAGTGCCGCGGCCACAGGTTGCGCTCCGCCCATCACCGTGCGCAGAATCACCTGATTCATGGCCTGCCGTACGCGCAGCCCAAATCCTTCCAGCACTTCGGCAACGGAGGGAGGCCCCTCATCTTCGGCCACCGAGGTTCCTCCATTCCCGTTCCCTTTGGGCAGAGAATAGCCGCCAGGGCCCTTGGAAATGCGGAGTTCGTGGATGTCGCGCGATAGCGTGGCCTGCGTCACTTCAAACCCGCGACGCCGCAGCTTGCGCCTCAACTCGTCCTGGTTGCTCACCAGGGAATTGGCCACGAGTTCCTGTATCGCATTGTGCCGTTGATACTTCATTGCGTTGCTTGAGTCTTTCGCCGGACAAATCGAAAGCACGGCTCGCAGTGTGCGGCCGTGCTTGCATAAATATACAGCAAAAGTGCATAAGTATGCAAAGCCGATTTCGCAACGGCTCCCGAAAGAAACTTGCGCCCATTCCAGTTGGGCCTGGGCGCTTCCTCCGGCCAGGTTCGTGCCTCTGCACTTCCAGGCAATGTTCTTGGTGCAAGCGGGCCTAAGGTCCGCTGTTAGAGACGGAATTCCACATCAATCTCCGCGAGCAATCGCGTTCGATCCACGATGGAAAACCGGGCGACAGAATCAGCGGAGTCCTTGCGTCTGATTCCCACGCAGCAGCAGTGGAGCGGGGAAATGCTGTGGGTCAGCGGACCTGCAGCTTTCTGCTCCTCTTTCGCTCATACATCGCTTTGTCTGCCTGGGCCAGCAAGTCGTGGAGCGATTCGTGCACGTGTTCTTTGTTGGTGACGCAGCCGATGCTGAGGTTCAGTGGCATGCGGTGGCCAGTCTCCGGAGCTGCCGACGCCGCTCCTTCCTCGATCCGTTGGACGGCTATCGAGACGGCACTCCGGCTGAACTCGCCAGCGACGGCGAACTCGTCCCCGCCGATCCGACCCACCACATCGGTTTCGCGAAAGATCGTTCGCAGCAGCGCCGCGGTCTCTACCAGGAACTCGGACCCAACCTTGTGGCCGAACTCATCATTGATCTGTTTCAGGTTGTCCAGGTCGATGAACAGCACGGAGAACGGTAACTGCGAGCGCTGCGCCAGGTGCAATGCCTGCTCTGCCAGCAGGTGAAAGCCTCTAAGGTTGTAGAGACCTGTCAACTCGTCGCGGAGGCTGAGGTCTTGAATTTCAATCTCCATGCCATTGATGCGCCACGCAAGAATGAGCAACAGGCCGAATGACAGCACGGCGGCCGACGAAGCGAGAATCGCAGAAACGTAATGCTGAGGAAGCAGTGCGTCGTGAAGCAGGCGCATCCTGCCTGCTTCGCGCAGGAACGGAAGCACCAGGAGAATGGGAGCAGCAAGGCGTGCTATCCTGCTGCCGATTCCGGATCCAACGAGAATCTTGAAGGAGCCATATTCGGCCCTGCGGGCAAAGGCTGAAAAGCTTAGCAGCACGAGCGAAGTGAGAGCCTGAGGCGAAGTCCAGTTGCTTGTATGCGCTTTGAAAAGAGGGTTAGCGCCGAAAACATACCCCGAAACGACCACCAGGACCAGCATGCACAAGCTGGCTGCAAACAAGTCTGCAATGTGTCGGGAAGCCCCTTTTCGAGCGGGGACGAAGAGCAGGACAACTCCAAGTAACGAGAACGAACTTCCTGCCTGCGGAGACATCAGGCCCGGATGCCGAGACGAGGGGTCGGCGGCGATCAGGGTATCGAAGCGAAGAGAGAACCCGAAGTAGTGTTCCAGCAGGCTTGTCACGGCGATAAGCAAAACCAGAAGAGCCAACAGACGGCTGAGGATGAGCGATCTTCTGGATCGACGCGGTTGAGAGAGCAACAAGCTGATTGCGCTGGCCAACGCAACGATGGCAGTGTTGGTCTTCATCAACGTCAGGGCGGAGGGCACAATGAATCCCAGCCCAGAGATGATCCAGGCGCACAACGTGATCGCCGCGATCAGAACGACCATGCAGAGGCAGACGCGCTGGGCCTTCTCCAGATGATCGAGGACCATCGGATCGGTTCGGTCGAACGCCGCGACTGGTTCGTTGTTGAGCATAATTTCAGCAACCGCTCCAGGGGAATCGACGCGAAGCGTGGTGTGGCTGGTATGTATAGTCTACCGTTAGAACGCATTTGATGATTGTTTTTTTTGGAATCACGGGGCGTGAGTTGCGAACAGGCGTCGTGTCAAGCTGATAGACTCTCGAATGGCTCACGTTTGAGAGCTGCGTTTCAATTGGATCCAATGACAGCTACTGCTCCGATCAACACCATCAATGACCTCTTTGCCCGCATCGCCGCGGCAGGCAATCCCCGCGCTGTGCTGTGGCAGGACCAGTCTGGCGTGTGGAAGCCCATATCATCCGACCAGATGTATCAGCGTGTTCGTGCGTTGGGTGAGGCCCTGCTGAGTTGGGGCGCGCAAAAAGGCGACCGTATCGCCCTCATCGGCGAAAACCGCTGGGAGTGGGCCGTCACCGACTTCGCGACGCTGGCTATTGGCACAGTCAATGTGCCCATCTACCCCACCCTGACAGGCGAGCAGATTCGCACCCTGGTACAGGACGCCGGTTGCCGCATCGCCATCGTGTCCACGCGCCAGCAATTCGACAAACTGAACGCGATTCGAGAACGAACGCAGTTAGAGCGGATTGTCATCATGGATTCCGCTGAGCCGCCGGAAGGGGCCATTGCCTTCAGTGAGTTGCTTGCCGGCGCCGATGCCCGTGACGGCGAGCGCGATCCGGTATTTGACGCGTTGTCGCGCTCAGTGGAACCCAAGGACCTGGCCACGCTGATCTACACCTCTGGAACCACAGGTGAGCCCAAGGGAGTGATGCTGACCCATGGCAACATTGCCGCCAACCAGAACGTGGCCGCGACGGAGTTTTCCTTCAACCCTTCTGACGCCTGCATCTCGTTTTTGCCGCTCTCGCACATCACCGCCCGGGCTCTTGACTACGTCATGTACGCCTACGGAGCGCAGGTAGCCTACTGCTCGCAGTTCGACAAACTGCCCCAGGCCATGCGCGAAATCAGGCCCACCGTGCTGGTGGGCGTGCCGCGAGTTTATGAGAAGATTCGCCAGGAAGTTGAACGGCGTGCGGCTCTCTCGCCGGTGAAGAAGCGATTGCTGTCCGGGGCGGTCGCCCTCGGTGCAAGGCATCGCGACAAGGTGTACGCAGGTGGGCAGCCCACCTCACCCTTGTGGAAACTGGCCAGAAAACTGGTTTACAGCAAAGTCCACGAGGCCTTCGGCGGCCGCGTCGGGGTCTTTGTCTCCGGCGGCGCTCCGCTCGGCATAGATATTGCGCGATGGTTCGCGGCGGTAGGCATTCCCGTGTGGGAAGGCTATGGCCTCACCGAGACATCACCGGTCATCGCGCTGAACACCCCTGTCAGCCAACGCATGGGCGCTGTGGGCAAGCCGCTGCCCAACGTGGAGTTGAAGTTTGCGGAAGATGGCGAATTGCTGGTCCGCGGTCCGGCCGTTTTTTCCGGCTATTGGAACAAGCCGGAAGCCAATATCGATTGTTTCGACCCTGACGGCTGGTTCCGCACCGGCGACATCGGCCACCTGGATGCGGATGGTTTCCTGTACATCACCGACCGCAAGAAGGAGTTGCTGAAGACCTCGGGCGGTAAGCTGGTGGCGCCACAACCCATTGAAAACAAGCTCAAGAGCAACCTCCTGGTGGCCCAGGCCGCGCTGGTCGGCGACAAGCACAAGTTCGTCTCAGTGCTGATTTCGCCCAACTTTGCGGCGCTGGAGGAGTGGGCTCGCCATCACGAAATCGAAGCCCGGACTCGTGCGGCACTGGTAGCCGACCAACGGGTCGTGGCCCTCTACGGCGAAATCGTCCGCGAAGCGAACACGGGTTTGGCTAACTTCGAGACCCTCAAGCGATTCCGCGTAGTGGCCGACGAGTGGTCGCAGGATACCGGCGAACTCACTCCGTCCATGAAGCTCAAACGCCGCGTGATTACGGCACGTTATGCGGCGGTGGTCGACGCACTTTACGCGGACGAAGCAACCGCACGCGGCGAATAGAGAACCTGAGGCCCTGATCAGCCTTTCTGTAGAACGCCTTGTCCCACACCCGGTGCAGGCCGCGGAAGAAGGGCGCGCCCCAAGCGCCCACGGCCAGCAAACTGCCAAACAGGATCACCGCGTCGATGCTGAGGCGCCCTTCGCGGGACCAGTAGGCATCGGGTTCCAGGTTGAGCCATAGCGCGAATTCGTCCAGCGTGAGCGCGGCGCCCACTCCATAGCTGACCGACATCAGGCGGCTGAAAAAGATCGACAGCGGGGAGTGCGACCGTCCCAGGTCGAGCAGCCAGCCGTAGCCCACCAGCAGAAGAATCAGGATTCCCCAGACCAGGTGATGAATGTGGTGGCCGCGCACCACAACCCACTGAAACGGACCAACATTGTGCGTGATCAGCCTGACCAGAATCCGCACCCCGACGAAGGTGAAAAGAAACGATACTGAGGCGATAAACATGCGCCGCCGCGGCCGATCGGGAATGGTGCTGCGCACCACGAATCCAAGGCGCGTAAGCTGCAGCAAAACCAGCAGGATCACCACCACAAGGCTGGCGAAGGCGAGCAGCAAAAAGGTACCGGGTCCGGGCATACGTATCCACCATTATCAGGTGCGTTCCCGGCTTAGGAAAGGCGCCGCTTCTTTTTATCAGCGTGAGCGCGGTCACGATTGTTCTTTACAAGGTCAGAGTACACTAGGTAAGGCGTCGAGACCGGCCAATGGGGGCGGGATTGCGGCGCACAGTTTGGGGATTCATCCCCCCTTGCGGCCCACTTGGTCGTACGACCTTTTTTGGAGGAGAAGTTCCGATGCGAGTTGCTTTATTGACCGGTGGCGGCGACTGCCCCGGATTGAACGCAGTGATCTATGCGGCTGTAAAGAAGGGCATCAACGCGTACGGCGATGAATTCATCGGCTTCCTGAACGGCTGGCGCGGGGTTCTCGATAACAACTGGATTCCCCTCACGTTGGAGGCCATCGACGGCATCCAGCTCAAGGGCGGCACCATCCTCCACTCCTCGCGCACCAACGTCAAAAAGATCCCGGGCGGCATTGAGAAGGTGCGGGAAGTCCTGAAGGTCAACAAGATCGATGCGCTCATCGCCCTCGGCGGCGACGACACGCAATCGGTGACTCTCTTCCTGAGCGAGAACGGCGTGCCCAGCGTTGGCGTGCCCAAGACCATCGACAACGACATCAACGGCACCGACGCCACCTTTGGCTTCGATACCGCCGTGATGATCGCCACCGAGGCCATCGACCGCATCCACACCACCGCCGATTCGCACAATCGCGTCATCGTTGTCGAAGTGATGGGACGCGATGCCGGCTGGATCGCCTATGCCTCCGGCGTGGCTGGCGGTGCGCACGTCATCCTTGTTCCCGAGAAGGAAATCGACATCGATCACGTTTGCGCGCTGCTCAAGTACAACTACGATCACGGCAAGCACTACGGCGTCGTAGTGGTTGCCGAGGGCTGCCATCTCCCCGAAGTCGGCCAGGTCATCGGCTCCAAGGAAGTGGACTCCTTTGGTCACGCGCGTCTGTCCGGCATTGGCGAGGCGTTGGCGGAGTTGATCGAGAAGAAGACCGGCTTTGAGACCCGCAGCGTGAACCTGGGGCACACCCAGCGCGGCGGCGTTCCCACGGCTTATGACCGCTTGCTCGGCCAGCGCTACGGCCTGCACGCCATCGACATGGTGCACGAAAAGAAGTGGGGCCGGATCGCCGTTTTGAAGGGCATCGACATCACCGACATCACCATCAAGGAAGCCATCGCCACCAACCGTCGCCTCGATCAGCGCTTCTTTGACGTGATCTCCGGCCTCGAAGCGAAGGTCTAGTTTCCGCCCTCCCCTGTTACGCAAAAGCCATCCCTCACCGGATGGCTTTTTGCTTTGCCCTCGAATAAAGTGAGCCTGTGAATTATCGCCCGTATCTTCCCGATGATTTTGCGCAGCTCTACGCGATTGAGGAAGAGTGTTTCCAGCCGCCTCTTCGTTTTGACCGCCGATATATGCGGCGCCTCATCGACGGTGCGCATACTGCGACCTGGATTGCGGAAGAAGAGGCTCGCATGGCAGGATTTGCCGTGGTCGAGTGGAAGGTCGAATCAGGGGAGGCCGTCGCTTACATTCAAACTATCGAGGTTGCCCCCTCCCAGCGTCGCCGCGGCGTAGGCGATGAGTTGCTGCGACGCATCGAGAGTTCCGCGCAGGCTGTGGAAGTGGCTGAGATTTGGCTTCACGTGGACGCGCAGAATGACGCGGCTATCCGCCTGTACCGCGCGCATGGCTACCACTTGGCGGGACGGCAGGAGAATTACTATGGCCGTAGCCGTTCGGCTGAAGTCTACAGCAAGTCCCTCGCTGCGGGACGAGGCTCGGAACTACGCTCACCGCCGAATTGAGAGTGCAATCGGGCTGGAAAGGCCCGATCGCATCCGGTCTAGTTCGTGCCTACGCGGTGCACCCACGTTGCCTCAATTTGTCCGCGGCCTGCGAACGCCGGATGAATGCAGCAACGTGATCGTGGAGCTTCTTGCAACTCGCATCGGTGTAATCACTACTGGACCCGCATCAGTCGCAAGGCGATACCGTTCTTGAAATCAGGCGATTCCAGCGTACGTTTGCCGCCATTGCTCGTTAAGCTTGGCACCTCGGTTCGGCGCCCTGTTCAGCGTTGGCGGCAACCGGCAGGAAGAAGAGAGCAAGCGCGAGGGGCACAAGTTTCATGGGTGCCACTATACCGCGACGCCCTCAATTCGTCATCGAGATTTGCTGGATTGTTTTATAGATGAGATAGCAATGGCCTGCGTCGGTAGGAAACCGATAGGCACCAAGGGCGTCTAGGAGGTGTGCTGCAACCGCGGTCATTTCCCAACCAGTGTCCTCGTCCGCGTTCAGGAATGCAGAAGTGAGCTTCTCATATCCATTCGCCTCTCCAAACTGACGAACCCTTTCGATGCCTAGTTTTGATCGATCTTCATAATTTGCGTTAGCCCAACTCCATTCCCAGGAATCTCCCTCGGTAGAGCCCACTACCGTCACGTCGATTCGTACCGTGGGCAGAATCGGATCTGAGAAGGTGAGCGTAACCGCCTCATCATCCCAGTCGTACTGGGCGTGCGAGCCATACTGCTCTTCAAACCGTTCGTTTTTGTCCATCAATTCATGGAACAGCGGATGAACGAACTCCCAGAAGCAATCATCGCAAACTGTCACGCCTCGCTCCTACTTCTGCGGCTTATCAAACGGTTGCTTATCCGTGATTCGCGGCCGGTTCTCCGCCTGCAGTTCTTTCGACACCTGCTCCACTTCGCGGAAGACGCGCAGCAGGTTTCCACCCAGAATCTTGCGGCAGTCTTCGGCGGAGTAGCCGCGCTCGATAAGCGCAGCCGTGATTTTGGGCAGGTCGGCTGGGGAGTCCAGGCCTTCAGGCAACTGGCCATCCACGCCGTCGAAGTCGGAGCCGAGGCCCACGTGATCCACTCCGGCAACCTTGGCGATGTGGTCGATCTGATCGATCAGCGCTGACAACGGCGGGCGCGGAATGCGGTCCGCAAATTGCCGCTCCACCTTAGAAATATCTTCGTAGTTGAGCTGTCTGCCTTCGGCCTTGTCCTTGTCCTTCAGATTCTGAACCGCCTTGTCCACCTCGGGCTTCTGCGCCTTCTGCGCATCGCGGTAGGCCTGCGATACAAACGCCGAGTAGAAATTGACCTGCACCACGCCGCCCTTGGAGTTGGGTCCGCCGCCGTAGTTGGCCACCGCACGCAGCATATCGTCCGTCATGTTGCGCGGGGCATCGCACAATGCCCGCGCGCCCGAGTGCGAGGCGATGACCGGCGCTCGGCTGATGTTGAGCGTACGAAAGAAGGTGCGATCGGAGACGTGCGAGATATCGACCATCATGCCGAGGCGGTTCATCTCGTAGACCACGTCTTTGCCGAACTCGGTCAGCCCCTCCTTGGTGTGGGGGATGGACGCGTTGTCGATGTCTCCGGAGCTGTCGGCCCAGCCATTGGAATTGGACCAGGTGAGCGTCATGTAACGCACGCCGAGCGCATAGTACTGCCGCAGCAGTGCGAGCGAGTCCTCAATGGAGTGCCCGCCCTCAATGCCCATGAGCGCGGCAAACTTGTGCTCGCGGTGGGCAAACTCTATGCCCTCAGGCGACGTAACAAACATTATCTGGTCAGGATGCTTGGCCACCTGCTGCTTCACCGCGTCGATCAGCACCAGCGTGCGCCGCGCATACTGGCCTTTGTAAAGCGTGGGCTCCACCCAGATGGAAAAGAACTCCGCTCCCAGATTTCCCTTGTGGATCGACTCCAGGTTGAAATTGCCGCCGCGCAGCGGATCGCCCATGTCGAAGTTTTCATCGACAAAGCGCTGCGGGGTGTCGGCGTGGGTATCGATCACGATGGCGGAGCGGTGCACGGCTTCAGGGGAAGGTTTGGCGGTCATTTTTGAGGAGGGCCTGGGGGTGGAAGGCTTGGCTGGAGTCTGGCCGCACAGCATGGCCGGAACGACGAAGAGCATGGATGCAATCAGAACGCGGGTCCGCATAGGCTTGGCGTCAGTATAATCCGACGCGTTGCCGAGGTCCCAACAACAGTGGAATACGAGTCCGCCGGTGGCGACTTTCCGTTACTGCTTCCTAGCGCGGGCCGCCCTGCGGCTCCTTACGCTGTGGTGCCTGGTGTACGAGGCGGCTCGCAGCGAGGCCACATGCCGGCCGCCGCGCCGATGCACGACAGCAGGGCGAAGAATTGCACCTACGCGGTGTTCCGCCGTCACAGGAGCATCGGGATATTGCGGATCGAGCATGGCAATTACCGACGTCGCACGGCCGCGATAGAGCCTGGCCCACTGGCTCTGCGTGAGACTCAGCTGCACGGCCTTCCAGTATCCCGCATCGTCGTTGGCGGTCTTGTTCACCACGGATGGGCCGTCCGTGTCGCGATTGATCAAACCGAGGAACTGACTGAATTCCTCCAGGTTGACTCCCATCTGGTAAACCAACTGGCTCATGGCCATCTGCTGGGAGGCGGTCAGCGAATCGAAGTTGCGGCAATAGGCTCTGGCGTTGTAGATGGCCTGTATGGCGGAGATGCGCAGCAGTTGCGTCGCATCGTCATCGCTGATATCGGGATTGAGGGACTTGATCTCTTTGCGGAATTTCTTCTTGTTCCAAGTCGCCATACGCTCGTCATACCGCGCAAGAATCCGCTGCAGGCGATCCGGATCCAAACCCGCGGCCTGCCAAAGCTCGGCCGACGACGGCTCAAGGAACGAATGAGGATTGAGCCGGTCGCGCTGTGGGTGCTCCCGTGCCGGCAGATCGAGGCTGAACCCGGCGCCGATCAGTGCCCGGCTGGTCTTCGGGTCAGGATAAGCCGCCAGAACCCATCCTTCATGCCTGCGGTCGCGCAGCGTGTCCATCAGGCGACCGAGATCGAACTTAACGTCGGAGTCCCTGAAATCAAGCAGTTGCTGTACCGCAGGTGCAGCCGCAAGGGTCACCGTATCCGGCTGGACTGCGGAAGTCACGGGAACGGAAGGCAGCGACGGCGGCGCTTGCTGGAGTGCAGCGAACGAGGCGGATGGACTCTGCGCGGCAGCCGATACGGTTCCAGCAATGAAGAGAACGGCGGTGCGCAGGCGATGCAGGTTGATAGTCATTTCCCCAGGACCCAGCTCTCAAGAAGGCTTCTTGAGGTCAACGATGCACGAAAATCCGCCGCAACGCAATCACCGAAAAGCGTCACGCATTCAAATGGTAATTAGCTGTATCTCACGCACATACGAAGAGGAGTGGGGACGACCGTACCCGGAAATCCGAGACCGGGTCAACGGTGGTTTCGGCCCACTTTTCCTCAGTGGATCACGGCTCCAGCGAAGGAGAAAGGGTTGGGGCGACGGTATGAAGGCTAGAATCGAAACTAGCCATGGCCGAATTCACCCATCTCCATCTGCACACCGAATACTCCCTCCTCGACGGCGCTTGCGACGTTAAAAAACTGGTAGATCGCGTCGCGGCGCTGGGCCAGAAATCGGTCGCGATGACTGACCACGGAAATATCTACGGAGCCGTCCATTTTTTCAATGCCGCCAAGGAAAAGGGAATCAAGCCCATCCTCGGGTGCGAACTCTACGTGTGTAAAAACGAGGACCACCGCGCCCCGGCGCAGGGCGACGACTACAACCACCTGCTGGTGCTGGCCGAAAACGAAGAAGGCTATCGCAACCTGATCCGCATCACCTCGGAGGCATCGCTGCACGGCTTCTATCGCAAGCCCCGCATCAGCAAGCGCTACCTCGCCGAACACTCCAAGGGGCTGATCGGGTCGTCGGGATGTTTGAGCGGGGAGCTGTGCGAGGAACTCACCGCAGGCCACTACGACAAGGCCAGATCGGTGGCTCTCGAATATCAGGACATCTTCGGCCGCGGCAACTTCTATCTCGAAATTCAGGACCAGGGCCTGGAGGCGGAGCGCAAGATCCAGAATGACCTCTTCCGGATGGAAAAGGAACTCGGCATTCCGCTCATCGCGACCAACGACTCGCACTACCTTTGCGGTGAGGATTCGCATGCGCACGACGTGATGCTCTGCGTGCAAACTGGCTCCAAGGTGCACGACGCGAAACGCTTCAAGTTCGACTCAGATCAGTTTTTCGTCAAGAGCGGTGACGAGATGGAGCGCCTCTTTCCCGATTCTCCCGCTGTGCTGGCGCGCACCATGGAGATTGCCGAACGCTGCAACTTCAAGATGCACCCGGTCGAGAATCCATTCCCTGAATTTGCGGTTCCACCGGAACACACGATCGATACGTATTTTGAACAGGTGTGCCGCGAGGGGTTCAAGAAGCGCCTTGATACAGCGATTCGAAATCTGGAGGCGCGCGGGCAGCTGCGAACGCCGGTGCATGAGTACGAGGCGCGGCTGAATTACGAGATCGGCATTATCCGGCAGATGAAGTACCCCGGCTACTTCCTCATCGTGTGGGACTTCATCAAGTACGCCCGCGATCATGGCATTCCCGTTGGCCCGGGACGTGGATCGGGCGCCGGTTCCCTGGTGGCCTACAGCATGGAGATCACAAACATCGATCCCATGCAGAACGTGTTGCTGTTCGAGCGCTTCCTCAATCCTGAGCGCGTGTCCATGCCTGATATCGACGTCGATTTCTGCATGAACCGTCGCGGCGAAGTCATCGAATACGTCACGCGAAAGTACGGCCGCGAACAGGTGGCGCAGATCATCACCTTCAACACCATGGCTGCCAAGGCTGCCATCAAAGATTGCGGCCGCGCACTCGATATGCCCTATGGCGACGTGGACCGCATCGCCAAGCTGATTCCTGCAACTGTCGGCATGACCATCGACAAGGCGCTCGAAGATGTACCCGATCTGCGCAAGATCTACGACAACGAAACGCAGATCCGCGAACTGATCGACACCGCGAAGAAGCTCGAAGGCCTGGTGCGCGGTTCGGGCGTGCATGCTTCCGCCGTGGTGATCGCGCCGCGGCCGCTTACCGAACTGGTGCCCGTCGCGCGGACCAAGAACGACGAAATCGTAACCGCCTACGACATGAAGGCGGTCGAAAAGATGGGCCTGCTGAAGATGGACTTCCTCGGGCTCACTACGCTCACCGTCATTGAAGACTGCCTGAAGCTGATCCAGCGGAACCGCGGCGAAAAAGTTGACATTGAAAACATTCCGCTGGACGACGAAGAGACTTTCAAGAAAGTGTTCCATGCGGCGCTGACGTCAGGCGTGTTCCAGTTCGAATCGAACGGCATGCGCGACATGCTGCGACGCTACAAGCCCGACCGACTTGAAGATCTGACTGCATTGACGGCGCTCTTTCGCCCGGGTCCGATTCAGGGCGGCATGACAGACGACTTTATCGAGCGCAAGTGGGGGCGGCGCAAGGTTGAATATATGCTGCCGGAGCTCGAAGGAATCTTGAAAGAGACACTCGGCGTCATCGTCTATCAGGAACAGGTGATGCAGATCGCCAACGTGCTGGCGAGCTATTCACTGGGTGAAGCCGACCTGCTGCGTCGCGCGATGGGCAAAAAGGATGCGGATGAGATGGCCAAGCAGCGCGCCCGCTTCATGAGCGGCGCGGCAGCCCTCGGACACCCGAAGGGAATTGCGGGCGAGATCTTCGACCAGATGGAGAAGTTCGCCGGCTATGGCTTTAACAAGTCGCACTCCGCGGCCTACGGGCTGGTGTCGTACCAGACGGCCTATTTGAAGACACACTATCCGGTGGAGTTCATGGCGGCGCTCCTCACGTCTGAAACATCAAAGCCGGAAAATGTTGTGAAGTACATCAGCGAGTGCAAAGAGATGGGCATCAGCGTAGTGCCGCCCGATGTGCAAATCTCCGGCGCGCAGTTCACGCCGCATGGCGATGAGATTCGGTTTGGGCTCGCAGCGATCAAGAACGTCGGCGGCAATGCGATTGAGTCCATCATTAGCGCGCGGGAGGAGTTGAAGGGGCGCTTCTCAAGCTTCTGGGAGTTCTGCGAAAAGGTCGATCTGCGTGTAATGAACAAGCGTGTGATCGAGTCGCTCATCAAGGCCGGCGCGCTGGACTCGCTCGGCACGCGTGCTGCACTGTGCGGAGCAATCGATAAGGCGATGGAGCGTGCGCAAAAGGCGCAGAGAGATGCAGAACACGGACAGAGCGGTCTCTTTGGATTGTTCGATGCAACGCCCGCGCATGGCCGCAGCGCAGATGACCTGCCATCCATCGCCGATTGGGAAGAAAGCGTGCGCCTGTCCAACGAAAAAGAGGTGCTGGGCTTTTTTGTCTCCGGCCACCCGCTGGATAAGTACGCCGAGAAACTGCGCAATCTCAGCGACGTGATTTCCGTGTCTGAAGCTCTGGAACGCAAGCCTCCTGAGCGTCGCTGGGGCCAGCAGGCAGACCCCGCCGACGAAATCCAGGTTGCCGGCATCATGCAGGGGTTGCGCGTGCAGAAGAGTAAGAAAGATCAAAAGCTGTATGCGCAAGCGTCGCTTGAAGATGCAAGCGGCAAGATCGATCTCATCTGTTTTTCGCGAGAATACGACCGCCTCTGCGAGCACCTGAAGATGGAAGCACCGGTCTTGATTCGCGGCATGCTGATGGGCGAAGAAGATGCCGCGCCAAAGATCTCCATCAGCAACATCCAGGCGCTTGAAGACGTGCAGATCAAACTCCCCGCAGGGGTGCGCATTCGCATCAACCTCGACCGCGCGACTGAGGAGATGTTTGCGGGGTTGAGAAGCGCCGCAGATGCCGCTCCCGGACCGGGAAGGGTGATGTTGCACCTCGAAAAGAAGGGCGAGTACGCGGTGATCCTCGAGCCTGAGCAGATGAGCGTTGCGGCCGATAAAGGCTGGGTAGAGCGCGTCGAGCAACTTGTCGGCAAGGGATCGGTTCAGGCGCTGAACTAAGTTCATCGCCTTTGGTCGATCCGCATTCTTGCGATCTTGTTGTGCAACCATTCTGTCAGGAGCCAGCACCTTGAAATTGAATCGCGAAAACATCATCCTTGCCGTTATTGCGCTGTTCACGCTGCCAGCCGCCCTCGCGGCATCCACCAGGGTGCCCACTGCGGAAGGCCTGGTCTATGGTGGGGCCGATGGCCAGCAACTGACCATGGACTACTATGCTCCCGCGGGTGCCGGCGTTCCTCCCATCGCGATCATCATTCATGGTGGCGGGTACATTGGCGGCATTAACAGGAATGGCAGCGAGGCTTACTGCGCGGATTTTCTCGCGCCTGCCGGGTACGCCGTGTTCGCCATCAACTACAGGCTCGCGCCCAGGTATCCGTATCCCTACATGGTGTACGACGTGGAGCGGGCCATTCGCTATCTGCGCCACAATGCCAAGCAGTGGAACGCCGACCCTAATAAGATCGCTCTCGTGGGCGGCTCGGCTGGCGGCTTTCTCAGCAACATGGTGGGCCTGCTCAATGCTGCCGGCGATCCGCGCGCTCCCGATCCCGTGGATCGCGAGAGCGCGAAGGTGCAAGCTGTTGTAACTCTGTTTGCACAGAGCAGCTTTGCGACTGTGCCGCTGAACGCTAACGTGCATGCGCTTCTCGATCCACTCATCAAGGAGAAGGGAGAAGCTGATGCTCTGCGCGCGGCATCGCCCATCACCTACGTCACCAAAGACGCTCCGGCCTTCCTGCAGATCCTCGGCGACAAGGACGAGTACATTCCCTTCTCTGAAGCCACAAATCTTGACGCCGCATTGCGCCGTGTCGGCGTATCTTCCACCGTGATTCGTATCCCCGGTGGAATGCACGGAACAGGCGGCTGGTACAAGCTGCCCAGCGTGCCAGACTGGGAAGTGGACATGACTGAGTGGCTGAATGCAAAACTCGATCACCAGGGTCCGGTAGGCGCAGGAATTCAGAAGCGAGAGCCTGCCGCAAAATAAAACGAGAAGGGAACCAGATGCGCTACCGCCGTTTGGGCAACGGCCCGTTGGAAGTTTCAGAATTAAGTTTCGGCACCTGGCTGACGGTGGCCGGCGGCATTGACCGAAGTCAAGCAATCCGCTGCATTCATGCCGCGATCGATTGTGGCATCACACTCTTCGACACCGCCAACCAATATGGTGGCGGCGAGGCCGAGCGCGTGTTGGGTGAGGCGCTCAAGGGCTATCCGCGGGATAGCTACCTCGTCGCTACTAAGCTTTTCTTTCCTGTGGGCGATCAGCCGGACCGTGGCCTTTCAGCCGCGCAAATTGAGAAACAGTTGCATCGCTCCTTGCAGCGCCTTGGACTTGAAACAATCGACCTCTACCAGTGCCATCGTTTCGACGTGGAGACGCCGCTTGAGGAAACTCTCGAAGCCCTCGATCGTGCTGTGCATGCGGGCAAAGTGCGGGCCATCGGTTTCAGCGAGTGGACCGCGGAGCAGATCAACGCCGCTGCCAAGATCACCGGCGCGAAGGAACTTACTCCGTTCACATCGAGTCAACCACAGTACTCCATGCTGTGGCGCAAGCCGGAGACGAACGTGTTTGCAGCTTGTGTGAGGCACGGCATTGGTAACCTGGCGTTCTCGCCACTGGCACACGGAGTGCTGACCGGAAAGTATGCGCCCGGGCAGCCGCCTCCGGCGGGAAGCCGCGCTGCGAGCGAGGAGATGAATGCGTTCATGGAGACGGCCGGTCGCCATTATCGTTCGGACCATCTGCTGAAGGCCGTCGATCAGCTCAAGCCGGTTGCCGCTGATCTTGGCATCAGCATGGCGCAGATGGCGTTGGCGTGGGTCTTGCGCCGGCCTGAAGTTGCGTCGGCAATCATCGGTGCTTCACGCCCGGAGCAGATCGTGGACAATGTGCGCGCCATCGGAATCACATTGCCAACGGAAGCGCTAAGTCGAATCGATCAGGCTGTAGGCGGAGTCGCGGTTTTAGCTTGAGGCCGTTGGCTCTTTTCACACAGGCGCGAGGCCCATTGCCGAACTGCTTCCGCACTGAGGCGGCCGCTCTCGCCCTCGGCCGCTGCAAGCTGCACCGCGAAGTTGCCAATGGTCGAGCTTTCCACTTCTCCCGAGTCGATTTGCAGGCCAGTCGTGCCGTGCGTGAGCAAAGTGAGAAGCCTGTTGCGGCTGCCTCCGCCGAGGATGTGGATGCGCGTGAACTTGCGATTCACTAAGAACTCGAGACTGCGCAGGGCATCGGCGTAGCGCCGCGCCAGGCTCTCAAATATGACGCGCGCAAATACCGCCTCGTTGCCAGGCTTGTCGCTGATGATCGCGAGCCCGCGGAACTTGAGTTGCCGATTGATGCGTGCGGGCATATCCCCGGCCAGAAGCAGCGGCTCGGCATCGACGTCGATTACGCCAGGAATCGCCGCACATGCGCCTACTTGCGCAATCAGATCTTCAATGGTCCACGTGCGCCCTGCGCCGCTCCAGCCTTCCATGCACTGCTTCAATAGCCACATTCCGTTTACGTTTGTGTGGCAACAGAACCCCTCTGCGGCCGCGGCCTGGTTGGTGAAACGCGCATTCATCGCGGCGCGGCTGGTAATCGGCGTGTCAACAACAGTGCCCACCA
Organism: Acidobacteriaceae bacterium; assembly: GCA_003151435.1. Taxonomy (GTDB): domain Bacteria; phylum Acidobacteriota; class Terriglobia; order Terriglobales; family Acidobacteriaceae; genus Telmatobacter. The sequence goes on from PLXP01000254.1 coordinate 44,892, forward strand.
GCGACCACGTCCCTGAGCAGATATAGGCGCTGTTGCTCAGGTCCGCACCGATGGCGGCAATGGCCGACGCTGTGTCGTGACAAGCGGGTGCAATCAATGCGGTATCGCGGAATGCGTCGAGTGCGGTGAGTGGGCCTTGCAGCCGGCCAATCACAGTACCTGCCGGAACGATGGGGGGCGCGGCTTCCATGGGAATGCGCAGAGTTCAAAAAGTTCTCGCGACCATTCTCCGGTGTCAAGATCCACCAGGCCGGTGTGCGTCGCATTGGTGTATTCGGCCACGCGCTGGCCGCCAAGCCAGTGCAGCACATACTCAGGCAAGCAGACCCACGGTGCGCGCACATCGACTCCTGACGCTGCATCGGCCAGCAATTGATAAAGCGTGTTGATGCGCAGAGGCTGTGCCCCGGTGCGGCGGAAGAGCATCTCCGGCGGCGCGATTAAATCGGCTGACTCTTTCGCGGAGATCGTTCGTTCGTCGCGATAGCAGAAGGGATCACGCAGAGGCAGCCCATCCGCAGCGAGGCGCACATAGTCCACGGCCCACCCATCCACCGCGATGGAGGCGATGGCTTCCGTTGCAGATAGCGCGGCCTTGCGCAGACCCTCGTCGATGCCGGAGAGAATGGTTTGAAGCGGCCAGTGAAGCGATGCCCCTCGCTCCACCGGGCCGTTTGCGATGCGCTGGATGAGTTCGACTGAGGGCTCGCCGTTGCGCCAGCGAAGCAGAGAAACTCGGCAGCTTTCGGCGCCCAGATCGATGGCGATCCGGGCCCGTTCCGCGTTCGTGTCGACTAAGTTCACGTTCACCGCAAAAATGCGTCGGGCAATCCGCCGTCGACCGGAATGAGGTGGCCGGTCGTGCAGCGCGAACGCGGGCTGGCCAAAAAGAGAATCGCCTCGGCGCAGTCCGCGGGATCGATGGGCTGATGCGTCAGCGTACGCTTGGCATAGAAACCCGCCAACAGGCCACGCAGTTCCTCATCGCTCATCGACTCATCAAACGCGACGTTGTACTTTGCGAGTGACGCGCGCACTCGATCGCGGGGAAACATCGTGGAACCCTTCACCACGGTGGCAGGGCTGATGCCGTTTACGCGCACCCTGGGCGCAAGGCCCACGGCCAGTTCGCGCACCAGGTGCGAAACCGCTGCCTTGCTCACGTCATACGCTTCGCTGCCGCGCTTTGAGACCACCGCGTTGGCGGAACTGGTGAGCACAATGGAGCCATCCAGTCCCTGTTCTGTGAAGAGCTTCGCGGCCTCGTCAGCGAGCAGGTAGTTTGCCGTGACATTCACATCGAGCGTGGTGGCCCACGTCGCTTCGCTGATTACGCCGTCCGCCGAGGAGGGGAACATTGCGGCCGTGTTGATGAGAATATCGACTCCGCCAAACGCCGCAACTGTTGCCCTGAGCGCCGCGCCAATCGCGTCGCGGCTGCGAATGTCCATCGGCGTCGATGCGACGAATTCTTTCGACGTGACAGCCTTCAACTCATCGGCCACGCGCGAGGCGGCAGCCTCATCGCGGTCCGCCACCATCACGTGGGCTCCCCGCGCCGCCGCCAGCAGAGCCACTTCGCGGCCAATCCCGCTACCTCCACCCACGACGAGGGCGATGCGGCGGCTCAACTCTTTCTCCGGCGGCTGGCGGCGCAGTTTCGCTTCTTCCATCGCCCAGTATTCGATGCGGAAAGCTTCGAGGGGCGGCAGCGCAACGTAGTTCATGCAGACCTTGAAGCTGGCGGGGTCCATGCCCTCGCCACACTGCGGCAAGGTTCCCGAAATGTCCCCATCGGCCAACAGGCTCGCGCCTTCCATCACATGAATGGCGTTGGTATAAAACTCGCCGACGACGCGCGCCTCGGTCTTGTTTTTGCCGAAGCTGAACATGCCGAGGCCGGGAATCAGCACCACGGTGGGACTGGCGTCGCGAAGGGCGGGTGAGTCGGCGGTTGCGAATTGGTGATAATAGTCGCGGTACTGATCGCGATATTCGGCCAACGAAAGTTCAATCTGCTTCTTGAGGGCGTCCATACTGTCGTCAGCAGCCCAAGGCACAAACAGCGGGCGAATCTTCGTGCGGATGAAGTGATCGGGACAACTTGTGCCCAGAAACGCAAGCTCCTTCGCGTGCGTCGCATTCACAAACTGCAGCACATCCTCGGCATCGCTGAAGCTTGCGATCCATCGATTCTGTGTGCTCACTTTTCCGCGCAAATAGGGTGCGATTGCGATTGCGATTTCCTTGCGATCCGGACGCGCAGCAACGGCCACGCCGCCAAATCGTGTAGAGCCCTTCGTGAGGCCGTGGCGCTCAATGAATTGGCCGATCTGGTCGATGACGGAGAGGGTGTTCAGGTAGCACTCACGCTGCGTCTTTCCCCACGTGAACAGCCCGTGGCCTCCCAGCACAATGCCATCGCAACCTGGATTCTCAGCCACCGCTCGCCGCATCATCAGCCCGAGTTCAAATCCTGGTCGCTGCCACGGCACCCAAATGAGCGCGTGGCCGAACTCGCGATTAAATTCATCCATCTTGGCTTTGCCGTTGCCCGACGCGGCCAGCGCGATACCCCAATCGGGATGCAGGTGATCGACATGCCGGAAGGGAAGAAAGCCATGAAGAGGCGTATCGATGGAGGCCGCTACTGGATTGTTGCGAAACGTGCACAGCGGATACATCGCCACCATGTCGTCTTCGGTTGCGACACCTCGATAGCTGCGTTCGAGAGCAAGCAGTTTCTCCTGGTATAGCGTTGCGAAACCAGTGCGGCGAATGCTGCCCAGATCGCCACCGGAACCCTTCACCCACAGTACTTCAACGGGTTCTCCGGTTAGCGGATCGACGTCCATGATTTTTGAACTGGTGTTGCCGCCTGCAAAGTTGGTGATGCGCAGGTCAGAGCCCAGCAGATTGGAGCGATAGCGCAGCAGTTCCGGCTCGTCGAGCGTGGCGGCCATTGCGGAATCCCAGCGGTCTTCGAGGAACTTCAACGTGGGGGAAGCGACATTCGATTGTGTCATTCGATTGCACCTTATAGTTCGGGGAAAATGAGTTCAGAAACCAATTCTGTTGTGCGAACTGTTTTCATGCGTAGCTGCTGACAGAGGAACTGCGAGCGGCGCGCTCGCGGGAGATGCGCTCCACATAGCCGCTGTCGCGCAGGGCTGCAAGCGGATCGGCGGCAAGACCGCGCGTCTCTCTCCACGCTGCCGCAAGTGGCCGAACGTCGCGCCAGAAAGAGCCGCGGAACAGCTCTTCCGCTGCGACCAGGTCGCACGATTGCTGATGCGCAGCGAGTTGTTCGCGATCCACCAGCGCAGCCTTCAGCCAGATCTCCTGCGCGGTTACGATGGTCTGCACCGTTGCCTCGATCTTGCCCTTCAGGTTGTGGCTCTGGTCAATCATGAAGGCGATGTCAAGCGGCAAGCCGTCAGTAGATGCGGCGTGAATCTCGTGGAAGATGCGGAACACTTGGTAGGGATCGATCGATCCGAGCGTAAGGTCGTCGTCGGCATAGCGTCGATCGTTGAAGTGAAATCCGCCCAGTAGGCCGGTGTGCAGCAGCCATGCCACAATCTGCTCGATGTTCTGCGAGGCGTAGTGATGGCCTGTGTCCACCAGCACGCACGCCTGGTCGCCGGCTGAGCGCGCCAGGTGCGACGACATGCCCCAATCCGCGATGTCGGTGTGATAGAAGGCAGGCTCGAATGGCTTGTACTCGATCAGCAATCGCTGCCCGGGCGCGAGATGCTGGTGCACCGTGCGCAGCGCTTCTTCAAGCCAACCGATGCGCTTGCGGATGCTCTGCGTCCCGGGATAGTTCGAGCCATCGGGCAGCCACAGCGACAGATCGCGCGAGCCAAGCTTCTTCGCAATGTCGATCGAATCCAGCACATGCGCCAGCGCCTGTTGTCGTACGTCTTCTGACGGGTTACAGAGCGAGCCGAATTTGTATTCTTGATCCTGAAAGAGATTGGGATTGATGGAGCCCGCGCGCACACCGAACCGGCGCTCCAGATCGCGTATCGTGGCCACGTCGGCGGCTCCGTTTGGCAGATCCCACAGTACATGCAGCGCCAGCGTGGGTGTGGATCCCGTCAGCCGGTTCACTTCGGCCGCATCGGCGAATTTCTCCTCAATGGTGGAGGCCGCGCCCGGCTGCACAAATTTCCCAAAGCGCGTGCCCGTGTTCGCGAATCCCCACGATGGGATCTCGATCTTGAATGCGTCCAGGGACTTTTCTGCGACGTCAAAGGCTGCGGATTCTGAAAGCTTCATATGTGCCTGCCAATTCTCTGCGGGCTGAATCATCCGGCCCGGTCTTTATCATCATCGCGCACCAGGATTACATGCAGGAAGCGCGGTCCATGCACGCCCTTGATGCGCGTCATTTCAATATCGGCCGTGGCGCTCGGGCCGGAGACATACGTTGCAAGTTTTGGGGGTTCGGCACAACGATCGAAATACTCGGGCAGCGTTTCCACCACCTGGCTGGCGCGCAGGATGCAGAGATGCCAGTCCGGCAGCAAAGTGATCGCGCGGCGTCCTTCGTCCGCGGAGTGATGGAGGACGATGGTGCCGGAGTCGGCAACGCCGCAGGATGAAGCGGTTACCGCTCCTTCTGCCTGTTCGATCTCGGCAGTCGTGAGCCCGCGGTCGATCTTCCACTCGAAGCCGGCGGCGAGCCATGCTGTGGGCAATCCAGCAGGAACAACAAACGAGTGGCGGCCGCTCGCCGTCAGCTGATCCGCAATGGTGCCCGCGAGTGCAACCGGCGTCGTTTCCGCTACTTCAGCCTCGTATTCGCGCAGCCGCTCAATCATCAGCGCCAGGCGCTCGTCTGCACTGCGGCTGCCTGCCCGAATGTAATGCCTGGGCAGTTCCGCGTAGGCGCTCGCATCGTGTTTCGACGCATCCAGAGTGGCCGCGCGAATACGAGCCAGAATTGATTGTCGCGAAGATGCAACAGTGCTCATTGCCCCTCCTTGCCGCGCGCCGCCCACCATTCGCGGAAGGTCTGGTCGGGCAGCCCGCGCAGATCGCGCGTCATGGTCCAGCGCGCGCCCAGGCCGGGGAGGCTGCGAATCCAGCCGTCCTTGCCCGTGAACGGCCGCAGTGCGATTCGGCCCAGCCGCTGCGCCGCGCGAAACCTTCCCGCGCTGGCAAAGACGCTGTTGGCCATTCTCATTCCGAGATACATCGGATCGAAGAAGCGGCTGTCTTGCTCTCGCTGCTGATTCACCACCTGTGCGCGCAACTCGATCAGGACTTCAGGAATGTTAATCTTCACCGGGCAAACTTCGTAGCACGCTCCGCACAGCGATGAAGCGTAAGGCAGCGATTGCGCAAACTCCATGTGCATCAGTTGCGGCGTGAGAATGGCGCCGATGGGACCAGGATAAACGGAGCCGTAAGCGTGGCCGCCCGTCTGCCGGTACACCGGGCACGTGTTGATGCATGCAGCGCAGCGAATGCATTTCAGCGTCTGGCGTTCCTTGCGGTGCGCGAGGATCGACGAGCGACCGTTGTCGAGCAGCACCACGTAAAAGCGCTGCGGTCCATCGCCGGGCGTGACGCCGGTCCACAGAGAAGTGTATGGATTCATGCGCTCGCCGGTAGCCGAACGCGCTAGCACTTGCAGCATCACTTCCAGATCCTGAAAGCGCGGCAGCACCTTCTCGATGCCTGCCAGCGTAATCATGGTGCGCGGCAGCGTAAGGCACATGCGCCCGTTGCCTTCCGACTCCACGACTGAAACCGCGCCCGTTTCCGCAATCAGAAAGTTGGCGCCGCTAATCGCCGTGGGCACGCTAAGAAACTTCTGCCGCAGGTAGGTACGCGCCGCGTAGGTCAGTGCCTGCGGATCGTCGCTCAGATCTTTCAAGCCCATGCGCCGCGCAAAGATCTCGCGCACCTGGCTGCGTCCCACGTGCAGCGCAGGTACCACAATGTGTGATGGCTCATCGTCACCAAGTTGCAGGATGAGTTCGGCGAGGTCGGTCTCTATGGCGTGAATGCCCGCGGCCTCCAATGCGGGATTCAACTGAATCTCCGCTGAGGTCATGGTCTTGATCTTGATGA